>NZ_VFMY01000001.1:307770-615540 GCF_006715305.1 Arthrobacter sp. SLBN-100
ACCGGAAGCGGACTCCCGTGGGGCAGTGTACTTGGACCGTCTCTCGGTGCGTCGCATACTCGGCAGCTATGCCTTCCGGCCGCGCCGCATGCCCGACTTCGGATGGAACTGGCTCGGCAGGTTCATCTTCTTCCTTGGGCTGACGCTTACCACAAGCTTTTCCACATTTTTCTATGCACAACGGCTCTCTGTGCCGGTCGCGGACGTCGTTGGCTTTATGGCCCTTAGCTCCGGATTGAGCATCATCACCGCAATGCTTGGGTCGCTCGGCGTCGGTTGGCTCAGTGACCGGCTGCAGCGCCGGCGCCTGTTCATCGTCCTCGGCGTGGTCTTTTTTGCGGGAGGTTCAGTTGTCTCCGCACTCGCGTATGACCTGACACTTCTCCTCACAGGCAGCTTGATCTCGTCATTCGGCGTCGCGGTGTTCATCGCGGTCGGTCAAGCGGTGGTACTCGACGTCCTGCCCCACCGTGAGACCCAGGCGGGGCGGTACATGGCGATCACGGGCTTCTCGCAAAAAATTCCCGGGGTGCTTGCTCCTGGGGTGGCACCGCTGCTCCTAACAGTTGGAACGGGTACCGGAAATTATACGGTTCTCTATTTTGTCGCCGCGGCGCTGGCACTTTTTGGCGGGATAGTTATCGCAATGAAGGTTCGCGGCGTGCGGTAAGCACTTCGACAGCCGGTTGAACCGCCCCTGAATTAAGAAGCTGAACCTGACAAAGCGGTTTCACACCCACTCGCACCTCAGACCTACAGCCCGGTTCTTTTTTAGTTGAGCTTAGTCGCCGTCCTCGTGAGCGGGTGGGGGAGAGCCGTTCGTCCGAAGGTATCCCGCCAGCATTCCCCCCCCTTACATAATGACACAGAGTGTCATAAGCTAGTTGGCTTCGGCTCCCGCCGAGTTAACATCACCGTCTGGAAGGACATCATGGGCAACGAAGCCACCTGGTATGAAGCCATCACCACAAACCGATTCGCAGGAAAATCAGTCATCGTCACCGGCGCAGCTTCCGGCATTGGGAAGGCGACCGCGCTACGTATCGCCAAAGAGGGAGGGAGGGTAATCGCCGCGGACATCAGCAAAGAGCGCCTCGACGCTCTGGTGGAAGAGAACAGCGGCCTGGATCTGGTGCCCGTAGCCGGTGACATCTCTACCGAGGAAACTATCGCCGCGGTCATCACTGCTGCCGGTGGGCGGGTGGATGCCCTTGCCAACGTCGCGGGGATCATGGACAACTTCACACCCATCCACGAGGTGGACGACGAACTCTGGGACCGGGTCTTCAGGATCAACGTCACCGCCCTCATGCGCCTCACCCGCGCCGTTGTCCCCCTCATGCTTGAGGCCGGTGCGGGCTCGGTCGTGAACGTCTCCTCCGAGGCCGGCATCCGTGGCTCGGCCGCCGGTGCGGCGTATACGGCCTCCAAGCACGCCGTTGTGGGCCTGACCAAAAACTCCGCCGTGATCTATGGCCCTAAGGGCCTACGTTTCAATGCGGTCGCCCCCGGCCCAACCATTACCGGCATTGTTGCGAACTTCGGGTCCCAGATGGCGGCAGAACGACTCGGCCCGCTCATGCAGGCAAACATCCCCACTCCGGCGACGGCCGCACAGTTGGCTGCGTCTATCACCTTCCTACTCAGCGACGACGGTACCAATATCAATGGTGCCGTCCTCGCCTCCGACGCCGGCTGGTCAGCTCTGTAAAGGCCTTTGACCGGCGACTGATGCAACTACCCGCTGCTGTACACATAGGCGCCTTTACCGATACCGGCGGTTGCTGATCTGCGGTGGGGGGGGAGCCGATGATCTCCCTCCGCAACCGCATGCACCAAGACAAACATCCTCAGGAATCCGGCAGGTTTGCCGCCTCTGTTACCACATCGAAGGACATCATGACTGACCTACCCTTCCGCCGCGCAACGCTCCCTATCGAGGAGCGGGTCGCTGACCTTTTGTTCAGGCTCACGCTCGAGGAGAAGGTTGGGCAGCTCACGCAATTCTTCCACTTGGGCATCGAGGTTCCCGAGGGCCTCGACGTTTCCCTTCTTCCGCCCGAGCAGCGCGCTTACGCCGAGCAGCCCACGATTGTTGAAAGCGCCATCCGCGACGGGCTTACCGGATCGATTCTCTTCGTCAAAGATGCGGCAACGGCCAACAGAATGCAGCGCCTCGCCGTCGAAGAAAGCCCGCTCGGTGTTCCCCTGTTGTTCGGTTTCGACGTCATCCACGGGCTTCGAACGATCTTTCCGGTCCCACTTGCTCTGGCGGCCACCTGGTCGCCCCAGACCATCGAGGCAGTCCAGGCGACAGCTGCGCGCGAGACGCGTGCAGTGGGGATCCACTGGACATTTGCCCCCATGGTCGACGTCGCGCGCGATCCCCGCTGGGGACGCATTATTGAGGGCGCCGGTGAGGACCCGGTGCTCGGTGCTGCAATTGCGGCCGCTCAGGTGCGGGGCTTTCAAGGTAGCTTGGGACCGGACAGCATCCTGGCCGGACCGAAGCATTTTGCCGGCTACGGTGCGTCCCGTGGAGGTCGTGACTACGACGACGCAGACATCTCCGACTCCGAACTGTGGAACGTGTACCTACCGCCATTCCGTGCAGCGATCGACTCCGGTGCCGCCACCGTCATGACCGCGTACATGGACTACAACGGGGTCCCGGCATCCGGGAACCGCCGTCTGCTCAGTGACGTGCTGCGTAACGGCCTTGGCTTCACTGGCTTTGTGGTCTCCGACAACAACGCAGTGCGGTCTCTCGAAACCCAGCACTTCGCGAAAGACCTGACCGACGCAGCCGTTCGAGCTGTGACAGCCGGCGTTGACATGGAAATGTGCATGGTGGACCCAGCTTTCTCTCGCCTTGCTCAAGCGGTACGGGACGGCCTGGTAGGAGAAGAGGTCATCAATGATGCCGTCAGCCGGATCCTCAAAGTTAAGTTCGAGCTTGGCCTGTTCGAATCGCCCTATGTTGATGAAGAGGCAGCGGCCGTGGTGCTGGCAGGGACTGAGAGCCGCGATCTGGCGTGCTCAGCAGCTGAGGCGTCGCTCGTGCTCCTGAAGAACGACGCAGGTGCACTGCCTCTCGCGGCGTCTTCGCTGACGTCTGTTGCGGTGATCGGCCAGCTCGCCGACAGCAAGCGTGACACCCTTGGACCGTGGGTCTTTGATCACGACACCAAGGAAACCGTGACAATCCTCGAAGGTCTGCGATCACGGCTAGGCGACACTGTCAACGTCGTCTATGCACCTGGAGCCGGCATTCCAGAACGGATCTTCCCGTCCATGTTCGACCAGATGGATTCCACCGTCGTCGCGACACAGGACGACTACGACGACGCCGCCGAAATCCGGACAGCCGTGCAGCTCGCCGCCGAATCAGACATCGCTATTGTCGTCGTCGGACAGCGGCAGAACCAGATTGGGGAGAACGCCTCAACGTCCACGCTTGAAATGCCGGGCGCCCAGGAGGAACAACTGCGTCAAATCGTCAAAACGGGCACTCCCGTCGTCCTCGTCGTGATGTCCGGCCGGCCGTTGGACCTTCGATGGGCCGACGCGAACGTCCCGGCAATCCTGCAGGCCTGGTACCCGGGCACCAGGGGAGGAGACGCCGTCGCCTCCGTACTTTTCGGTGACACTTCGCCGGCGGGCCGGCTACCGTTCACCTGGCCGCGCCACGTGGGCCAGGTGCCCATGGTGTATTCCCACTATCGGACTTTTGCTCCTCAGGATCAGCAAGCCCGCTACTGGGAGGAAAGCAGCACACCTCTGTACCCCTTCGGGCATGGCCTGTCGTACGCCACCTTCGACTACGCCAACCTCCAGCTGGACCGCGGCTCGATTGGGGTCGGTGAATCCGTCACAGCAACCGTTGAGGTAACCAACACGTCAGCTTCCGCCGCGGAAGAAGTGGTGCAGCTGTACATCCACCAGCGATACGGAACCTCGTCGAGGCCTGTCCGGGAACTCAAAGCGTTCGAACGCGTGAAGATCGCAGCAGGCGAAAGGCGGACCGTTGAATTCACCCTCGGCCCGGACCAACTGCAGTACTGGAGCGCGGTCACGGGCGGGTACGTGCAGGACGCCACCACCATTGACGTCTGGGTCGGAGGCAGTTCCACTGCCGAACTTACCACTGTGCTTGATGTGACCGATTCAGCACCGGCCGCAACCAGCGTCGGCTGGACTCCGAGCTTGCACATAGCAAAGGCCTAGAGGCACGTGAGTCACTGACGGGGAAGGCCGTACTCGATGAAGGTGGTGTCTGCCGGCTCATCCAGGCTATCTCTGCATGACGCGCCTATCCGGCACGTCATGAGCATCATCGATTCGGAAGAAATGTAGACATGTCAAAAAGCTCACGCGCAGCCGGTGCCAGGGCCACGATTTACGACATCGCCAAACTGGCGGGGGTCAATGCCTCCACCGTGTCTCGCGCCTTAGGCAACCCTGCCCGGGTCAGTGTCAAGACGCGGAAGCTCGTCGAGGAGGCTGCAGCGGAGCTCAACTTCAGCGTCAATCCGCTTGCCCGGGCGTTGCCCACCGGCCGCACGGGCATGGTCGGGCTCATCGTCTCGGACATCACCAACCCCAGCTTCTTCGACATCATCCGCGGTGCCCAGTCCGAGGCCGCAGCACGTGGCTTCACGTTGGTGCTGGCCGAATCGGCCGAGTCGGCATCGACAGAGACCGCTATTGTCCAACGCATGCAGGCGTCCACTGACGGCATCATCCTGGCCAGCCCCCGCATGTTCGATCCGGAGATCCGCGCGCTCAACGGAATAAGGCCCGTGATTGTGCTCAACCGTTGCGTCGATGGCATTGCTTCGGTTGTCCCGGACGTAGAGTCCGGGGTCAACGAAGCAGTCCGCCACCTGGGGTCCAATGGCCACCACAGGATCGCTTTCCTGGCGGGCCCTGAGCAGTCATGGATATCCGCACGTCGTTGGGACAGCTTCCGCCTGGCCTGTGAGTGGACCGGGAGGGAAGCGCAGCTCATTCCCAGCACGGCGCCCACGACCGAGGGGGGAAGACTCGCTGCCCGGGACGTCATCGCGTCCGGCGCCACCGCAGCCCTATGCTATAATGACCTGCTGGCCATCGGGCTGATGCAGGAACTCCAGGAAGCAGGGGTGAAGGTACCTGACGACTTCAGCGTGGTGGGCTTCGATAACATTTTCGGGTCGGATTTTACGACGCCGGCGCTGAGCACCGTAGCTTCCCCGTTCAGCGCATGCGGTGCAGCGGCCTTGGACCTCCTCCTGGCTGCCCTTTCCGGCGAAGGCAAAAATCCGCGCATTGTGCAGACGGGTGATTCGGTCCTGCGGACCAGGCTGCTCGTACGCGGATCCAGCGGCCGACTCCTAGCCCCAAGGGTGTAGAAAGAAGACTGGAGGCCTCTTCAATTGTTGCAATGCCGCCGAACATCGGCTTGGCCGGACGCACAACACCCGATTTGAAGGGAACCAACGTGTAGCGACAGATAGGCCACAATGTCTAAAGCGCCGTCAAGTGTCACGCCCTTCGAGCAATTGAAGGACAGCACCGCCCTTGTGCGAACAGTCCCTGAACTGATGTTCGACTGGTAGCGGGACATGTTGAAAGGTCGTTGACCGGTATGGGTTCCATATCCGCGATATCGGACTCTTGGCCTCGGCCTTGGCCCGTGCGGCAACGACGGTCATGGGTGTGGAAGCCTACCCGGAGTTAGCGATGAAGGCGGCAGCGCTTATGGAGTCTGCGGCAGGGTTCCGCCCGCTGATCGATGGGAACAAGCGGACTGCGTGGACGCTGATGGTGTTGATGCTCTGGATCAATGGCTGCAGGCATGGCTTCAGCACTGATGGGGCGTTCAGTCTCGTTGTGGGAGTGGCCGCCGGCGACATCTTGTTGGAGGACAGCGCGGGGATGATTGCCTCGCACCTCGTGAAGCGGTAATGGCAGGTTTCCTGTCGACAGGTGCTTGGTGATCCTGGGATCACGTGCGGGCATTCCGCGCCCCTCCGTCATGTGTTTCTCTGCCCAAGAGCTGCAGGAGGCGTCAGCCAAAGCAGGGGCCGGGCCCACCCACGCGGACTTCCAGCGCAGAGAAGAACCGCGTTCCTCAGCTGGGTGCCGCTGCCGTTTTGGAGTGCTGAGACGGGTGAATTTGGGGTGTGGACATTGTCCACAGTTTTCGGCTCGGACTCGCTCGTTCAGTCTTCGGACTGCTTCGGATTCCGCATGTTTCCGCGGGTTCCCAGTGTTTGTAAGGGTTGGAATGCAGTTCGAGTCCCACCTCGGGCACGTGTTTCCGCAGGTCAGCAGCTTTTTCTCTTCTGACTGTTGACAAAGCTTGACTTTTTGCCGCCCCAGGTGTTGTTACGGTGCACCATCACGAGGGCTGGTACGGGCACCGTAATGAGGGACATAAGGCCCCGGACTGCGCTCACGGCCCGTCTTTGCAAATATCAGGGCACAATTTACATCGACACATAGCTGAACAGAGTGTCGTTGAGCGCTGCAATCTTCTACGCATCGGGGCTTCCAGACAGAGCGGCCGCAGGGCGTGCATGCCAACCGGCAGCGGTGTCGGAGACGACAGACGTGTATCTTCAGGCCGTTCTAATCCAGCAGATCTGGCAGCAACTGCGGCGCTCCGCTCCCAGAAGGACGGGCGAGCTGCAAAAGGCGACCGTCAGGGTACCAAGGACTTCATGCAGCACCCGATCCGTATGGACGCGTGATCGCCTCGAGGAAATGCCCGTCAGGATCCGCGAAGTAGACGCCACGTCCGCCGTCGTTGTGGTTGATTTGCTGGGGGCGGGACCGTCCCGGGTCAGCCCAGTAGGAGATGCCCTGGGCCTGGATCCTTGCGAAGATTCCGTCGAAGTCCTCCTCGCTGACGAGAAAGGCGTAGTGCTGCGGGGAGATGGGCCGGTCCGCGGTGGCGAAATCGAGGGCCACTCCGTGGTCGAGGGGCACGGTCATGAATGACCACATGGCTTGGGGTTTCGGCAGTCCGAGCACGTTCGCCAGGAAGTCCGCCGAACGGCGCTTGTCCGTTGCGTAGACGATGGTGTGGTTGAAAGTGACCGTCATGGCGTCTCCTCAGCTGTTTTATCCAGCAGTCGGGGAAGCTCTCACTGCTGATGGCAACCACTCGGTGAGTACCTACAACGGGTGCTACCCCAACATAACCGTAGCGCTCGGGGCGGTCGACCGATCGGCCACGTGCCCCTGTCGGCGACTCAACACGGACGAGTTCCAAATCGTCCGATCGACAGTTTTCGCCGACGACGGCAACTGAGTGAGGGAACGGTCGTTGCACCTGCGGTTATTCGCTTCAAAGAAGTGAGGGGGCAGACCGATTGAAGATCTTGGGAGCCCATCTTCCCCGGGGCAACCCCGGAGCAGCTGCGGCGTGCTTAATGCACACGCGGCAGCTGTTCGGACGTCACTTGGAATGTGGCAAAAAGGAAGTGTGGACGATGTCCACACTTCCGGCTTCGGATCGGTCCGTATAGCGGCCGGTTGGGCTACTGCATTACCAACGGGTTGCTTTCGTCTTCTTGTCCAGGCTCGATCGGCAAGCTAGTTGACCCAAGCATCGGGACTCCCGCTGGCAGGGCGACTTGGTACTCGCGCTCTGCCTCCAGGCCTTCCAGTTCGCGGCCAATGGATCGGGGCGTCGTTCTTGCAGCGGAGCTACCGCTTGGGCCCTGGTTGCGCGGAGGCCCCAGCGACGATGAAGCATCAGAATGACAGGCAGCGATGATTCGTCTGATCACTCGGGACAGTTGGATCAAGGCAGCGTGTCGCGCGGTGTAGATTTTTGCAGTGAGAAAGCCATGTGTTAAAAGGGAGCCAGCCCAGAATGAACCCCTGATGCTCGTATGAGGCCCGCGGAGTTCTTGAGTCCAGTTGTGGGTTATCGTCGACTTTCTTGATGCGAAATGGGCTCGATCGCCCGAATTCTGTGCTACCAAGCCAAAATTCCACCCCTTAGATAGGCTGTCCCAGTGACAGACGAGATAGAGTGGCCCGCCTTGCCAGCTCCTCACGCACGCGGCCAGGGCTGCGGCCGTGACCGTCTCACGCGCTGGCGCTAATCCGCCCACGCGTGCCGAACTCAACTGCATTGAAACCGCCGCAGAGGACGCTCCTGCTGTCGAACTGACGGGTGCGGAGCTTGACAGCAAGTGAAAGGAAGCCATGAAAACGCATGATCCATTTGCACCAACATCCGGGATCGAATCCTTCGAAGTCATCAGCGAATCCTTCGAGGACGGCGAGGTTCTTCCGGAAGCTCAACGCAGCGCCGTCCTGGGATCCGGCGGGCGGGACGAATCGCCCCAGCTCACCTGGTCGGGCGCGCCCGAGGGAACCAGGAGCTACGCAGTCACCGTCTTCGACCCCGATGCCCCAGGCGCGGGCTACTGGCATTGGGCTGTGGTGAACATCCCGGCAGACGTCACCTCCCTCCCGGCCGGTGCAGGTTCCCGGGACAACTCCCGGTTACCGTCTGGTGCAGTGCAATTGAAGAACGATGCCGGATTTGTCGGTTTCGTGGGAGCTGCCCCGCCTCCCGGGCACGGTCAGCACCGGTATTTGCTGGTGGTCCACGCCATGGATGTTGAACGGCTGGACCTTCGCACTGATGACACCCCAGCCGCCCTGCAATCCGCGCTCTCCAACCACACCTTGGGCCGGGCGAGGCTGACGGGAACCTTCGAACGCCGCTAGGGCGTGTCTCCCAAGCCTGTCCGGAATGCGTGATGGGTGTCTCGTATTTCTATGTTTTGACTGATGGGCAGTGGGCCCTTATTTAGCCGTTGCTGCCGTCTTCCATTGGCCGCCGGGGTCGCCCGTTCCGGGACGACCGGCGGGTGGTCGAGGACATTATTTACCGATACCGCTGCGGGATCGCTTGGCGGGATGTGCCGGCCGAGTTGGTTCGTGGCAGATGCTTGGGAGCGGCACCGCCGCTACAGCGGTGATGGAACTTGGGACAGTACCCTGGCCGCGCTGTTGACGGTAGCGGATCGGCGTTGCCAACTTAACTGAGACGGGACCCTTGCTGGTACTGTTTTGGTACCATTGGTGAATGGCTATGAATCTGCGTGTTCCCGAAAATCTTGACCGGCGTTTGGACCAGCTGGCTGCCGAGGAACATACGTCGAAGTCTGCGTTGTTGCTCCAGGGTGCAGAGCTGGTCCTGCAGCGTCACCGTCGGACCCGTGATATCCGCGAGGGTCTGGATTTCGTGTTGAGCCATGATGCGGAGCTTTTGACGCGCCTTGAGGATGCGTGACCGAGTACCTCGAGATTGAGGACGCTTTGCAGGTCGTTGACCGGTTTGGATACCATGTCCGTGATATCGGGCTTCTGGCCTCGGCACTGGCGAGGCCTGCGACCACTGTGATGGGGGTGGAAGCCTATCCGCAGTTAGCGACGAAGGCAGCGGCGCTCATGGAGTCGGTGGCGCGGTTTCACCCCCTGATCGACGGGAATAAACGCACGGCCTGGACGCTGATGGTTCTGATGCTCTGGATCAACGGCTCCCGGCATGACTTCAGCACTGACGAGGCCTTCAATCTCGTCGTGGGTGTGGCAGCCGGCGACATCACACTGCAGGACAGCGCGGGGACGATTGCGACCCACCTCGTCAAACGGTAGCCGTGCGTTCACCTGCGGTTCGGAGATGCTTCGAAGTGGCAAAAAGAGAGTGTTGACACTGTCAACACATTCGGCGTCGGACTGGGCCATATGTCGGCCGGACTGCCTCGGATTCCGTATGTTTTCTGGCGTTCCCAGTGTTTTCAAGGGCTCGAATGCAGTTCGAGTCCCACCTCGGGCACGATGTTTTCCCTCGTCAGAGGCGATTTTGCTTTGACGTGTTGACAAAGCTTGTGGTCGCGCCGCTCTGACGGCTGGTTCGCGGGCTACGGCCTGACTGCCGCGGGGCCTGTTCAGGTGTGTGGGGTGGCGGGTTCAAGTCCCTGACTGGTGGGCCTTCCGCCTGCTGTGGCTGGGTGTGTGTGGTTCCTCGTTCCGTTCTTTCGGGTTGGTCGTGGGTGGCCAACACCTATTCATGGTTCCTGGTGACGGGTACGACATGACGACACCGACCTTGGTGCGGCTTTGCTGCAAAAGCTCGCTCTATTTACCGCCCAGACGCTGAGGGTGCTGGGTTTGTCCTGCCAAAGAGGGTGTTGACATTGTCCGCACTTATGTCTGCTTTGTTTTCGATCGGCACCGAGTCTCTCTGCGGGTGGGATGTCGTTCGGATAGCGGAACGACTTCTGGGCTGCACGACGGGCTTGTCAAACGTACGGGCGCGCTGCAGCGAACCCGGTCTACGCGAGACCACCCGCCAAGACATCAGTGGGCCATCAGAATGAACAAGCGGCGACGGAGCGCCTGTGGGTTCATCACCGTCGGGGAATCAAACGGCATGACCTACATGGGCAGGCATTCACAACGTGGGCGTCTGCGGGACAGCTGGCTATACTTCAGAACATGGTCTGAAGTAGTGTAAGTGTATGAGCGCATTAGCCACTTCCCGAACGACGTTCCAGTCTTCCGAACTAAGCCGCGCCTCCGCTGAGGCCTTTGCCGCTGCAGCGGATCACCCGATTCAAATCACTCGACGCGACGGCGAGCATCTGGTGCTCATGTCCGAGAGCGCAGACCGGGCACGTGCGTCACTGCTGGAACTGGCCGCGCAGTTAATTGCTGTTACCACCAGTACAGAGGGGACGCTCGCGAACCGCATGAGTGATCGATTTCCCTGGATGCTTGCCCTGAGCCAGATAGACCGGGAAACATGCGCCTCGGAGATCGTGGCGGCAGCACGAGCCTCTTTCGCAACCAACCAGCCGCATCTGGCCATTGCGGAACTCAATGCCTGGCGTGAGACTGCAACTGCCATCGCCGCCGGCCTCGGCAAGGAAACGATCGAATGGCTTGATGACGCCGAAACTGTTGAGCGTCCCTAAGGGATGGCCAAGAGCGAAAAGGTCGAGCGGCCGACAAAGAAGAGTGAATACGAGCTGCGTTTCGCATCGGTGCAGGCTAAACGCGGTTGGACGGATCTGAAAGCCACGATCAGGAACTCACTGGTGGATTCATGGGACTTTCTTACCCGCACTCCGCAAGTGACGACACCAACGAACTACAGATTGCGTGGTGATCTGGGCAGCGTGTCACGAGGCGGCGTTACCCACGACAGATGGCAGCACAAGCCCACCTTGAAGGGTGATGCACGCATCTGGTTTTACGTTTTGGACCAGGTTGTCTACCTAGAGCAGGTCCATACAAGCCACCCAAACGAAACAAAGTCATAGCAGAACATGGACAGTCCCCGGCCTTCAGCGCTGAGATGCAGCGAACGCTGATAACAAGGATTCCGCCACTTTGTAAGCCTCGTCCAAACTAGCCTGCAGGGTCTCTTGTTGAGTGCTCCGATGCCGGGATAGGGCCCAAAAGAAAGTGTGGATGCGTCCACACTTTTCGTCCCGGACGGTCACGCACAGCCTTAGACTGCCGCGGATTCCGCATGTTCCCGTGGTTCCCTGCCGGCTGTATGAGAATTGGAACCGTGATTGAAGACACTCCTGAAGTTGGTGCGCAAACTGCATTGCCGGGCCTTTCCCTTGCGGCAGACAGGGCGTTAAGACGTGAGCTCGAGGAGCTTCGTCTGGACAACGCCAGACTGCGGAAGCTCTTGGAACTCACGGAAGCGGAGTCAAAGGCAGCCCACTTGGCTCAGGCTGTACTTCCTTCAGTGGTGCACCATGGTCCGGTCACCATGGATTCGTCTCCGGAAGCGAAAGTCCGGCTGTTCCAGGATCTGTTCAGGGCGCGCAATGATGTGTACGCAGTCCGGTGGGAAAACTCGCGGGACGGGCGCTCCGGCTGGGTTCCTGCCGTCGCCGGTGGTTGGCGTAAAGGCGCGAACATCGCAGGCGCCAGGTTCCTGCCGCTTACTCCATTAGTCGTTGCCGACCATTTGCGCGGAGAGCAGCACATTGGCCTCTATCCCTTGACGGAACAGGACACCTGCTGGTGGGTCGCAGCGGACTTTGACGGCGGCGCCGCAATGCTCGATGCACTTGCGTACGCTAAGGCTGCTCGGTTTCGAGGTATTCCCGCGGCCCTGGAAGTGTCCCAGTCCGGTCGTGGTGCCCATGTTTGGATCTTCTTCAGCGCGGCAGTCCCTGCCTCTGCAGCTCGCCAGCTTGGCACCGGCCTCATTCATGAGGCGATGGCACTGCGAGGCAGCATGAGCCTGGCCAGCTACGACAGGCTTTTTCCCGCCCAAGACGTTCACTCAGGCAAGGGTATGGGGAACCTGATAGCCGCACCGCTGAACGGCAAGCGCCGGCAGCATGGCACCACCCTGTTCCTCGGCACAACGACCCTCGAACCATATGAGGACCAGTGGGCGTATCTTTCCAGTTTGGATCGGCTTTCGGACCGTGAAGTTCGCGACCACATCCGGAGACTTCCGGCAGTTAAGCTGGGAAATGAAGTTCGCCGGCTGGAGTTGCCCCAATCGTCCAAAATTGTTCCGCGCCCCGCGCTGGTTGTCCGCGCAGGTTTCGGTTCCCGTCTGACGATCAAAGCTGCGGACCTTGGACCAGCAATGATCGCGGCCGTCAAGCATGCCGCGTCCATGCCGAACCCGGAGTTCTATGAACGCCAACGCCAGAGGCGGTCCACCTGGAACATTCCTCGATACCTGCGGAACTACGACGAAACGCTTGACGGCGACCTTATCTTGCCCCGTGGTTTGTTGCCCCTGTTACAGCAACTCGTCGAATCGAGTGGCAGCTCGCTGCGCATTGATGATCAACGGGCGCGAGGCACGGCTCAAAGCTTCGAGTTCTCGGCCAGCCTGCGCTCCGAACAACAAAGCGGCTTGGACGCCGCCACTGCCGCCGAGCACGGAGTCCTGGTAGCCCCGCCCGGTACGGGAAAGACTGTGATGGCGTGTGCTGCGATGGCACTGCGCGGCGTCTCAACCCTCATTCTGGTTGATCGCAAAGCCTTGGCGGAGCAATGGCGCAGCCGCATCCGCCAATTCATGGACGAGCAGTGCGGCCAAATCGGAGGTGGCCGTGCCAAGACGACGGGGCGGGTCGATGTCGCGCTGTTGCCTACGCTGGCACGGCGGGAAAATGTTGCCGAGCTGACCGCCGACTACGGTTTCGTCATCGTAGACGAATGTCACCACGTCCCGGCGGCAGCGTTCACCCACGTCATGAACCAGATCCAGGCCCGGTACTGGCTGGGGCTGACGGCAACACCATACCGCCGCGACAAGTTGGACTCGCTGATCTATCACCAGCTCGGCCAAATCTCCCACACGATTTCCCCAGCTGTTCCGCAGCAGCTGCCAACGCACGCCCACGCGATTGCCGAACAGACGCTGGCCTTGGAACTGCACCGGACCTCATACGTGTACGACGGCGCCGCAGACCCCAGCGAACCGGGCGGGATCTCTGCCATCTACAAGGACTTGATCGCCAACGAGGAACGCCTGCAGCAAATCTACGACGACGTCATTGAAGCCTACGAACAGAACTCCCGAATCCTCCTACTGACGACGTGGAAAGCCCATCTTGAGTCCCTGAGGTCCCGGTTCGAGGCGGCTGGTCTGAATCCCGTGGTTTTCACCGGGGCGATGAAGGCCAAGGAACGACAGGCCGCCGTCGACCTCCTTGCCAGCACGGATGATGCGCAGCCTCTGCTGGTCTTGGGCACCGGCTCATACATTGGAGAAGGCTTTGACTGCCCAAAACTGGATACCCTATTCCTTGCAGCGCCTGTGTCGTTCAAAGGCAGACTGGTCCAGTACGTCGGCCGGGTAATCCGGCCGTACCCGGGGAAAACTGTGTCGACCGTTCACGACTACTACGACGAATCCACACCCGTACTGGCCGCGTCCCTGAACAAGCGGGCTCCGGGGTATGTCTCGCTCGGGTTCCCTGATCCGCGGAAGCTCAAAGCCTAGGTCTAGCCGTTCCGGAGGCCCCTTCGAGGACGCGTCTTGGACGCGTCCTCGTTGTCCCTACTGGAGCGCAGTTCCCGCCAGCTGACGCCGTAGGTTTAAAGACATGACAAACTTCCATCGCTTGCCTGATTCTCGACCCCAGTTTGCTAGGAATCAGCCACGAGGTAACTTTGAGGAGCGATTCGGAATCCTCTCCAAGTACTCCGGTGTCTGCGGTGTTTGCGGAGCTTCTTGGATCACCGGGGAGAGCATTTTCAAGTTGCCAGAGTCCCGCCGTTCCACTCAGAACCCGTGGGTCTGCCGAGGCTGTCGCTTCCCGGAGTACCGCTCCGAGCCAACACTTGAGGATGTATTCGTTAAGTTGAACCACCGCAATCGTACCGGCCGTACACCCGGGCTCAACCGGCACGACGTCCAACACTTGCTTGCTCTGCACGGATCGCTCACCGGAGAAGCCGCGCTCGCGATGGATGATCTGCCAGCAATGAATAAGCTTCGGAGAGGTCACCAAGAACGAGTTTCTGCAAACCTTAATCGCGTTGAACTCCTGGATCTTTTGGAAGGCTTTGTCCGTGGCGGTCTAGTTAAGCGCGTGGGGCGGACTCGTTACTACTGCATCCCCGCGAAGATCGAGTCGGCCGGCTCCTAGACTGTGGCTCAAGTTCTTGTTCGGCGCAATAGGGCTGAGCGCGTTTTCCTAGACAGCCCCTGCGTCCATGTGTCCGTGAAGCGAAGTTTCTTCAGTGCCCAATGAAGCTCAGGACGTCGGCTGGGGTTTTTATGGTGATGGGTTCCATGTTCCTTCTCCTTCAGCGGCTGGCTCGGCACAGGATGTGTCTGTCAGATACACGGAGTCACAGCTGGGTTGAGGGTCCGGAGTGCAACTTGGGGGACCGGAGCGGTTCAACGTTGCGGGAGGAGATAAGCGACGGCGGAGCGCCGAACGAAACGTTGAATCGAGCCCGGCGCGTAGGGCCCTCGTTGCGGGGAGGGCCGACCCAGCGATGATGGGGATCAGAATGACAAACAGCGAAGTTGCTTCTGGTGGTTCATGGATATCCTTCGGCGGCATGGCATGACGCCGGGGTTGACCGCTCAACAGGACGCCGGTCATGTCAGGGTCTGACGCACCTCGCCAGCGGCTGGTCATGCGCCCCCTCGCGGCTGCCAATACGCCATCCCTTTAATAAATTTGCCCTGGTCTCTATCCCGGCGCCCGGATATCACTTAGTAACTGACATCACTTTTTTGCTTGATTTAATAAAATATAAAAGCTATCGTCTACTCAAAGCCGGGAAGTGCCCGGTTGTACACGGAGGCCGCAATGGACGACTCAACGACGAGCACATCTATCCCGCCAAGCGGGCTGACCATAGACCCGGATTTGGCTGTCTCTACTCCCCGGCAGCAGCGGAGGGTCCTGCTGTCGAGCCTGGTCGGGGCTTTGATCGAGTGGTACGACTTCTACCTGTTCGGAATCGCGTCAGCGATGGTGTTCAACGTCCTGTTCTTCCCGCAGTTCGATCCCTTGGTCGGCACGTTCCTCGCCTTCACCACCCTTGCCGTCGGGTTCTTCGCACGGCCGCTGGGTGGCGCCATTTGGGGCCACTACGGCGACAAGGTCGGACGGAAACAAATGCTCGTTCTCTCCATCCTGGCCATGGGCGTCTGCACCACGGCCATGGGTTTGCTCCCCACCTACGCCCAAATTGGCGTGGCGGCACCGATCCTGCTGCTGATCCTCCGGCTCGTCCAGGGCATCGCCGCCGGCGGCGAATGGGGCGGGGCAGTTCTGATGGCCATGGAGCACTCACCCAAGCGCCGCGGCTTCTCCAGCAGCTTCCCGCAGATGGGCCTGACAGGTGGAATCCTCGTTGCTAATGGGGTGTTCGCTTTGGTCGCCGGGGTGATGCCCGAAGATCAACTCCTGGCCTGGGGATGGCGCATCCCGTTCCTGCTCTCGGCGGTTCTTGTCATGATCGGTTTGTGGATACGCCTCGGCGTGAGTGAAAGCCCGGTCTTCCTCGCCGAACAAAAGAAACAGGCGCAGACGCCCGCCCAGAAGAAGGCACCTCTCGTAGAGGTCTTCCGACACCCGCGGACACTGATTGTCACCATCCTGCTCGTTATCGGGCCGTTTGCCGTCAGTGCCGTGTATCTGACGTTCGCTGCCTCCTACGGCCTGCAAGTGGGCTTCTCCCGGTCGGACCTGCTGACCGCTTCCATCGTCGCGGCTGCCTTGGGCGTGATTGGGCAGCCGATCTTCGCGACGTGGTCTGACTACATCGGGCGTAAAAAGGTCGTGGGTCTCGGCCTCATCATGCAGGCAGTCACAGGTGTGATCTTCTTTGCCCAGATGAATGCCGGCAGCATCGCGGGACTGTACTGGTCCATCTCCCTCATTTCCATCGCCCACGCCATTTGCTACGCACCCTTGGCGGCATGGCTGGGAGAGCTGTTCCCCACCCATCTTCGCTACACCGGTTCCTCGATGGGCTATCAGATCGCAGGTACCCTGGGCGGCGGGCTGACCCCCGCTGTCTGCACCTGGCTGCTGATCACCGGGGGCGGTGCGCCCCATTCCGAACTGGTCGTCGTCTTCACTGGAGCCGTGAGCCTGCTGTCACTCATCGGGGTGCTGATGGCAAAGGAAACCTACAAAGCAAAGCTCTAGGGATTCCGCCTAAGACAAGAATCTAGAAGGAAACAATGACTATCACAGACTTAAGTGTCTCCAACGTGTCCAAAACCGGATCCAAGCTCGGGGTTATTGATGTGGATTTCCACCCAATGCCCCTGCCCACTGACCCCCAGGTGGCCGATCACCTCCCGCAGCAGTGGAAGGAATACATCAGCCGCTATGGTCTGGGCGCCATGGGCGGCGGCGTTTACCCTTCCCAGCGCGAATTCACCCACCGGCTTGACGCCATGGACGACAACGGACGGGTTGGCCTTGATCCCTACCTGGCCGTCGAGCAAGTACTTGACCCCTTCGATATGACGGCCGCCGTCCTGACCTGCCCGCAGACCTACATCATCACCAACGGCGGGGCTAATATGCCCCACAAGCTGGCAACCAGTCTGTACCGTGCCTACAACAACGCGCTGGCCGAAACCTGGTGCGCAGCAGATGACAGGTTCCGGGCCTCCGTCACCGTGGCCCGCGACCTGCCCGGCGGCGAGCGGGAGATCCAGCGCTGCAAGGAGGGCCAATTCGGGGACAAATTCGTGCAGGTGCTGATGTCACCCTCCGGCCAGGATCCGCTGGGAAAGCGCCGCTACTGGCCCATCTTTGAGGCCTGCGAAAGCTACGACATTCCGCTGTCCTTCCATGTACCCGGTATGGGACGGCAGCCCACGGGAGCCGGACGCCAGAACTTCTACGCTGAAACCCACGCGGCCTTCGGAGTTCTTCCGCTGGCCCTTGTGCCGAGCCTCATTTTCGAGGGCGTGTTCGATCGCTTCCCGAAACTCAAAATTGCGATGCTTGAGATGGGCTGGGACTGGGTCGCCCCGTTCAGCTGGCGTCTGGACGCAACGTGGGAAAAGCTCCGCCACGAACTGCCGCATCTGCAGCGTAAGCCCTCGGAGTATCTAAAGGAACACTTCTGGTTCAGCACGCAGCCACTGGAGGAACCGGAACGGCCCGACATGCTGGAAGGTGTATTCGGCATGTTCGAAGACTCCGGCTTCGCTGACCGGCTGATGTTCTCCTCGGACTATCCCCACTGGGACTACGACTCGCCGTACGAATCCGTACCTGAGAGCTTTCCCGAAGATCGCCGCCGCCGCATCCTGGGCGAGAACGCCAGCAAACTTTACGGCATCCCGCTGCGCGAAAACAGCGGCCTGCCCTCCCCGAACGGGGCGTAGCAACTGTGGCGATCACAAGCGCTCTGGGCAAACGCCGGCTGGCAACAGTCCTTAACTACGACGACGCCCGGGCCAGCGCCAAAAGGCAGCTCCCCGCGGCCATCTTCGACTACGTCGACGGCGGAGCCGAAGACGAAGTCACGCTACGGAGAAATGTCCAGGGCTTCCGGGACCTGGCCTTCGAACCCCATGGTGCAACCTGGGTTGAGAAACCCGACCTGAGCACCAACCTGCTAGGACTCGAGCTCTCCATGCCGATCCTCACAGCACCCTGCGGGGGGATGCGGCTTGTGCATCCGCACGGGGATCTGGGCATCGCAGCAGCGGCTTCAAAGGCCGGGATCGCCCACGTTGCGACCTCCGCTTCCGGATACACCTTGGAAGAAATCGCCGAGACGCCGGGTCAGCAATGGTTCCAGGCCTACAAGTTTTCCAGCCAGGACGCCATGAGATCACTCATCCGCCGCGCCAAAGCGGCCGGCTTCGAAGGACTCGTGGCAACAATCGATACCAGTGTCTCCGGGAACCGAGAAAAGGACTTCCGCAACGGCTTCAGCTACAACATGAGCATCAATCTCTCAAACGTGTTCAGGATGGCCCCGAAAATGATCAGCCGGCCCGGGTGGGTGTACCGGTTCATGCGAGACGGCATGCCGTTCGTATTGCCAAACACCGCCGATCTCACCGTCGACGGCAAGCCAATGGAACTCACCGAAATGATCCGGACAGGAAAAGAATCGCATTCCCCGTCTTGGGATGACATCGCCTGGATGAGGGCGAACTGGGACGGTCCGCTGATCATCAAAGGAATCCTCAGCACCTCCGATGCGCGCACGGCGGTCAAGCTGGGTGTGGACGGAATCATCGTCTCAAACCACGGCGGTCGCCAACTCGACGGCGTTCCCGCCTCCATAGCCGTTCTCCCTCAGATCGTGGAGGCAGTCGGCGACGACGTGACCGTCATCCTCGACAGCGGAATCCGCCGCGGAAGCGACGTCCTGAAGGCTCTCGCCCTCGGCGCGAAGGCCGTCATGGTGGGCCGACTGCCCGCGTGGGGGCTGGCGGTTGACGGGGAAGCGGGCGTATCCCACGTTCTGGAAACGACCCGCACCGAGATGGTTCGCACCATGCGCCTCCTTGGATGCTCCTCCATTCAGGACCTGGATCCTTCCTGGCTCAGCCAACAATCCCGCGCCGGCGCCGTTGCCCGGTAAGCAGAAAGCGAATACGAAATGAACGAAGCAGTAGCTTCCGTCAAGAAACCCCAGAAATTTGTGGTGGCTCGGGCAGAAGAGATACCACCGGGCAGCCGCCTCATCGTCGATGTCGGCGGCCGCGAAGTGGGAATCTTCAACATCAAGGGCTCCTACTACGGCATGCTCAACCGTTGCCCCCACGTCGGCGGGCCCCTGTGCCAGGGGCAACTCGTCAACTCCGTGACAGCCACGGTCCCCGGACACATCACCCTGGATGACTCACAGGATCTGCTCACATGCCCCTGGCACAACTGGGAGTTCGACATCAAAACCGGACAGTCCTACTGGGATCCCAAACACATGCGTGCCCGCCCCTTTGCCGTGAACGTTGAAGCCGGCACAGACGTGGCTGACCAGGTCGACGGCGGGAGTGTGGGGCGGATTAAAGGCCCCTACCAGGCCGAAACAATCGAAGTGTCGGTCGAATCCGACTACGTGGTCCTGTCCATGCGGCCGCAACGGCCCGGAACTGCCGTTAAACCCGGCGCCTGCGCGCCCCCGCCCACTGAGACCACCGAAATGAAAGTAGAGGTCAGGCCATGACCACACCCCTGCTCACCGGCACCCAGCGAAGCACCCTGTGGACCGGCCCCGTCATCGACTGCGATGTCCATGCCAACGTCCCCTCCATTGAAACCCTCTTCGACTACATGGATCCCGTATGGGTCCAAGGGACCCTGGAGCGCGGCTGGCACGGCCCCACCGGACCCCGCCTGAGCTACCCGCCCGGGGCGGCCACCACTGCGCGGGACGAATGGCGCCGTGACGGCCTGATGCCCGCATCAAAGCTGTCGATGCTTCAAAACGACATCCTTGATCCTTGGCACGTCGACCGCGCGGTCCTGAACTGCTACTACGGCGTTGACTCCCTGCGGCACCCTGATTGGGCGGCGGCACTGGCTTCCGCCGTCAACAACTGGATCATTGCCGAATGGCTGGATAAGGACCCGCGCCTGGCAGCGTCACTGGTGATTCCGGCACGCGACCCGATCGCGGCGGCAGCGGAAATAGACCGCGTCGGGTCACACCCGGGCTTTGTCCAGGTCATGCTTCCGGTGCGGTCAGAACGCCTGTACGGTCAGCGGATCTTTAACCCCATCTATGAAGCCGCGACCCGCAATGATCTCGTGATCGGCCTGCACTGGGGCGGCACCACCGAAGACGCGCCATCCCCGACCGGCTACGCCTCGTGGTACGCAGAGCAGTACGCGGCCGAAACCCAGGTCTACGTTGCCCAGCTCACCAGCATGGTGTTCGAAGGCGCATTCCAGAAGTTCCCGAACCTCAGAGTTGCAGTCATGGAAGGCGGATTCAGCTGGGTCCCCACGTGGGGCTGGAGCATGAACAAGAAATGGAAGGGCCTGCGCCGCGAAACACCGTGGGTCGACCGCCTCCCCCTTGAGATCATCCGGGACCACGTCCGTTTCTCCGCTGCCCCTGCAGATCTCGGCCCGCGGGAACATTCGCAGAGGATCATTGAATGGCTCGGATCCGAAGACCTGCTCATGTTCGCTACAGATTACCCGCACCGCCATGACGACGACATCGACGAACTCCTCGCCATCATCCCCGAGACGATGAAGGCCAAGCTGATGTCCGAAACTGCCCGGGCCTGGTACAAACTGTGACCCGCCACGGCCGTCCCAACCGGCTCAAAGCCATGCTGGCCGGCGGAGATACGGCGGTAGGCTTCTCCTGCGCTCTGGGCAGCGCGCAAATCGCCGAGGAATTCGCCATGGCAGGATTCGACTTCATCTACATAGATCAACAGCACGGACTGACATCCCACGACACCCTGATTGAAATGCTCAGAGCCATCTCACGCAGCAAGACCACCCCTATAGTGCGGGTCGCCGCCAACGATACAGCCCTCATTGGAATTGCCCTCGACGCGGGTGCCGAAGGCGTCATTGTGCCGATGATCAACACCGCCGACGAGGCCAGGCTCGCGGCGCAGGCCTGCCGCTACCATCCCCAGGGCACCAGGAGCTGGGGTCCGATCCGGGCGCGCTACGGCCTCGGATCGGACCCTCAAACCGTCAATCAGGAAGTGCTCTGCCTGGTCATGATCGAGACCAGCGAAGGCCTCAAGAACCTTGAGGAGATCCTGGATACGCCAGGCGTCGACGGCGTCTACATCGGCCCCGCAGATTTAGGAGTGAGTCTTGGCGGCCAACCTCTCAGCTTCGAACAGACCAGCGACACGCTGCAGCTGGACGCGATTAGCAGGATCCGCCAGGCGTGTGTCGAAAGGGACCGGATCGTCGGGCTCAGCGGGGACCCCGGGACGCTCGCCGCAGAAGGCTTCAACATGATCACCGCCGCCTTGGATGTCGCCATGATCCGCAAAGCCATCAGCGAAGTACGCCGGCCGGCCGCAGTCGCTGCTGGCCACTAAGAAAGACCTCAACTGCTTTAGAAAGGCACGTCATGACTACTGTCGAAACCGTCCGCGGTCCCGTTGCTGTAGAGGACCTGGGCACAACACTGACGCACGAGCACCTGTTTACCAAGAACCCTGAGCTGGAGCAGGACTACCCGCACCCGGAGTGGGACGAAGAACGGCTGGTACAAACGGCAATCGATGGTCTCAACGCCCTCAGCGCCAAAGGCATCCGGACAGTGGTTGATCTGACTGTCCCCGGACTTGGCCGCTTCATCCCCAGGGTCCAGCGCGTGGCGGCCGAAACGGACATCAACATCGTGGTTGCCACCGGGTTCTACTCCTTCAAAGACCTCCCCATGTTCTATAAAATCAACGGACCGGGCCTCATGGTGGACCGTTCCGAACCACTCGAAGAGTTCTTTATCAAGGATCTCACGACCGGGATTGCCGACACCGGGGTGAAGGCCGCCATGATCAAGATCGCCACCGACGAATACGGGATCACCCCGGACGTTGAACGGATCATGCGTGCTGCAGCCGTAGCGCACCAGGAAACCGGGGCAACGATCACCACCCACACCCATGCAGAGGATTTCACAGGCAGGGACCAGCAAAAATTCTTCGAATCCCTCGGTGTTCCGCTAGAACACCTCGTCATCGGTCACTGCGGGGACAGCACGGATCTGGGCTACCTCCGCGAACTCATGGATAACGGATCAACGCTCGGCCTCGACAGGTTCGGAATGGAACAAGTCCTGCCGGACGAGCAACGAATCGACATGCTCGTAAAACTCTGCGAACTCGGCTACGCCGACCGCCTGACGCTCTCGCACGACGCCGGGTTCTTCAGCATCAACACGCCTCCGTCCTGGCGGGCCAAACACGCACCGAACTGGCACCACGCCAACATCTCCGACCGGATCCTTCCCGCCGTAATGGCGCGCGGAGTGTCCGAAGAAACAATTCACCAGATCATGGTCATCAACGCGGCCCGGGTCATGGTCGGCCGCAGGGCCTGACCAATACTTCACCCACTATCAGTTAGGAACGAGACCATGCCAAAAATCTTCTACCACCACCCCGGCGGCGCCACGGACGTCATCGACGCTGTCCCCGGCACCTCCGTCATGCGGGCCGCCATCACCAACGGGGTGAACGGAATCATTGGCGAATGCGGGGGGCAGGCCATGTGCGCCACCTGCCACGTCTATGTGCGCGAAGAGTACATCGGAGCATTGCCGGCCATGAATGAGGATGAGGAAGAAATGCTGGATGTCACCTCTTCTCCCCGCCACGAGCAACGGTCGCGCCTCGGTTGCCAAATCAAGGTTGGGCCCTCCCTGGAGGAGATCGCCGTCGATCTCCCTCTGACCCAGGTCCAGCCATGAGCCGCATCGTCATCATCGGAGGCGGACAGGCCGGTGTGCAATTGGCCGACTCGCTCAGGACGGAAGGTTACGAGGGCGCCATCGACTTGTTCGCCGAGGAACCACACCTGCCCTACCAACGACCGCCTCTGTCCAAGGACTTCATGTCTGAAAACGACAGTGCAAGCCCGCTGCCACTCAGGGCCGATGCGTTCTTCGGCGAACGCGCAGTAGAATTCCACCGTGGCGTGCAGGTCACCGCCGTCGATCCCGCAGGGCAAACCGTCGTCGCCAGCGATGGCGCCACCCTCGCCTACACACACCTTGTTTTCGCCACGGGAGCCCGCAACCGGGAGATAGCAGTCCCGGGCTCCGAGCTGGATGGAATCCGCTACCTCAGAACGCTCGATGATGCCAAGGCACTGCAGTCCGAGCTCGGCAGCGCCAGGCACGTTGTCGTCATCGGGGCGGGTTTTATAGGCCTGGAGTTCGCAGCGGCGGCCCGCAAACGAGGGCTTGACGTCACGGTTCTCGAGTTTGGGCCGCGCCCCATGGGCCGCGTCCTTTCACGGTTCATGTCAGGCTACTTCGCAGACATGCACACAGATAACGGCATCAAGCTGAAACTGGGCGAAGGCATCGCCTCGCTGACCGGGACCGAAGGAAAGATCACCGGCGCGGTCAGCACGACCGGCACGGAATACCCCGCTGATCTCGTCGTTGTCGGAATCGGGGTACTTCCCAACAGCGAGCTCGCGGAACAAGCTTGCCTGGAGACCGACAACGGAATCGTCGTGGATGCGTGTCTGCGAACGAGCGACCCATACATATTCGCCTTGGGCGACTGCAGCAGCTACCCCAGCGCGCACACCGGCACGCGCATCCGGTTGGAATCGGTACAGAATGCCACCGACCAGGCAAGAAGCCTCGCGAAGACCCTCACTGGCAAACCCACGCCCTACGACAGCCTCCCGTGGTTTTGGTCCCAGCAGGGAACAGTGAAACTTCAGATAGCAGGCATTATCCACAGCGACGACGAATCGATCGTGCGTGGCGAGCCCGCTAGCGGCAAATTCTCGGTCTACTGCTTCAGGGACGGCCGACTCACCGGAGTGGAGTCGGTCAACAGCCCCTCGGAGCATATGGCCGCCCGAAAGGTCCTCGAACAACGGCTTCCGCTCACACCCGAACTAGTAATGGATGCTGATTTCGACCCGAAGGGCTTTTCGAGGCAGTTGGTATTCCTCAAACCGAACGATGCGAAAAACCTTGAACACTCTGCGACGGTCTGAACGGCACAGGTTATAGGGGCACGGGCACCTGCACTGGATAGCCGTTCACAGGGTCGAATCACGAATAATGCTTGAAAGGGTTCCGCTTATGAGCTTTCTACCTCCCGCCGACAGAGGACGCAAGAGCGGCGGCCCCGCTAGTCAAACGGACCTATTTATCCAAGCGGCCCACGCCATTGAAGGTACTGCCTGCCCCAATGAACGACATGCGGCGCATGCCACCGGGGTGTCCTCCCCCGCGGGGGACACACGCGGCTTCCCATCAGGTCAGCTCATCTCTATGGCATGGGAGGGGTGGTGGCTCCAAGGGGCCGAGGGAACCCCGGCAGCGACAGGACCGCGCCCTCCTGCGGAACCAAAAACGGCCACACGCGGCGTGGACCCGAGCTAGTATCTAAAACCATCATGATAAATTATTTTTTATGAAAGGCTTCAAGCTTGAGTTGATGGGTCAGGCGGTCGCTGCGCTGATCCGCGAACAAATCCTCAGCGGCGAAGTCAAACACGGCGACGCCCTGCGCCTGGCCCCTCTCGCTGAAAAACTGGATGTGAGCATCACACCTGTCCGAGAGGCCCTTCTCCAATTAGCCCGAGACGGGTGGGTTGTCCATCAGCCCAACCGAGGTTTCCGCGTCGTACCGATACGGCGGGACAACGTCGTCGATACCTACTTTATGTGGGCCACCGCGGAAGGCGAGTTGGCAGCCCGCGCGGCGTCCCGGTCCGACTCGGAGAGCATCACCTTCCTGCGCAGGTTAGACGCTGAGTTGCACCGACTCGACGACCATCACAGCAAACACGCGCTGGACCTCAACTCCGAGCTGCACACCGCCATCCATGCCATGGCGGATGCCCCTAAATTACTGTGGTTCGCCGAGGCTGCACGACGGCTGGTACCCCTGCAGTTTGACTCGTCTTTTCATTCCGTGCCGGGATGGGCGGAGATCAACCGTTTCGGTCACACAGCAGTTATCGACCGGATCGAATCGGGTGATTCCCCAGGTGCCAGGAAGCTCATGTTCGATCACTTCGAAAGTACATGCAACTTGCTCGTGACCTGGCTGGATAGTTTGGACTTTTGGGAACCGGAATCAGTACGAGAGCCACACCAGGCCCTCGGAAACGACTGACAGAGCGGGGCTCTGAAGACATACGGGAGCGTGGCCGGCGACGCTAATACGTCGACAAGCCCAAGAGACAGGTGCACTCCCGGGCATGGGCCGAATGAGCACCGTTCTCGTGAGACGTCCCCTTAATCACCACATCATTGTTCGGTCGCCGGCCCCCCCGTCAGTTGAAGATCGGCACATTGGCTGCCGTTCGACAGGCAACCACGCACATGCTGGACCTGGAATCAGTCAAAGACGGCAAGATTGAGCCATGGTGGGCTGATGGGTGAGATGTGTGGACTCCCAGTCATGCAAGAGCTCATGGCATGTTCCATCGGCGGTTTACCTGCCCATGAATCGGCTCGAGACCCGGCAATGGGTAGCCTGCTTCACCTGTTCACCGTATTCAACCTCTTCCGGCGCCTTCGAACGCGGATCGAATGCGGGGCGGACAGCGCGATTGCTCAGCGGCCCTTGAGTTGGACTTGTTCCGGGGTATGGAGGTTGACGACGTTTCGAGCTTATAGCCGACTAATGTACGAGGATACGTCCGAATATTGTTAAATCGTCGTGCTGGCAATTCAGCCTAAAGGTTTCCATGCTTGTGCCGAATTGCGAACCTGTCCGCGAGTCACTGAGGTAGCGGCAACCTGCGCGGCGGATGCCCGCTCTTCCTTGGGGTGCCTGGTCGTGGCCCCGGTGACTTGGCTTGCTTGCGAGCCCGGCGCCCAGGCCGGCACCAATAGGGGTCGCGACAGCGCCCTCCGATTTCCCGCCCTTCGGTACTTCGAGGAGTAGGGTTTGCCCTAGCCGACGAAGGGGTCACCATGAGCTACAAATATCGAACTGTTCGGGTGCGCGGTACCGAACTGGTTGGAACTATTGCCAGGAAGCACGGGAGTGCGGCTGAGATCTACGAAACGTCCAAGGACCCGAGTACATCCGTCGTCCCAGTGTTCTTCGAGGCAACGGGCGAGGTCCGTTTTTTCGACAGGTCGGTGCTGGAGGATGTGGTGGCACCAGCCGGTTGACTGTCCAGGCCCAGGGGCGCTGGCCACGCCTGGTTGCCCGGTTCGACGGGTGGACCGGGTAGTTGACTGCCCGCGGTCGAAGAAATGCATCACTTTGGCCTGGTCACGCGTGCGACGGCAAAGAACCTCGTAGGATGTGTGAAGAGAGAGTGCCGGCGCCGCGAAGTGCTTCTTTGTTGGGCAGGCCTCCCATCTCATGATCTATCCGGCGCGGGCGGCGTCACCAGTAATCTCGGACGCGGCGAGCCGGTGCGCAGCCCCATTCTCCCCAGCGCAAAGAGAAACCGCGTTTCCCGGGGGACGGGAGTTGCCGTCTCGGAATGTCGCGGAACGGCCCATTGCCCAGTGTGGACAACGTCCACACTTGGGGCTTCGGAACGGGTCGTATCTTGGAGCGGATAGGTCCGAATTCCGCATGTTTCCGCGGGTTCCCAATGTTTGCAGGGGCTGGAATGCAGTTCGAGTCCCACCTTGGGCACGCAAACCCCCTCGTCAGAGGGGGTTTTTGCTTTAGACGTGTGTACAAAGCTTGTGGTGGCGTCCCTCTGACGCTGGTGCGCGGGCTGGGCCTGGCCGCCGGGGCCCTGTTCAGGTGTGTGGGGTGGCGGGTTCAAGGTCCTGGCTGGTGCCCTCCGCCTGCTGTGTATGGGTGTGGGTGGTTCCTCGCTCCGGTTCTCTCGGGTTGCTCCTGGCTGGCCAACAACTGTTCATGGCTTTGGGGTGCGGGAACGACATGACGAAACTCTCCGGCGGGTAGAAGTTTTGGAAGGCCGCTTTGCGCGGGGGAGTTGTGGTCGTGGATTTGTCCTGCCAGGGGAGGTGTGGACAGCGTTCGCAGCTATTTCTGCTTTGTTGGACTGGCAGTTGGGCGGTATCCAGTGTCAGGTTCGGGTACATGAGTTCCTTGCTCCCGGCGTCAGAAAATGAAGAGACGAGCCCAGCCCGACACCCGGACACCCTTCACATCGCCGGGTGACGTCAGGTTGAAGCGTGGCCTAACTGGACCATTTCGCTTGAGTTGGTTCCGGACCTGAGCCCAGTTACATAGGGGTCACGTTCGCCTGCGGACGTACCGGCAGTTGCCCTGTACGGCGCTCACTGGGAGGGGGAGCCTACTGGCCGCCGCCCTGGTGCGGCAGTGGATTCTCTTTCCAGAAGTTGGGGTCGGACCGTTGAGTCGGCAATGTCCTCCGCTCCGGACAGCTGCTGTTGGAGCAAACGGAAGGCTCTAACACCGAGGTCCTTGAAGTCGGGGGCGACTGTGCTCAGGGCGGGCCATGTGAACTCGCTGAAGGGCTGGTTGTCCCAACCGATGATGGATACTTGGTCGGGAACCGCTACTCCCTTTTCGGTGAGTGCGCGGAGGGCTGCGAGAGCGAGTCCGTCATTTGAGCAAAAGACAGCTGTTATTCCTGGATCGGCGGCGATCCGAAGTCCTTGCTCGTAGCCCGATCTCGGAGCGCGCGAGGCTTCGAGTACAGGGGGCGGCTTGATGCCGGCGTCAGAGAGTGCGTCGTGCCATCCTTGGTATCGCCCCGAGAATTGTGTCAGAGGATAAAGGCCCAGGTGGTGGACTGTTGAGTGTCCCAGGTCGAGCAGGTGTTGCGTCGCCTCGCGTCCGGCTGCGTACTCATCAATGAACGCGTAGGGAAAGCCGGGCTGGCCAGCTGAGAACCCGGATGCGGCGACAGTGGGTATGCTCTTCGGCAGTTGCTTGAGCACCTCTGCGCCTGAGGGATCGAAGTCGAGGACGATGATCCCCGCTAGCTGCTGTTGCAGGGCTATTTCGAGCGCGGCTTTCACGTCCGGGTCTTCCGAAGATTTCACGGCCGATATCACGACGGAGTAGCCTGCTCCCTGCGCCACCTCCTCTATGCCGGCCAGCGTATTGGCGTAGCCAAAGGTGGAAGTGCTGGCAGCAAAGATCGCGATCATCGATCGTTCGCCGCTCTTGAGCGCTCTGGCTAGTGAGCTCGGTCGGTAATTCAGCTCTTCGATTGCAGCCAGCACCCTCTGGCGTCGCTCCTCGCTGACCGGGATGTTTCCGGTTAAAACGCGCGAGACTGTTGGTACGGAGACACCCGCAAGACGGGCCACGTCGGCGATCACCGGTTGGCGGGAATCTTTCGTAATTCTCATGTCAGTCCTTGCCGTTCCAATTTGAGCTCTATGGGGAAGGTTATCCCGTGGCGCCGTTCGGGGCGCCCATTTGTTGGCGGACGAGCAGCCAGGCGAGAAGGGCAGGAACTAATCCGCTGCCTAGCGGAATCAAAGTCGGCAGGCGGAAGGCCAGAAGCAGCCAGGTGCTAAAGACAACCACGCAGCCGGCAAGGGGCAGGGACTTAGCCAGCATCAAACTCCGAATAGATCTCACAAGTTCCCGGCCGGTGACGTCATCCTCTGCAAGCATGGACGCTGCCAACAGTGCCACGTACGCCGCGGCCCCGATGCCGCAAATCGGGATAATCACGCACAGGGCCAGCAGACCGGGAACCCCTGGCGTTGCAAGCCAGAAGAGTATGGAGAAGACAGCTGCTGCCATGGCTACCGGGACGGCCAGGCCCAAGTATCCAACACGGGGCCAGGCCCACGAGAACTCCCGAAAGAACGAGCGGGCCACCCCGGCGCGCTCTTCGATGACTGTTTTGCGCAGCGCACGCTGCAAGGCAACGGCCGCAGGAACCATAGTAAAAAGGGGAAGGCTCACGAGCAGGAACAGGATCTGCAGCAGGAGGGTGTCCCCGATCGTTTCCAAAGCAGCCATGACCGCTACACTTCGGGGTTTGCGCCTTTGCTGTTCCATAACTTCCATTCACTGTCTGCGGCATCGTTGCTGGGGAGGGGAGCCGCTTCACATCTCATCATCCTATGAAATGAGGCTGTGACTTGCGCCTCTGATATCGATATCATACACTCGTTGCAGCGCCATCCAACGCCGGGTGGCTACATCAGGAGGATTTGATATGGCACGTCGACGTGCAGGATTTCTCGCGCTGGCAGTCGCTGGCACCCTGGCCCTTGGAGCCTGCGGCTCCGGCGGTACATCTACTGCCCCGGCTTCCAACCCCGGGGAAGTGACAGGGACTCTACGGGTGCTGGTTCCCAGCTACCCAGCCAGCAACGAGGGTAAAGCCGAGCTTGAGAAGGTAGTGGCATCCTTCAAGACGAAGTATCCGCAGGTAACTGTCGAGCCTGACTTTGCCACCTTCGACACCCTCAACCAGAAAATCTCCACCTCCATTGCTGGAGGCCAGGGCTACGACGTCCTGGTGACCGGAATCGGCTGGGTGCCTCCGTTTGCCGCCAAGAACGTCTTTGAAGACCTTTCAACGTTTGGCGCCACCGCTGAATCGCTCGGGGAATCGACCAATCCCGCCCTCGTTCCGGCCTCAGAATACAAGGACAAGGTCTACGCCGTTCCGTTGATCGCCGGGCCCAAGCCTTTGGCTCTGCGGAAATCACTCTTCGAGAAGGCGGGTCTTGATCCATCAAAGCCGCCTACAACCATGGCCGAAATCAAGACCGCTGCCGAGAAGCTCACCGTCAAAGATGCCGCTGGGAACATCACCCAGGCAGGCTTTGACTTCTGGGCCGCGCCGGGTGGCTACCGCCAGGACTTTGTTGCTCTGCTCGGTTCATTGGGCAAGCCCCTGTACAACACCGACGGCGAGGCAGAGTTCGCCGGTTCCGAGGGCGTTCAGACCCTTGAATGGATGAAGAGCATGGTGAACAACGTGCAGAAGTACGGCGCACAGAACGCCGCGAAATCCCCGCTGGTCAACACGGGCGAAGCTGCCATGGGATTCACCGGCGGATATATCGACTGCTCCGACAAGGGCGTAGGCAAGGCCGTCTGTGACGACCTCGTCTACTTCAACGTCGAAGACAAGGAAGGCTCCATGTTCACCGGCGGCCAGCTTGCCTCCGTGGGTAAGAGCAGCAAGCTTAAGTCAGCGGCGTGGGACTTCATCCAGGAGCTCAGCAAGCCAGAGGCTGAAGCCGGCATCGCGACTCTGAACTTCGCGGTACCAGCAGGCAAGGACGCCGCGGAGTCGCCGGTCGTAAAGTCCAACCCCGCGAGCACTTTCGTGGCCGCAAACCTCGACGACGCCAAGTTTGAGGGCGGAGCCGCCAACTGGCTCGAATTGCGTGGGACGTTTGGAACAAGCCTTGACGATGCCCTTCTGGGCAAGAAGTCAGTCGAGGAAACGCTCAAGGCTCTGGAGCAGCAGTCAAAGTGAGCACTCTCAAAGAGACCAAACCAGCGGTGCGCGCGGCGGGGGCGGCTAACACCCGCGCCGCGCGCCCTGCGGGGCGGAAGTCACGTCTTACCCGCCAGCAGTCCCGCGCCGGCTGGCTGCTCCTGGCACCAGCCCTGCTGCATTCAACATTCTTTCTCGCCGTACCGGCCCTCGCAGCAATCTTCCTGAGTTTCACGAACTACGATTTCTCTGGCGCCTGGCAGTTGATCGGCACGGAGAACTACGTGGAGCTGTTCCAGGACACCCGGTTCCAAGCGGCGTTCCGCAACACCATCCTCTACACCCTCGCCGTGGTTCCCCTGTCCATGGGGTTGGCTTTGATCATCGCGTTGGGCCTGAACCAAAAGATCCGCGGTCTGGGGTTCTTCAGGACGGTCTATTACCTCCCCGTCGTGACCGCAACTGTGGCTGTCGCATCAGTGTGGCTGTGGATCTACCACCCTGGCGCAGGCCTTGCCAACGCTGTCGGAAGCCTGTTCGGACTCACCCGGTCCGAGTGGTTGAATGACCCCGCCACAGCCCTGCCCGCCTTGATCGCCGTCGGCATCTGGCAAGGACTTGGTGCAAAGATGATCGTCTATCTGGCCGCCCTTCAGGGCGTATCCAAGGAACTGTTGGAGGCCGCAAACCTGGACGGCGCCAACCGCTGGCAGGTTTTCCGCAACGTGATCTGGCCAGCCTTGGGACCGGCCCATTACTTCGTGTTGATCACCGCAATCGTGCAGACCTTCCAGGTCTTCGACCTCGTCTTCGTCATGACCAAGGGCGGTCCGGTCAATTCCACGACCGTGCTGACCTTCGACATCTACAACAACGCCTTCGAAGGCCTCCGGCTGGGCTATGCCTCGGCCGAAACGGTCATCATGCTCATACTCGTCGCTGCCTTCATATACCTGGGTGGTCGTTCGCAAAGGAAGAACCAGGATGGTTAAGACGAAACTAACGCCGGGGCGCGTTGTCCTCTACGTTGTACTCTCACTGGGCAGTTTGCTCATGGTTGGCCCGTTCATCTGGATGATCCTCACCGCGCTCAAATCAACCGGCGAGGTCGGAACGTTCACCTGGCTGCCCAAGGAATTCCACTGGTCCAACTTCGTGGAAGCCATGGACGCAGCGCCGTTCCTTCGGTATTTCTGGAACAGCCTGGTGCTCACGGTCGGGCAGACAGCCCTGACTTTGATCTTCTGCACCATGGCCGGATACGCCTTGGCAAAAGCTCCGATCCGCGGCGCGAAGGGGATCCTGAACTATTTCATCGCCTTGATGATGGTTCCCTTCCAGATCATTTTGGTGCCCATGTTCCTCCTGGTGAAGTCCATCCCGCTCTTCGGTGGGAACGACATCTTTGGGATGGGCGGGACTGGGTGGCTCAACACCTGGTGGGCGCTGATCATTCCCTTGGCGATCGCACCGCTCTACACCTTCCTTGCCCGCCAGTTCTACGTCACGCTTCCTTCCGAACTGGCGGATGCAGCTCGTGTGGACGGCCTTGGAGAGTTCGGGATTTTCTTCCGCATCATGACGCCCCTGGTCAAGCCCGCTCTGGTCACCATCGGCGTCTTCCAGATAGAAGCGGCCTGGAACAGCTTCCTGTGGCCCCTCATCGTCACCAACTCGGATGAGCTCCGGCCCCTTCAGGTAGGGCTTGCTATCTTCTCGCAGGATCCGCTCAACGTGCAGTGGCCCTACCTTATGGCCGGCGCCACGCTTGCCACGCTGCCCATGATCATCCTGTTCATCTTTGCCCAGAAACGCTTCGTTGAGGGCATGGCCAGCGCAGGCCTCAAGGGCTGACCCTTTCAAACAAGAGGAACAACATGATCACGCCGTCAGCCTCAACGCTGGGCGCACCCGGAATACCCCTGGACGTCGTCCTGGCCTGGCTGCAACAACACCGCATCCCTGGCATCGAACTCCGGCTCGCTGCAGGGGAAATCGCCGACCCACACATGGGCGTACCGGCCCGGGACGACCTCCGACGCCAGATTGAGGCAGCAGGAGTGCAGGTAACGGCCATCGCGAGCTACGTGAAGGTAGCGGCCCCGGGGTCCGATGAAGCCGTCCTCGCCGGGCTCACCCAGGCAATCGCCTTCGCTAGAGACCTCGGGGCACCGATGGTCCGGGTATTCCCCGGAGCAGATACCGGACCTGCCGCCTTCACCGACGTCCCGCCCCTGGTGGAATCCCGTGAAGAAGTGGATGACCGGGCGGCAGGGAGGCTCAGTGCCGTCACCTCATACGCCGCGGACCTCGGCGTCCTGCCGGTGCTGGAGACTCACGATTCGCATCCCACAGGCAAGGACATCGCCGGGATCCTCCACCGCGTGGACGGACCAGTGGGGGTGGTATGGGATGTGCTGCATCCCTGGCGTGTAGGCGAACAGCTGGAAGAGACGTGGAAAACCCTCGCGCCCTGGCTGGCGACCGGTCGCGGCTGCGTCCAGATCAAGGACGCCGACATGCCCGCCAGCAGTACACCGCTGCCCATCGGCAAGGGTTCCTTGCCGACCGAGGAGTTTGGCCAGTTGCTGGTCCGCCACGGTTACTGCGGCCCGGTCACTCTTGAGTGGGAAAAAGCCTGGTATCCGCAGGCCGCTCAACTGGACGTCGCACTAGGGTCCGTCCGGGCATGGCTCGACAACCATTGGGATGAGGACATCAATTGAATGCAGCACTGCACAGCACCGCCGTGCCAAAAACGCCTCGGTTCAGGCCCAAAGTGGCCCTGGCGATGCAGGACGCTGACCTGCGGGACGCCCTTTTTTCCAAACGTCTCCGCAGCCGGCTCGAATCGATCTGTGACTGCGACTTCAGCCTGGTCATTCAGGACTTCAATGCCACGCCCGATGAGGCCATCGGAGATGTTGATGTTCTCCTCACGGGCTGGTTCTCTCCCCGCGTCGACGCAACCGTTCTTGCCCGTATGCCCCGGCTCAGGCTTATTGCCCACGCAGGTGGAAGCGTCAAGGGCCATGTCCTGCCTGAATGCTGGGAACGGGGCATCACAGTGACAACGGCTGCAGAGGCCAACGCATTGCCGGTGGCCGAGTACACCCTTGGCCTCATCCTCCTGGCGGGAAAGTCAACAATTGCTGCCAGCCACCTCTACACGCAGCGCCAAACCAAAATTGACCGGGAACTGGAGTTCCCGGACACGGGCAACTACGAGCGGGCCATCGGGATCATCGGGGCGTCCACCATCGGAAGGCTGGTTCTCGAGCGCCTGCGGCCCTTCGATTTTGATGTCACCGTGTATGACCCCACGATCAGCGACGCCGAGGCGCTGCGGCTGGGGGCCCGCCGGGTAAGCCTGGACGAGCTTATGAGCTGCAGTGACATCGTGTCTCTGCATGCGCCGGTTCTGCCAGAAACCCTTAACATGATCGGCCCTGCCCAGCTTGCCGCTATGAAGGACGGCTCGACACTCATCAACACCGCCCGGGGGGAACTTGTGGACCACAACGCACTGATCCATGAGCTGGAATCAGGCCGGCTGAATGCTTTCCTGGACGTGACCAGCCCGGAACCATTGCCCGCCGGCCATCCGTTGTACACCCTTCCCAACGTACTGCTGACTCCCCATATTGCCGGTTCGATGGGTACCGAGCTGCACCGGCTGGCGGCCTACGCAATCGACGAAATCGAACGCTACGCCACAGCAGCCCACCAGCGGTTCCCTGTCGGCCTGGCCGACCTGGTGAGGATGGCATAACAATGGAACCCGGTCTTATTTCATGGTCAAACGGCACCCTGCATCTCGCGCTTCATGCCGGCAACGAAAGCCCTGTCGGCATCGCCTACCTGCACCCAGCCGAGGCCGCCTCGTCACCGCTGGCGTCCGGCCCTGCGCTTGTGGAAATCCTCACAGTGGAGGAGGGAAGAGCCAGAACCAGCCAACGGTACGCGGAATCCACCGTCGGTAAACGCCTTAGGTACGTCAGTCACACCGCCGCATCGAAGGGCATCTGGTACATCCTCAGGGTGCTCCAGCGTGACGCGGAAACTGGGCTGGAAGCAGAAACTGTCCTCCGCGCGGCCAACGGCGCAAGCACGGTACAGGCCGTGACGACCCTCCGCAACAACGGACGCAAACGCGTCGCGCTTCAGGCCGTCACCACCCTGGCCCTCCCACTCCTGGCCGGACACCGGCCTGCCGAGGCCACAACTTTGCAACTCGCCTCGGCCACCTCACAGTGGCTGGGCGAAAACCAATGGACCTTGGAGGACCTGCGCCGGTCCCTGCCTGACCTCAACCTGGGCCTTCACGAACAGGACCAGCGCGGGCATCTGCTTCGCGCTTCGACCTCGTCCTGGTCCACCGGGGGGCCTTTGCCCACCGCGGCCCTGGTTGACGCCGACAACCAGTGGTGCTGGATGTGGCAGGTCGAACACAACGGGGGATGGGCATGGGAACTGAGCGAGACCCGTGACGCCCTCGACCTCGCCCTGCTCGGGCCGACAGATGATCAACACAACTGGCTCCATGCCCTGGAGCCCGGCGACAAATTCACTACCGTCCCAGCCGCCCTGGCCGTCAGCCGGGACGGCTTGCATGGGGCGCTTGCCCAGATGACCGCACACCGCCGGGCACTGCGGGGCCACATTTTTTCGGGCCGGCCGCCCGTGATCTACAACGACTTCATGAACACCCTGATGGGGGATCCGAGCACCGACAAACTCCTCCCGCTGATCACAGCCGCTGCTGAAGCCGGTGCTGACATCTTCTGCATTGACGCCGGCTGGTACGACGACACAACCGACTGGTGGGACGCCGTTGGGGAGTGGCAATCCTCCACTGCACGATTCCCCAAAGGCCTTTCGGAAGTCACCGACGCCATCAGCTCCGCAGGCATGGGCGTCGGGCTCTGGCTGGAACCGGAAGTGGTGGGCGTCCGAAGCACCATGGCAGCCTCGCTCCCCAAAGAGGCATTCCTTCAGCGCCGTGGTGTCCGGGTAGTAGAACACGGCCGGTACCACTTGGACTTCAGGCATCCGGCAGCGAGAGCCCACCTTGATGAGACGGTGGACCGGCTCGTGGCCGACTTCAACACGGTCTATTTCAAGCTCGACTACAACATCACCGCCGGTACCGGAACTGACCTCGGCGCCAGCTCCTCCGGCGCCGGCCTGCTCGGACATAATCGGGCCTACCTTGACTGGCTGGACGGCGTGAAAGCACGCCATCCCCAGGTAATCATTGAAAACTGTGCCTCCGGTGCGATGCGGCAGGACTATGCGCTGCTGGCACGCCTTGACCTTCAGTCGACCTCGGACCAGCAGGATCCGCTGCTGTATCCGCCCATCGCCGCCAACGCCTTCTTCAGTGTCCTCCCCGAGCAGGCAGCCAACTGGGCCTACCCTCAGCCCGAAATGGACGATGAGGAAATCCGCTTCACCATGGCCACCGGGATGCTCGGCCGGATGTGCCTCTCGGGCTTCCTCGACAGGATGACAACCGGCCAGCTGGCGCTGGTACGCGAAGCCGTCTCCCTGCACAAGGAAATACTTCCGGAGATCCAAGCGTCCACCGCGTTCTATCCGTCAGGAATACCCCTGTGGAATGACCAGTGGTTATCCGTGGGACTCCGGGCTTCCGAAAGGGACCTGGTGACCGTCTGGCAGCGCGGTCACGCACAGAACGAACTGACCCTGCACCTGCCCCGTTGGGCCGGACAGGAAATCACCCTCCGCTGCCTGGACTCCGGTAAGGGCTTCGAGACGAAGTGGGACCCATCCGGGTACTTATTCCTCACCGCTACCACGCCCAATGGACATCCCTCCGCAATGACCTTCACGGTACAAGCTGCATAGGGGCCTACCCCTCGGTCACGCCTGAGCGGTGAAACCCAATGGTTGACGACTTCCTCCCACCGCTCATCCCTCTGAGCATGCGGTTCCTGATTTCGAGAGAAGAAGCTATGTACAAACTGAACAACCGGATCAGGGATTACGCCTGGGGTTCCACGACACTTATCGCTGACTACCTTGGCCGCACACCCTCAGGTGCCCCTGAGGCGGAGATGTGGATCGGCGCCCATCCAGGAGCGCCGTCAGAGGCACTCCTGGACAGCTGTCACAGACGCCTGGATAAATTGATAGAGGCTGACCCGGAAGGCATGCTGGGGCCGGACAGCCACGCCGCCTTCGGGAGCACACTGCCGTTCCTGATGAAGGTGCTGGCTGCCGAATCTCCACTGTCACTTCAGGTACACCCGACACGGGAACAGGCCGCGTCCGGCTTCGCAGCCGAAGATGCCCTCGGCGTCCCGAAGGATGCCCAAACACGCAACTACAAGGACCCTAACCACAAGCCCGAGATGATTGTGGCCCTCACGGACTTCGAGGCTTTGTGCGGGTTTCGCCCTGCAACTGAGGCCAAAGCGATTTTCGACGCGCTCGTGACCCTTTTCAGGGAGACAGGGGCCGAAATCCTCGAGGTCCTGCAGCAGGCCAGCTCCACCCTTGCCGGCGCCGATGAACCAACTGCCATCCGGCAAACCTTCACCGGACTGATCAGGGGCGGCGATGAAGTCTCCCGTGCGGTTGACGCCGTGGCGGCGCTGCTGGGCTCGAGGATTCCCGAGGGTCCGTATACCGCGGCTTTGAAAACAGCACTGGAGCTCAGTGAAGCGTACCCGAGGGACCCCGGGGTTTTGATATCCCTGATGCTGAACAGGGTTTCCCTTCGTCCAAACGAGGCGATATACCTGCCTGCCGGGAACATTCACGCCTATCTGCACGGTTTAGGCATCGAAGTCATGGCTTCCTCCGACAACGTGTTGCGCGGCGGACTAACCGCCAAGCATATTGACGTTGACGAACTGTTGAGAACAGTCGACTTCACGCCCCTGCCCGTTCCAAGACTTGCCGCAACTTCTCCCGCAGAAGGGCACCTGATCTGGAAACCCCCCTTCGACGAGTTCCAATTGCAGCGGATTGAGCTGGAACCCGGAGCCCCAAACATGGAGCTTCCAGCAGTGCTTCCGGTGATTGTCCTGGTGGCCTCCGGCAGTGGCCTGCTAGGCACCAGGCTGCAGACATTGGAGCTGGGGAAAGGCGACAGCGCTTTTGCCGGAGCCAATGAAAGCCCTATTACGTTACGGGCAGGCAGCACGGAGCCGCTGGTTGCCTTCGTCGCCACCACAGGGATTCAGGAAGGGATACCCATTGACGGCCCGCCCACCCTTCGACCAAGCCGTAACGACACCTCAGGCATGATATGACCAACTCAGCGAATTCCCTGTTCACCGCCGACGGGATCCCTACGGCCAGCGGCGCAACAGGCGCCTTGATCGGTTTGGATATCGGTGGCACCAAGACTCACGGCGTGCGGTTCGAAAATGGCCTGCCTGTCGCCGACAGTATCGCCGGCAGTGCCAACGTCCAGAACGTCAGCCGGGAAGCTGCCCAGGCCCACCTCGCGGAGCTTTTCGCGGATATTGGCTACGGAAACGTTGTGCAGGTATACGCCGGTGCCGGCGGAATCGACACGGAAGCCGATGCCGAAGCTCTAAAAGCTCTCATTGCCCCTTTCGCACCGAAGGCCCTGACCACCATCGTCCATGACTCGCGGCTGCTGCTGGCAGCAGGCTGTGTCAGCAGCGGAGTCGCCGTCATCGCCGGGACGGGGTCAGCGGCCTGGGGGCGTAATCCGCGCGGAGTGGAGGCACGGGCAGGGGGTTGGGGATACCTGCTGGGAGACGAAGGAAGCGGATATTGGCTCGGTCGGGAAGCTGTCCGCCACAGCCTGCGCAGAATGAACCAAGGCTACGAAGCGGACGCCCTCACCCGGAGCCTTCTCGTCGCATGCGATCTGGATCATCCGAATCAACTGATCGCCCTGTTCCATTCGGCGGGCACCGGACGCCGGTACTGGGCGCAGCAGGCACGTCTGGTAGTAGACGCCGCCGACGCCGGACACCTCCCCAGTCAGAAGATGCTTGACCGTGCCGGGCAGGATCTCGCTGATATGACAACGCAGACACTGTCTCAATTGGGCATTACCGGACCAGTCGTTCTGGGCGGAGGCCTTGGCATGCACGTACCGCGGCTTCAATCAGCCTTCCGTGACGCCTTGGCCAAGGACGGAATAACCGATGTCCGCCCTGTTACCCGAGCCCCTGTCTTCGGTGTCACCCAACTCGCCGCCGAACATCCGGCGAGGTCGGCCTAGCAATACCGTAATTTCCCGTTCCGCAAACATTGTCGAAAATTTAGTCCGCCGCGTTGAAGCGGCATGGAGGTCCTATGCAATCCGTCCACGCTCCCGCAACAGAAACGTTCCCGGTCGCCCCCTCGACGGGTGTTCTTTCGCCATTGCCCCTGCCGGCTGTATCCCTGTCGCGTGGCTTCTGGGGGGAACGCCAGGAACTGAACCGTGCCGCCATCATTCCCCATGGCGTCTCCTGGGTCACCCGGCTTGACTGGTTGGGCAACCTTGAGAAGGCGGCTGGCAAGGAAAAGTACGAGCACCGAGGACGCGAATTCGCCGACTCAGAAATTTATAAGCTCATCGAAGCCATGTCTTGGGAACATGCCCGCTCCGGCGCAACCGAACTCGACGAGGTTCTGGAGGCATTCATCGATAAGCTGGCCGAAGCCCAGGATCCCGACGGCTACCTCCACACCTTATTTGGCAGGCCCTGGCAGCAGCCCCGCTACTCGGATTTCAAGTGGGGCCATGAACTCTACTGTTTCGGCCATCTTATTCAGGCCGCAGTAGCCAACCACCGTGCCACCGGGGCGACAAAGCTGCTGGACGTCGCACGGAAACTGGCCGACCACGTCTGCACCATGTTCGGCCCCGAGGGGCTGGAGAAAGTGTGCGGGCACGCCGAGATCGAGGTCGCCCTCGTGGAGCTGTTCCGGGTCACGGACGAACGGCGCTACCTGGACCAGGCCAAGACCTTCATCGAGCGCAGAGGCACTGGAACGCTGCCCCTGTTTGAATTCGGCCAGGCCTATTGGCAGGACGACATGCCCGTCCGCGCGGCCACCGTCCTGCGAGGCCATGCCGTCCGTGCCCTGTACCTCGCCGCCGGCGCCGTCGATGTTGCGGTTGAAACCAACGACACGGAGCTCCTGGATGCCCTGAAGCTCCAATGGCGGAACACCGTCGCCCGCCGCACCTACATCACCGGCGGGATGGGCTCGCACCACATGGACGAGGCCTACGGGGAAGACTTCGTGCTCCCGCCGGACCGCTCATACTGCGAAACATGCGCAGGCGTCGCCTCCGTCATGTTTAGCTGGCGCCTGCTGCTGGCAACCGGTGACCCGCAATATGCGGACCTGATCGAGCGGACCCTGTTCAACATCCTGGCAACTTCCCCCTCGGCCGACGGCAAGTCCTTTTTCTACGCCAACACCCTGCACCAGCGCTCCACGGCGGGGGAAGCACCACTGAACGAGGACGGCGTCTGTATCCGCGGAGGGTCCAGCGGCCGTGAAGCATGGTTCGAAGTGTCCTGCTGCCCGCCCAACGTCGCCCGGACCCTGGCAAGCCTCAGCTCCTATGTAGCAACCACGGACGCAGACGGAGTACAGATTCACCAGTACGCGGCTGGACGCATCCGTGCCGAACTGGGCCCCGGCGCCTTGGTCCTGGATGTGGAGACCGACTACCCAACCACCGGTAGCATCAAGATCACCGTGGTCGAAGCGCCGGATTCGGCAGTCAGCATCAGCCTGCGGGTTCCCGGCTGGGCAATGGGAGCGACGATGGACGCCGGCGAGGGCGCGCAGCTTTCCGTTCCGGGCACAGCCACAGTCACCAGGGCTTTCCTGTCCGGGCAGGAAATCAGTCTGAAGCTGCCTATGGAGCCCAGGTTCTCCTGGCCCGATGACCGGATTGACGCTGTTCGCGGCTGCGTTGCCGTCGAGCGCGGCCCGGAGGTCTTCGCGCTGGAATCCGTCGACCTCCCCTCCGGTTGGGAACTGTCGGACGCACACATAGACACGACGGCTGGCATAGGCGAAATGGACGGTACCGTCACCGTACAACTGGCCTCACTGCAGCGGGAGACATCAAACCGTTTGTGGCCCTTCGCAGGCGAGTATCACACGCCTGCTGGTCCCACGTGCGGGGTGGCACTGGTCCCGTACCACTCCTGGGCCGAACGCGGCAGCTCGACCATGAGGATATGGATCCCGGTACACACCCCGGTCATTCCCTAACACTTAAAGCAGGCCGGTGTGACTTGAACAACACGCCGGCCTGCTTTACGGTGACCTGTGATATCGATTTCACACTGAGGGTTTTCCTTGGATGCGGCAGGGCCGCGTCCCTCAGTTCAGCAAAGCTCGTCTCCAACGAAGGCGTCAGGAACTATGTCCAACATCAAAACAACCTCCTTGGCTGATCCGGCGCGTACGCAGGATCAGCAAACCGGGCCAGGTCCACAGCCCGAGGCTCGTGGCCCCGCCAGGAATAAGAGCACGTTCAGGGCGAGGCTTCGCACCGACTGGCCTCTGCTGCTGCTCGCCGCACCAGGCATCCTGCTGATCCTGGCTTTCCATTACGTGCCGCTCCTCGGGAACGTCATCGCCTTCAAGGACTACCAGCCGTTCATTGGCATCTGGGACAGCCCGTGGGTGGGATTCGAGAACTTTAACGTTCTCTTCAACGGCGACGCGGCATTCATGAGGGCATTGGGCAACACGCTCATCATCCTGTTGCTTCAGGTAGTGCTGGTTTTCCCCGCACCTATCGCACTGGCTCTGCTCCTGAACAGCCTTATATCCAATCGGGTCAAGCAATGGGTTCAGAGCATCCTCTACCTGCCGCACTTCATGTCTTGGGTCATCGTTGTGGCAATATTCCAGCAGATGCTCGGCGGTGGTGGACTACTGAATTCCATGCTCCGCTCGGCAGACATGGCCACAGTGTCGATCATCGGCAACCCGGACCTCTTCAAGGCGCTGATCACATCCCAGGTGATCTGGAAGGACACCGGGTGGGCCACTATCCTCTTCCTGGCGGCGCTGGCTGGAATCGACCAGTCCCTGCACGAAGCCGCCGCAGTGGACGGGGCCTCTCCCTGGCGGCGGATCTGGCACGTTACCCTTCCGGGCCTGCGCGGCCTGATCATCCTGTTGCTCATCCTCCGTCTGGGCGATGCACTCACTGTCGGATTCGAGCAGATCATCCTCCAACAGCAACACGTCGGGCTGGAAGTTTCGGAAGTACTGGATACCTACGTCTTCAACAACGGCGTCATCGGTGGCGCGTGGGGTGTCAGCACCGCAGTAGGACTGGTCAAGGGAATCGTTGGCCTGGCACTGGTCCTCGGAGCCAACAAAATCGCGCACATGTTCGGCGAAAGGGGCGTGTACCAATCATGACCAATTCCACCCTTAGCAAGCGCAAAGCCTCGGCGCGGGAGCGGCGCCTTGCCGATACCGAGCGTCCGATGTGGATGGGCAGGCCCAGCCCGGCCGTGCAAGCCCTAAAGGCTATCGTCCTGACCATCGCCTGCGTGCTGGTGATTCTGCCTTTTATTGCGGTCATTTCAACAAGCCTGTCCGATGAGGAGACGGTCCGGCAGGCCGGCGGCTTCGTCCTGTGGACAACCGAACCCACCTTCGCCGCCTACCAGCAGATATTCTCCGGCGGGGTTGTCACCCGCTCAGTGCTGGTCAGCACCGGCGTGACCCTGGTCGGCACACTCATCAGCATCATGACGACCGTGGCCCTCGCATACGGGTTGGCACGGCCCAAGACCCTGGGCGCGAAACCGCTGTTGATGACCGTCCTCTTTACCCTTCTTTTCGCTCCGGGACTGATTCCGTCCTACCTGATGGTGAAAGAACTCGGGCTGATTGATTCCTACTGGGCACTGATCCTTCCGGTCTGCGTGAACGCCTTCAATGTGATCGTGGTGCGGTCCTTTTTTATGGATATCCCACAGGAACTTATCGACAGTGCACGGATTGACGGCGCCTCGGAGTTCACCATCCTTACCCGCATCGTGCTCCCGCTCTCCCGCGCGGTGATCGCCGTCGTCGCTCTCTTCTATGCGGTGGGCTACTGGAACGCGTTCTTCAACGCCGTCCTCTACCTCAACGACAACTCCAAATGGCCCCTGCAGCTCGTTCTGCGCACCTTCGTGGTGCAGGGCCAGACCTACCAGCAATCGCTCGACGGCTCCATCCCGCCGCCGCAGGCAGCCCTGCAGATGGCCATCCTCGTGGTCTCCATCGTGCCCATCCTCATTGTTTACCCCTTCCTGCAAAAGCACTTCGCCAAAGGCATGCTCACCGGTGCGGTCAAGGGCTAAGGCCCTCCAGCCCCCGGCATCACTGCAACTTTTCAAAGGAGAAATGACATGACCGTACTCAAACCATCCCGACGGGGATTCCTCAGCGCAGCCGTCCTGCTGGGAGGAGCAGTTGGAACCGGGCTTCTCTCCGGCTGCAGCGGTGGCTCCTCCACCGGAAACACTGCCGCCAACAGTAAAGTGGCCCTCCCCGCATACATTCCCTCTTCCCTGGTCGAGGCGGATCTGCCCGGCAAGGGCGCCGCGATCCAGGCCGGATTTTTCAAGTACCCCCTCGATAATCTGAGGAGGACCGTGGAGGCTGCTCCGGGTAAGGGCAGCAGCCTCAGCTTCCTCACCCTGACCTTCGGAGCGGTCGGAACGGCAAAAGAGCAGAACAAATACTGGCAGTTCATGAACAAGGAGCTGAACGCAGACATGGACGTCCAGACCACTCTGGCGGACTCGTACCTGCAGAAAGTCCAGACCGTTGTCGCCGGCGGCCAAATACCTGACATGGTCACCTTCGGCAGTAACTATCCGATCCCGCAGACGCCTGCCTTGCTGAAGTCCAAATTCACCGACATCACATCGCACGTTTCGGGCGATGCCATCAAGGACTACCCGAACCTGGCCAACATTCCCACCGAGGCGTGGCAGGCAACTGTCTTCAACGGCGGCATCTATGGCGTTCCGTGCCCGCGGCCGACAGGCGGTGCTCCCATTCTTGCCTACACAGACAGCTTCGCGGCAGCCGGTGTAGCGGCAGCACCCAAGAACCTCGAGGACCTCCGGGACGCTCTCAAAGCCGTAACTGACCCCGGAAAGTCTCTCTGGGGGGTGTCAAATCCCTTCTCCGCGGCGTACTACGGGCGCCTTGGCAATGGATCTCCAAACAACTGGCGTGAAGAGGCCGGGAAGTTCACCCACGAGATCGAAACCGAAGAGTTCGAAGCGGCGTTGGCGTGGGCCGCCCAGGTCAAACAGGACGGTTCGATACATCCTGACGGGATCACCGTGGAGGACGGCAACCGGCTCTTTGCCGCCCGCAACGTGGCTACCACTCTTGGCAGCGCCACCGGCTGGCCCGGTGTGTACGCTGCAGCGGTCAAAGCGGGCACCAAGGTTGCGCCCTGGGTGGCCCCGGCCGCTGCAGGAAAGTCGGTAGTACTTCACGCCGGCAGCCCGTACGGGTTTTTTACCGCATTCGCAAAGACCGACGATGCCGGGCGCATCAAGGAAATGCTTCGAATCGCCAACTACATGGCTTCGCCCTTCGGCAGCCAGGAACACCTCAACATCACCTACGGTGTCAAGGACCTCCACTGGACAGACAAAAACGGTGTCATCACCCCTACGGACCTGGCAAAGACCGAAAAGGGCATCAGCTTCAGCTACCTCAGTAATGCACCCATACCGCAGTTCAGCCCCGGCTTCGAGGAAGGCACCAAGCTCATCCACGAATTCCAGACCAAGACTGAACCCATGCTGATCAGTGACCCCAGCCTTGTTCTCTTCTCCGACGCATGGAGCAACAAGAAGGCCCAGCTGAACACGCTGATCACTACCGCCATCAATGACGTGGTGCTGGGCCGTAAGCCCGTGTCGGCGATCAAGTCCGAACTGGTTCCGGCATGGAAGGCAGCCGGGGGAGACCAGGCGCGCAAGGAATTCGAGGAAGCCTTGGCCGCAGGATAGACCCTTTGTATCCGGTGTGCGGGAACGGTCTCGAAGAACGCCGTTCCCGCACACCCGGCCACCTGACGGCGACGCGGGCCAGCACCTATCCACTCCAACCGCATTATCAGTCCCGAAAGGACCCCATGTCATCTGCCATCGGCCTGAACGCCCACGCGCAGGACACCGGACGAGCTCACCCCGACTACTGGCAGGATTTCGTGGACTTCGGCCACGAACAATCCGAAGCCGAGCACGCGCTCAACAGTGAGGCGAGTAGCGTCATCGCGGATGGCATGGATGTTGAGATCCCGGTTCTCCCCACGGGTGCGGACACGACACTCATCGGGCACCCCCGTGAGCCAGGCAGGATAGCGCTGCCGCTTCAACCAGCGGCGACCAGACTCGCAGACCTGCGCTTCACCATGAAGGTCGACCCGCTCCGGCAGAACTACCTCACGGTCAAGTTCTGGGGCGAGGACTCATCGGCCTACAAGACCCTGGTCCTTGTTAACGGCGAGCAGGCAGCTTACCGAACCGTCGGGGACTACGAACCAATCAACGTTGGAACACGGGGCGGCCTCCCCGGCCGGTTCTTCCACTCGACCGCCGCGCTTCCGCTGGCTTCAACCACCGGGCAGCAGATCGTCGAAATCACCCTCAGGACCTACGCCCTGTCCTACCGGACCCTCGCTGGAGAGACCGGATTTGAAAAGGCCACCAATATCTCGCGGCGGTTTTTCTCCGCGGGCACACACACCGTCGCTGCGCTGCCCCCCTCAACCCTGCTGGCCGGCCCACACTCCGCAGCGGGCAAAGCATGGCACCCTGCCTACCTCAAGCCCCAACGAGCGCCCCTTGAGCAGGAAACCGCGATGGTCCACGGCTTCCGCCGGTGGCAAAAGGATCACTTGAACGCGCTGGAAGCCCGTACTGATCGGGGCGAGCCGCTGCCGATCAGCAGGTACGACGACGACCTCCGCTTTTACGCCGAAGCGCTCCTGATGGAGTGGTCCCTTGCCAAGACCAAGGAGCATAAGCGGCAGGGTCTACGGCGCATCTTTGCAACCATCGACCACTACACCCGTGAATACTACGGAAACGTCCTCCTGCTCGGAACCGGGGGACACCAGTCCGACTGGGGCGGCTACTACGCAGCCCTCGGCGAAGCCCTGTACGTCGTCGAGAACCTGATCGCTGACCAGGACGCGTATGGCTCCGAAGAGTTCGAATCCTTCCTCGCGGAGCCATTCTCCACCGGCACCACAGAGGGCAGAACGTCACTTGCGGACGCCGGCTGGGACGGCGGTCCGCTGACCCGGAAGGCGGCGTGGGAACGCGTCCTGAAAGCCAACTTTGACTTCGCCCGCTCCCGGCTCAGCTACATCTACAACCAGGTGATGTACACCTACGAAGGTGCCTGGAAGGCGCACGAAGGGCTCCGCGTCATTGGCTCGACCTTCTACCAGGGGAGGGAACGCAGCCACCGCATCGTCCGCGAGTTCCTGGGGACAGCGCCGTTCCTCGGCGAGGAAGTGCTGATCGGACCCGAGGGCCGCGAACTCGAGGTGCATCACTCGCTTTTCCATCACGACGGCAACGCCGGATACACCGAAGACTACGTCCAGATCATTATGAAGGGCCTGGCCCAGAGCAAACTTACCGACGACGGCAGCCAGGCCCGCAGGATGCCGTACGGGCCGCACTACTACGGGCTGACCCTGGCCGGGCTGACCCGTGAAAACGGCTACGTCGGAGTGTACGGCGAATCAACTAACTACTTCCCCTGCTGGTTCTTTCGGACTCTCGGGCACGCAGGCGACGAAGAACTGAACGACGACATCCTGAAAGTGGCCTTGAAGAACCTGCATGCGCGGGGATTCACCCGGTATCAGGGACAAACAGCGGCGGGACACCGGGCCATGTTCATGCAGCAGGTGATCGATGACCGGAACAGCGACTACCCGGGCCGCCCGGCCTACGGCACCGACGAGGAATCCGGCGCCGCCCTGCGCTACGCGGCGCTGGAAGAATTCATGGCACGGAACCCGGACCGGTACTCCGCACCGGAATGGGAAGAGTACCGCGAGTATGCAAGGGAAGCGACCGGTTACGCCCAACAGCAGTTGCTGGACGCGCAATTCTTTGACTCATTCCAGCGGCGCTGGCTCGACCGTAAGCTCAAATACGATCTCCGGATCCAGGAAACCTTCCACTACCTCACCGGAGGCAGGGAAGCCCTTCTCGGGTCTGCCGGTGCCGGCCGCATCCTGCCCCACGCGCATCTGGACGCCTTCTCCTCGCAGGAGCTGAAGGAACTCGGCGTCGAAGCGGGCTGGGACAACACATCCTTCGCCTGGGTCGACATCGACAATTTGCTGGTCTCTGTGCGCGACGGCGACAACCACCTTTTTGCAAACCTGCTGGAACGAAACACCGGAATGTCGGGCGCAAGCAGGGCCCACCTGCAGTACGGAAGTACCGAACAGCTCCTCCACTTCCAGGCCGACGTCGACATGACCACCAGCTACGTGGCGATCCGGGGCATAACCCGTGAGGAATACCGGCAAAAGGCCCAAGACGAAGTTATAGAAGGCCGGCCTTTCGCCCTCACGGGGGAACTCCTTCCCGTGGCCGCCCAGCCCGGCGTCGGGGAGATCCGGCGTGACAACTTCGTCGAGGACAACCCCTATTCGGCCTATCCGGAGCTTGCCACCGCCTGCCTGGGTGAGTACTTCATCGCGATCAACACCACCCGGACCAGCTACGGAAACAGGCGTGCCGCTGCTGTCACGTTGCCCTTTGAACACGACCAGGATGGCGTTCAGGACTTGGTCACTGGGGCACGGCTTCCCGTGGTTAACGGTCAACTGATGCTTGAGCCGTTGTCCGCCGTCGTCCTCAAAACAGGAACGTGGCCATGCGGCACGCCGATGGCGCCCGCCCGCGTCCCGGCGGTCATCGCCACGCCCGGGCAGGGAAAAGTCGGCCTGAGCTGGAAAACAGTTGCAGGAGCAACCAGCTACACCGTCGCTAGGACGGGGGGACACTCCGAACCGGAAATTTTGGCCAAAGGAATCCCGGGCACGTCGGCAATTTTTGCTGCCGACGACCAAACACCGGCTGACTATACCGTCACTGCAAACGGCACCCTTGGAACAGGGATGCCCTCCCAGCCGGTGCGGTGTGCGGCCTTGCCGGGCACCGCGCGCGCAAGCCTCCAGCCGGCCCTGATAGGGCGGGGGACTGCTGCCCTGATCGCATCCTTCATAGACCGGTATGAGTTTAGGGAAGTAAAGGCCGCCGGGTTTGCGGGAGGCGATGACGCGAACCTTTATCTGCGCAACGAGGCCGATGCTGTGGCGGCCGCAACGGCTCTGGCAGAGGGATCGTTCCACATCACGGCCCGTCTCTCCGACGCTGCAACCACGGCAGGTGTGTGGCTGCGGGAAAACCTGGCAGGGCGTGCCCGCTACGTTTTCTTCGGACTCGACCACGGCTCTCTGGTGCTGCGCACACGCACGCTGGATACCCGCGAAGACTTCGGCGCAGGAAACCCTGGCGACGACGCCGGCGGAGGGCAGACGCGAAGCCCCTACACATGGGAGGTCCGCGGCCTGCCGGTTCCGCTCCGGCCATGGCTCCGCCTGCAGCGCGACGCTGAGGGCCACCAAATCACGGCACTTATTTCTGCTGATGGCAGGTTGTGGCAGCGGGTCGCCCAGGACATCGTGCCCATGGCGGAAATTGTGCACGCCGGCGTCTGTGTATCCGATGACGCCGTGTTTGAGGCGGTCGGCATCTCCTGCCTTCCGCGCGACATCCCGGTGCTGACAGCTGGCTATCGGGAATCGACCGTTCAGTTGACTTGGACCAAGCCCAAGGCGGTAACCGTTTTCGACCTCTACCTTGTTGACGAGGATGGCCTGTCACTGGCCGGCGAGAATTTGTGGCAGACCTCCGTTGTCCTGCCCGCACCCTCAAGACCTTGCAGGTACAAGGTCGTGGGAAAAGGGCCCGACGGCCGGACGGTCGGTAGCCGTGAGCTCCTGCTGGGAATCCCGAACGGCTGAGACTTGGGCGAACACCAAGGGACGTGATCTTCCTAGAATGCCGGAAGGCCGGTGGAGATGGCTGATAATGCCATTTCCACCGGCCTTTTGTGCGCCGTGCCAGCTTTCAGTTCTGAAGGTTAGCTGAGGCGGGCCTTCTCGGGCCGCCTCAGCTAATCCTTCCGCCTTCTTGGCCCTACGAGGCCTTCATGAGAATCAGAGCCTGATGAGCGCTGACGTTCACGGTGGTGCCGTTGATGGAGCCGTTTTCTTCGGGGGTAGCGCTCGTCCAGGCTCCTGTCAGTCCGAGCTCGGTGCTAGCGGTGGCGTCCCCGCTGTTGAGGACAACCAGGGCGCGCTCTCCGTTGGAAGCGACAAGCTCGAACGCTTTGAGGGTCCCGGAGCCGGTCGCGCGTTCGATGGTCTCGATTGGCTTTGCGTCCTTCGCCCGTGGCTGCAGCAAGACCGTGTGGTCTGTTCCCGCGGGTTGGCCAAGCTGCAGCCACTGCTGGTTCTCCTGCGGCCAGTCACCGGAGACTTTGCCCTTGTCGAGGCCAACCGAGGGCTGGGCCGATCCGAGGAGGTGAACATCCAGATCCACTCCCTGATAACCGTGGGCCGTGAGCAGACCGGGGGCCTGATCTACCGATGTGGTCAGCGTGTGCAGATTGAACCGGCTCGGTACGGAGGACTTGATGCGGTCCCAGACAAGGAATGCGCCGAAGCCACCCTTGAGCTGGATCATGTTGCGCTGGTAATCACTAGCGCCCGGCGTGGCCCCACCGGTCTGGACCAGGTCGAGCTTGTCGGAGTAGTAGCGGACAGGAGTTTCCACAGACACGGCTGTGCCCTGCCAGGAACCGTCGGCTTGGAACTGGACAACGTTGTGGGCCGCGGCGCTGTTGAACCAGACGTTGTCACCGTTGAAGTAGCCTCCAACACCCGCGTCCAGGGCAAGCGGCACGGACTTGCCCCAGAGGGAGAAGCCGGTGCGGTCATCGTGGTTGTGGCCCAGCGTCCGGGGGGTGTTGGACATGATCAGGTAGTTCTCGTCGGCTGTTCCTACCTTGTCACGCAGGATGTCGTAACCGACGGTCTCCACTGCCGACGAGGACAGGGCCGGGTCTTTGGAGGGAAGGGCCGGGTCGGTGTTCAGCAGCGGCGGCAACGCCCATGGGTTGGCGCCGGTGTCGGCCATCGGTGACCCTGCCCGGTTCCAGGTCCACTGCATGGCGGCGGAAAGCTCTGGGTCGGAATCCTTGTACAACGCGGCGTTCCAGCCGAGGATCCGGTAGGGCTTTTCGTTGTAGTCAGCGTCGCCGATGGCGGGCATCAGGACGGTTCCCGGCGCCTTGGTGTTGGTTGAATCGACGGGAGTCTGGATGTTCACGAGGAAGGAGAACATCTTCTTCAGCTTTGCGTCATTGACCAGGTCGGCCCCACCGGCCCGCTTGAGGGCCTGCGCAAACGGCACGAGCCTCACCAGCGGGGCGGCGTGGTAGCGGATGGTTTCGGGGAATGCCCCGTCTTCCCCGACGACTGTCTCCAGGGTCCATTCAACTTCGCCCTGGGCGTGGGCGCGGTACGTGGCCGATGAGGTCAGGTTCGGGAGGGCCATGCTGACGAGTCCGACGCCGATAGCCCGGTCAAGATTCCAGTTTGAGATCCTGCCTGCTTCGGTGGAGCGGTCGTAGTAGGTCAGGTTCATCTGGGTGTCCTGCATCCAGCCGAGCCGGTCGGTGAGCCAGGCGCGGTCGGTGGCGCTCATGGATTTGGAGTTGATGACAAGATCCAGGGCCTGGGCATAACCTCCCATGGCGCGGCCGAAGTGCACGGCCCCATAGCCGTCCTCACCGTTGGGCTTTCCACCCGTCGTAAGGGCGTAGTTCATACCCCAAATGGATTCACCAATGAGGTATTTGACTCCCAGGATCGCCTTTTGTGCTGCTTCTTCATTCCCTGTTACGAGGTACACGTTGGCGCTTGCCTGCGTTGCCTCAAACAGCGGGGAATCCCACCGGGTGTGTGTGTCCCAGTTGTAGGCAGGTGTCTTATAGGCTGCGCCGACTGGTGCCCCGGCGTCATTTGTGTATGAGACGCTCCATGTGAGGCCGGCACCTTCAATGAGTCCACGCTGGCTGATCGTTGCCCCAAGGGAATAGCGCGCCCCTGCTGTTGCCGGGAGGTCCTGGTTCAAGGTGACGGTGGCCTTGTCGGTGGGGGAAGCGCCGGTGTATTTGAGGGATGCGGCACCGGTTGCGGCCCATTCGCTGGTCTTGCTCACCTCAGCACCCGCCGTTGTCGCAGTCCAGGGGCTCACGCCTGAGCCGAAATCCTCGAAACTGTTGTCCGGAATTGTCACGGGCTGACCGTTGGCCAGGGAGGTGAGGGTGATGGCATCGACCATGGTCGAGCCTTTACCTTCGACGTCGAAGGACAGGCGCATCTTGGTGGCGCCGGCGGGGACCGTGTAGATGTTGCTTTGCCCCCGGTGTGGGTTGGCCAGGTACGCGGGGTCCTTTAGCTGTTCAACTGTCCATTTTTGGGACAGCGCGAGCTGGCGTTGGTACTCCTCGCCGACTACGCCTGTCTTGACGCGGTCCTGCAGAGCCTTGACCTCAGACTTTTCGAGCAGCAGTGACGGGCGGGCGGTTGTTGTGGCGTCCTGGTTGATGACGGTGCTGCGGATGAGGGAGATGTCGTCGAACCAGGCCTGGCCTTTGCCTGTGAGCCGAACGAATGCCCGTGCCTCGGTTGCTGCCGCGGGAGGGAAGCCCTGCAGGCCGCTGGCGTGCCATCCGGTAGCGCCGCTCACGGGTTGTGTCAGCTGTTCGCTCAGGGTGACGCCGTTGGCGTCCAGGTATTTCAGCCCGGCGGTGGCTGTGCCGTTGGCCAGGTCCGTCTTCACTCCGGCGGAGAAGTCGTAACCAGCAAGCCGTTCGATCGGGATGGGGGAGGACTCAAGAACGGATTGGTCGCCTTCCGATTTATTGATGAGAGTCAGGGAATTTTGCCCGGTTTGGGCTGTTCCGGAGTCCGTACCGGCTGTATTTCCCTCGGCAACGCCGGATACGGTGGTTTGCTTCGCGATGGTGATGTCATCAAACCACGCGGTCCCGCCGTTGTAGAGCCGGTAGTCGATTCGGACCGAGACGGCACCTGCCGGTGCTGCCAAAACTGACTCAACATACGTCCAGTCCGAGGTGGACACACTGTTCTGGATGATTCTGTCACCGCCGACCGTTTGGCCGTTGGCGTTACGGAAAATCACCAAGGGCCGGATGTCACCCGGGGCTGCGTTTTGTCCTTTAATCCAAAATCCGAACTTGTAGGTGCCTGGAGAGATCGGGACATAGTTGACCTGCTGCCAGTCACCGATGCCGCCGGGGACGCCGTCAATGCGCAGTGATTTTGTGCCAGTGTGGGCAACCGCTTTGTCCCAGACCATCGTGGCTTTGGCTGCGGAGTAGTTAAACGTCTTCCAGTTTTCCGGGGTTGTTGTCCCTGATTCCGCTGACGGGTTCGGGACTGTAACAGGGGTCCATTGAACTGATGCCGGGGACCAGCCGGCGGGCGCCGTCTGGCCACTACCGGTAGCAGTTTCTGCGCCTCCATCAGGCACCAATTCCCGCCGCTGACGGACGTCGGGGGAGATGTCATCGACATCCACGGCCGCGGCTCCCAGAACGTGTATCGAGACCTGCACGTCCTCCGCGTCAGCTGGGGTGGCGGCTGTCAGGGACAGCTCGGACCAGGACCCTGGCTTCATCCCGGTAGGGGCGGAAACCTGCTGGCCTACTTCGTCGCCATTCGCCGCTGTGAACCGGACCTGAAGTTCAACCCTTGGTGCCCCTTCCGCTGGCCGCACCAGCGCACGGTAGTAAACAACGTCAGATGACTTCTTCAGCTTAACGGCAGGGGAGCTGAGCACCGTCGCGTCAGTCTCAGAGACTGAGTTGATTCTGGCACCTGATTTTCCCGTACGTGCCGAAGTCGTGCCAGTAGAGGCCGTCCCCGGTCCGCTCTGGCTCCAGCCCTCGGGCAGGGACGGCTGCGTTCCCTCCTCGAAGGTTGCTCCTGGGAACGAAAAACCTTGCGAGGTGTCGGTTGAAGGTGCCTGAGGAAATGCTGCGGCTGCGCCCCCGGCAGTCGCAGTCGCGACAAGCAGGGAAAGTGCGAGGGCAGCCCCCACCGGGCGGCAAATTGCTGGGTCTTTCAAAGGTGAACCCCTTCGTTCGTCATATTCGAAGCAGTAATTGGGCAGGGGCAAAGGCAGCAGCCAATACGAGACCTGTATCACTGATATCGATATCAGACTAGGTGAACCGAGGGCTTCGCGCAATAGATCCTCGTTTGGTACTGGCTCGGTACCATGAGGTCATGGCTATGAATCTGCGTGTCCCCGAGGATCTGGATCGTCGTTTGGACAAGCTCGCGGCCGAGGAACACACCTCGAAATCGGCGTTGCTGCTCCAAGGTGCAGAGCTTGTACTGCAGCGACACCGTCGAAGTCGCGAGATCGGCGAAGGACTGGATTTCGTAATGAGCCATGATGCTGAGCTCTTGACGCGCCTTGAGGATGCGTGACCGCGTACCTTGAAGTTGAAGACGCGTTGCAGGTCGTTGACCGGTATGGGTTCCATGTTCGCGATATCGGACTTCTGGCCTCGGCCTTGGCCCGTCCGGCAACGAGAGTTATGGTACAAACGGCGCCTAGGACTGATGGGTTACATGGGTGATTCCTGAGTAAGTGTGACCTAATGCTGCTTCCGGTGCTGGTACGCACAATGCTGATGAAGTCACTTTCACAGTCGCGGATCCTGGACGTGCAGCCTCACCGGTGGTCTGGCGGGTCACGTTTAGAGCGCCGTTGAAAAAGGTGGTTCCTCCTCCCCGGCAGGCTTTCGCGCTATGTCTTAGCAGTTTTCGATTCCTCCCATCACGACATATTGAAGACTGGATTCCGGGCGACGCTACGACAGCCCCATCGCCTTGGTCAAAAACTGGCTGGCATGGCCATACGTATCATTCGCTGTGGTTCCAGCCTGGCCATTAACGACTTGTAGAGTGGCGGATTTGCATCGGCGGCGTCCCGGGTGTGATTTTCTGCACCGCGAAGTAGGTGCGGTACGTGGCCTTGAGATGGGGCTCCAGTTCGCCCGGCCGGGTCGGCCAACGAAACAAGTTCTTGGTGTTCGGGCACATCACGCGTCTGCCCGCCAACGCGGCAGATGCGCGCGAGCCCGATGGCCCGGCCGCGTCTCCGGTTGGCGATCGCCTGGTCCAGGTACCCACCGTAGGACTTATCCGATACGAGAAACGGCTCATCTCCGATGGTGCTGTCGATCAGGCCCGACAGAGCGTCCAGCACGCCGACGGTGTTCCCGTGGTAGTGACCTGCAGGGTGTTGAAGTTCAGCAAGCAAGGCTATTACCGGTGGAAGGCCAGTCCGGTGACCGAACGGGACTGGATCGATGCGCACCTCGTCAATGCCGCCCGGGACATCCATGCCGAGGACCCTGCGTTCGGGTACCGGTTCATCGCCGACGAACTCCCCGGGAAGGGCATCACGTCGGGTGAAAACAGGGTCCAGCGCCTGTGCGGGGACCACGCCATCTGGCCGGTGTTCTCGAAGAAGCCGGTCCTGAACCGCAGACCTGCACCGCCGGTCCACGATGACCTGGTGGAGTGGGAATTCAACGCCGCGGCGCCGAACGCGCTGTGGCTGACGGGCATTACCGAGCACCCGGCTGCCGAGGGGAAGCTCTACCTCTGCGCTGTTAAGGAGGTCTATTCCGGAAGGATTGTCGGGTACTCGATGGACTCCCGGATGAAGTCCTCGCTTGCCGTCCGGGGGTCACCGCGGGGGGTGGGAAGCCGCCCGCTGACGGTCGCTGGAGCTCTATGGGCGGATAAGACGTGAGGGCTGCTGGCTGCCCCGGCTGCTTCCCGTCCGGACTAAGGGGCCATGATGACGAAGCCGGCGGCCGGGACGGCGATGCTGATGGCCCTGCCGTTTCGAGCCTCGACAGCTGTCTCGGAGCCCTGCTGGTTCTGGTCGATCGAGTAAATGCACCGGAACTTGTCGCCGGCAGAATGCAGCCCGCCGTCGATGGTTACCCATACCGTCCTCGTCGCTACAAGATCGGTGTTGAAGGCACACACCACCTCGCGGCTGGACATGATGCGGCTCCAGGCCACGACGGACGTCATGCGTCCATCGCCAATACGGTTCGGATACCAGAAGTTGGCACCGTCCTCTGAAATGGGCCTGAAGTACTGGCGGCCACGCCGGAGCGCAAGGTCGTTCCGGCGAAGGTCCAGAACCCGGGCAAGTTGACTGTAGGTGTCGGTCGACTCGTCAAAGAAGTGACGGTCCTTGCTGCGGAACGAGCCGAAGCCGCCGCCGAACATCGTTTCGCGGATGTAGCGGTCTGCCTTGTGGTCGTTGCCTGGATCCAGGTTCACGTTAGTCGGGAACTTGCCGTTGAAAAGCTGTTCGCTTCCGTAATAGATGCAGGGGATGCCAATCGTTGTTGCGTTCATGGCCAGGACGGCTAGCTCCAGCGCCTTGCCCTCCGGGTCCGATGCGAAACGGGCCTTGAAGCTCCGGCCCATGCGGACCAGGTCGTGGTCGTCGAAGGACGTGACGACGTGCTTGCGGAACCAGGTGTGTGATGCCTTGCCGACCTGATAGGAGTTGCGGAAAAGCTTGAAGTAGTCGTCGGGGTTTCCCCATCCCTTGACTGCATCCACCATTCTTCCCTGCACATCGGCAAGGCCGAGGGCAGCGTCGAGTCCCGTCTCGTCACGGGTCGCAATGGCCTCTCCACGGGGGCCGGTGATCTCGCCGACAAGGAAGAAGGACTCCTTGCCGATGGTCTGTGTGAACTCATGAACGGCGGACGCGAAGTATCGCGTAGCCCCAGCATCCATGTGCTTCACGGTATCGACGCGGAAGCCGTCTACGTCGGCGTAGGCGATCCAGTACTGGTATGCCTCGGTGAGGACTTGAAATGCGGGGGAGGGCTGGTAGCCGTCGACAGGACCGGTTCCCTGTTGGATGTCCTTCAGTCCTTCAAAGTCACCCTCTGTCGTCTCTGGCCTGGCGTCCCAGTTCATGATCTTTCCCTTGCAGGTGAAGACACCGTTGGCCTGGAGTTCACTTGGCCAGACGGCGCTGGCGGGGTTATTCGGATCAACAGGGGAAGGGAAGGGAAGAGTGGGGCTGCCGTTCGAATCTCTCCACCCGGCCACGGGGAACGTGCTGCCGTTCCATCCCGGTTCCGGATCGTCTGCGGCGTACTGGAAGACGTCGGCGGTGTGGTTGAGGATCACATCGAGGATGACGTACAGCCCCTCCGCGTGCGCGGCGGACACCAGGTCCTTGAAGTCCTTGTCCGTGCCGAAGTGCGGATCGACCTCGAGGAAGTTCTGCGTTCCGTAACCGTGGTAGTCGTCGACACCTTGCCGCTGCCGGAGCACTGGGCTGATCCACAGCGCGGTCACACCCAGTCGTTTTAGGTAGCCGATCTTAGTCGCTATCCCTTTCAGGTTTCCGCCGAGCCACTGCGTACCGGCGGTTTCCCATGTTGCGACGTCGGCCGGGTTCGCGACTGCGTTGTTGGCGTCGCCGGCAGTGAACAGGGGCGTCTGGCCTTGGACGACCTGTCCGGATGCGTCTTTGTATCCGTCTTCCTTGCCGTCGGAGAACCTGTCAATGAGGAGGAAGTAGATGACCTGGTCGGACCAGTCGTGGGGAGAGGGGTGGAAGTTGTTCTGGTTCAGGAGATTCGCCCAAGGGATGGCTCGGATGGAAAGCATAGGGTCCTTCTTTCGCTTGCTGACTTGAGGGGCTTGGAGGATGAAGCTTTTTCTCGCTCTCTTCCGGATGGGCCCGGAAGCCGGGCTCGTATGAATCGTGAAGAGGACGCGATGAAGGCCCACCACCGGTCGCCAGTTGCGATGAGACGCGCCCTTGGTGTGGCATCCGACTGCACGATGAGCCCAGTATGAGGACTTGGGCCGCGGGGCGGAAGAGGCCGCCGGCTTGGATTTCCGTGGGCGCTGAACCTCGCGGGCCACGGTCAGGAATAACCTCTCTTACAGCCGCAGGCGCGGCGGCAGTTTCGCGTCCCCAGCACTGCCAGTCCCGGCACCGAGGGCTCGGCCGCGGGACAGCTCGGGCCTGACCGGCGCCGGCTGCGGTGCGGTCTCCCCGGCCCGGTCCATCCGTGTCCCGATCAGTGCCGTCCTGTCCCTGGTGCCCATCCAATGAGGCGTGGCGGCAAGCAGCGGCGCCTGGTCCATCACGGCGGTGGCGTCGAAGGTCTCCCAGGGTGTGAAGGCGTAGTCGCCAAGCAAAAGCCCAGGCGCTGGCGTCTCGGAAAGGCGTCTCACAGGGGAGTGCGGAGGACCTCTCAAGCGAGGATGCCTCGAGCACCTGCACACTGCTGGTGCTGCAGGAGTGAAATAAACGGACGGTCTCACGCACCTCAAACGCTAGGCGTGCAGTTGCTGTTGAACAGTGAGCGGCAAGGGACCGAACTGAGGGTGTGGACATTGTCCACACTTTCACCTTTGGATCGGGCTTTACAGCCCTCGGACTGCTTCGGATTCCGCATGTTTTCGGGGTTCCCGGTGTTTGCAAGGCCGGGAATGCAGTTCGAGTCCCACCTCGGGCACAGGGTTTCCGCAGGTCAGAGGCGGTTCTTCGGCCTCTGGCCCTGTGGACACTGTACACACCCTGCACGAGGGGTCGTTATGACGGGTGTCAGCCACGCCGTATTTGTCGGCGGACGTTCTTGTGGCCGGGTGCTTCCTCCCTTTCCTGTAGTGAGCGAGGGTCTGCTTCTTACTCCTTCATTACGCGGTCTGGGCGCAGCAACATGACTTTCTTGGAGCAGGGGAGTGGGGCTGCGCCGGCCCGTTGTCTGTTTCGTGGTCATGACCGTTCATGGGTTTATTCGTGGGTTGCAGCATGACCACCGAGTTTCTTTCGCTTACCTTTTCCTAGCGTGGTGACTTGAGGGACACCGCCTGGGTGGCGGATCGAGGAGCCGGTGCTGCGCGTTCCGACATCTATCCGTCGAATCTCGCCCGCGTCGCGAGGGGCTCAGACTTACCGCTTCGACGTCACCTCGGCACGGCGCCGTCCCACGCGGGCCCGGGTATCGACTCGTTCCCACCGAGCGTCTCCGTACCATGAGATTCATGGCATCCCGTATCAGCGAACTGGTCCTCAAATGCGCCGACCCCGAACGGCTCGCGCGGTTCTGGAGCGAGGTCCTCGGCTACATCGAGCTCGACCGGGAGGACGGTACGATCGAGATTGGCCCGCCCGACGCCGGGTTCGGAGGCCTGCAGCCCACCATCATCCTGAGCCCCAGCAGCGATCCGCGGACCGGAAAGCTCCCACAGCACATCGACGTCAACCCCGTCGATCGGGACCAGGACGCCGAGCTGGAACGGTTACTCGCCCTCGGCGCCCGTCCCGCCGACGTCGGGCAGACCGGCGACGAGCAATGGCACGTCCGGCCGACCCTGAGGGCAACGAGTTCTGCCTCCTGCGCAAGCGGCTTGGACCCTGATCCGATGATATGCCGGTCGCACGCGCGATCTTTAAGCGCCATAAGGGTGCCTGGTTCCACGGATGCTGGAGCGAGCCTCGCGCAGGTAGAGCCTCATATCAACTTCAGCTGTAAGGGCTCTTCGGCAAGTTAAACTTCCGAGAGCCGATAAGCGCCCATAGTTCACGCGCCAGTACCGGGAGTTCGCGAGCCTAACCGTGGACAAGGGCGGCACCCTGGTCGTCATGGATCTTAGGCTGGACTGGTGGGAGGACAGGCCCGCAATCGTGGATCCTGGCCCGGTCCTGTCGCTGAAGGATTCCGTGGCCTCTAAACTGCTGGCGGTCTAGTCCCGCGGATACGCCCGGGACTCCCTTGATGCCTACTCGATCGATCATCAGCAGTGGCTGGTTCACTGCACGTCACCCGATGGCGGTGGGACGGCCCCGGGTTCCGTCCGACGAGGCGGCATTGTTCGAAGCCTTCGCTTCGTCTGGCGGGAAACCAGCGGAATGCCCGTGGGATTCCAAGCTGGCGGTCGCCATGGCCGAATGCGGCCTCGCCCTCGAGGAGGAGGCCGTGGCAACTTGCTAGCCGGTGACGTGTTGGCGACAGGGCTTTCGTTGAGTAGGGCCATGACTACGAGAGGGATGGGGTGTGCCGTCTATCGGTCTCAGCCCTAACGCCAGTGGTCGAGCACGTCGCCCACTTTTTCACGGACCCTCTCGCGGGCATTGTCGCGCGGCACGCCCGCCATGAGCAGTGCGTCGTAGTCGGTGTCTCGGTGGCGAATGGAGGCAACGACCGCTAACTCCAGTGCCTGTTGGTCAAGGCGCTGTCCCTCGGCGGTGCGGCCGACCCGGCCGCTGCCCCGTGCCGCGGTGTGTGCGGCGATCGCGGCGGCACGCTGAGGGGGACATCCGGGTAGCAGTCGGCTGATCTCCGCGGCCATTCGGTCCGCGAGCTGGCTGTCAGCCTCGCGGCGTCGCTGCTCATCGCGGGCTCGACGGCGGGTGCGCGCCTCCACGTCCGCAAGGGATGATGCCTCGGCGTCCACCAGCGCCTGCTCCTCGACGAGGACGCCTTGTCGCTCGTAGCGCCGTCGGGACTGGCTGAAGCGCACTACTACCGCCGACAGGCCGCTGGCTTTGCGCGCCCGGCGCGTCAGAGTGGTGTTGCCGGCCGGCAGGTAGGTGAGGTGGTCGAGATCGGCGCACCTCATGCACAGGGGCGCTTCGTCTTCCATGAGCAGCAAGTCCCCGTGCCCGCCGCACCCCGTGCATGTCCAGTCCTTCAGCGGCGAGACGACGACGAGGTCCGGCGCTCGGCTGGCCTGCTCCTGGACGCGTGCGCGTTTGGCCGCTGACAGTGTCGGGGAGACCCAGTGCGTACTGTATGCGCGCTCGATGGACGGACTGCCGCTGGCGGAGAACTGCAGCGTTTTGCGGCCGCGGGTCCGGGCAACGTAATCGGTCTCACTGGGCTGCAACCCTTGCTCATGGGCCCAGCGAGTCAATGCCCGCATCGCCGTCGAGACCTTGCCCAAGCCGACCGGCACCACCTGCTCGAGATAGGGTATGCGTCCCTGGCGCCAGTGGTCTCGGTGCACCGGCTGCAGCCAGCCCATTCCAACGAGCACGTCGACCGGCGCAACGTAACCGTGGTCCTGCAACGCCTCCTCAGCCGCCCGGGCGACCCGCTGCTCGATTGATTGCGCCATTCTCTCCCATCACCGCCTTGCGGCTCCCGCGCCCCGCGCCACGGCGCAGTAAGCAGTCGGCGGGCGGCGTATTGTGCCGCGAGGTGTGATCGGACCTCCGCGCCGGAGCAGGGCTAAATCCTACTCCTGGTCGCACAGGGCCGCGAGAACGGACGCGGAACGGTGACAGGAGAAAGCCTCGCTGTGGTGGAGCCGACTAGACACGGCCGAGCTATCGAACACGAGATGCTCGGTACACTCAACTCCGAGTCTCCCGGTGTGGTATGGACTGGCAAGGTGCCACCGAGTCGTACATTTGCGAGAGTCTTGATTGCCCGAAACTGGATATGTTGCTCCTTGCGCCCCGTCTCCATCAAGGGCAGGTGCTCCAAGATGGCGGCCGTGTTATTTGACCGTATCCGGGTAAAGCGGTGGCGACCGTTCACGACTGCCACGACGGGTGGGCGCCGGTCCTGGCAGCCTCGCAGAACAGAGGGGCGGCGGGGCACTTCGCGCTCGGTTTTCCTGATCCGCGGAAACTATTAGGCAAGTGACATCGTGTTCCCCGCAGGAAAAGTCTTCGGGGACTTTGGGCGGCACCAGCCGCCCACCGTGGTCATTCAGCGCTGAGCGGTGGACCGAAAACACAAGCGATGGAGTACTTGACGTACGTGGTGTACGTGCGGATGATTGGTACATGAGCACTCCTACACATGGCGCGGTCGGTGGACGCGTCTATGGGTTTACCCAAGCACGGGATTCGTTGAAGGCGATCCTGGATTTCAGCGAGCGGGGAGGGCTGTCCACGATTCGGCGGCCAGACCGGGCCACGGCCGCGGTCGTTAATGGCGAGAGCCTGCGGAGATACCTGGAGCTGACGGTCGCCGCGAATGTTCAGGTCGTGAATGAGGACGGTGCCTGGGCCGTCTTTATGCCGGGGCAGCCTATTGCCGCCGAAGCCACGGAGTTGGGCGAGGCCTTGGCGGACTTTGTCGACGCTTTGCGGGATTACGCGGAGGATTGGGAGGACCATTTGCATGCGGCGCCCAACCACCGTGAGAACTGGGCGATGGTTCAGCTCATTGACCTGTCCACCGATGAGCAATTGACCGCCTGGCTCACCGGCTCGGTGGCATGAGCGTCCGCCGCGTGGGCGGACGGGACGACCATGAGAAGTTCTGTCTGAACGAGCACTGGGAACTCGTGACGAACGCACGCGGGAAGCCCGTGCGCCACCATGCGACCTACCGGTTGATTCTGCCGGATGGGCGGATCCTCCGGACCCGGATTTCCCGGCCGGTGGACCGCACCACGTATTCGAGTTCGATCTGGAACCACATTCTCCAAGACCAGCTCGTCGTCAGCGAAGATGAATTTTGGGCCTGTGTCGACGACGGAGCACTGCCTGCCCGCGGAGCCCCTGCGGCTCCGACTTCGGCTGTTCCTCTTGCGCTGGTCTGGCAACTCACGCAAACGGTTGGAATGGATGAACGAGTTGTTGCCAGGATGACGAAAGAGCAGGCCGTTCAGGCGATCAACGATTACTGGATGTCCCAAGGGGACGCACCGGACGATTGAGGCGATTGCCGGTTGCGGGGACAAGCTGCTTGTGGCGTGGGAAAAGACTTTGCCTCCTCAGGCACCTGGCTTCCAACGCACCGGCGACGTGGAGGTCCGGATCCTCCATCCGCGGTGACGCGTACCGCGGGGGAATAAAGCCCTTATGGGGCACTTCCTTTCCGTGTCCCCCTGAAAAAACGTTTCGTAGAGGGCCTACGATTGAAAACGCGCCGAAGGAAAGCGACTCCACCGAGGACGAATAGAGCTCATCCGCGGCGAGGTCGTTATGTCCCCTTGGCTGGACCCAGTCACGGCCGACTCAGTCTGGGCTTCCTGCAGTAGTTCCTGTCGCTACGGGTCCGCATCGCACGCATGCAATGTCGGACCGGGATCAGGCGTCCCGGCCACTGATGGATAAGAATGGGGGCATGGACGTGGAAGCACTCATGGAACGGGCGGCAGATCTCAAGGCAGCCCTGGTCGGCTACGCGACTACGCCGGGGTTCGCCCGGCGCCTCGCACTGGCCGTCGCATCAGCCTCCGGACCCGAATCCGGGCGAGAGGATCACTGGGCAGAGGCCGTCGAGGCGCTGCTTTATGAGCCCTCGGACAGTCGCGAACCTTTGCTGGACCGGTGTCTGCGCACCAACAGGAACATTGCCCCGGAAGACCGGCTCGTTTACGAGGACTGGCGGGAACGCAACGTGTATGGGGCATTCCGCGTCGACGCACGCCGCGGTGCCGGGCTCACTCTGCACAACCTCATCGCCGAGCCCGGGGTGCAACGCGGAGTGCTGTTCCTGGACGAGGCGTCAGATCTAGGGCATACCACGCCGACCGTCAACGCCTGAGCTTGGTTATCGCTGCCATTGGATGCCATGCGTGCCATCGATCTTGAAGCCAGAGTGATTTCGGCCGTCGATCAGATACGGTCCGGACAGTCGGTAGAGAATGATTTCATCGAGTGCAAGCGGGACTCGCCTAAGGAGAACAAGGCGCGTCAGCTGGCCGGTAGCCTAAACCGCGCTGCAGGCGATCCTGTCGTCTACATCATCGGCATCGATGAAAAGGACGGTGCGGTCCACGATGTAGCTGGGACTGACATCCTCGGTGGGCGCAAATAACGAACAAGTTCGACCACACGCCTCCTGAGATGACACGTCACATTCATGTTCCGGTCGGTCCCAATGGAGAAAGTGTTGTAGCCGTTGCCATCGCTTCAGACCGGGCGCCGTATGTCGTCAAAACTGGTTCTGCTAACCCAAGCCTTGAGGTGCCCATGCGGGAAGGCACAGGAACTCGGAGCGCTCGACGCGATGAATTGCTCAGAATGTTGATACCGGTCACCAAGTTGCCCGAAGTGATCGCACTCCAGGGCTATCTCCGTGCCACATATCGACCTGAGATTCAGCGGGCTACCCCGCAAGGCCGCTCGGAGCACCAAGAAGAGGCGGTAGTTTGCAACGGCAGTCTTCGCGTCTTCATCGCCCATAACGGGCGTGAAACCGTAACGCTACCGACGCACATCATGAGTGGCCAACTTTGGATTGGTGACGAGGCTTTCGCGACGAAAGTAGGGCCGCAGGTACTCGATAAAGATAAACAGCTGGACCCTCTAGCCGCACCCATTACGACAAGGGAGGCCATCACAGTTACTACGTCGGGTGCTGTCACTTTGGGCTTCGCATCGAAAAACATCCCGCCACAGAAGCGTCAGATTCTTAAAAACAGTCCATCGCTGAAGTTGGATATCGATCTAGAGGTACTAGGTGGTGCTAGGCCTGTTCGACTAACTGTTGAAATGCGCCGGGAAGATGGTCGTTTGATTAAATCTGAGTATGAAGAAGGGCTCGGTAAGTGGGGAGTCGCGAACCCCGAAATTTCGTGAGACATCCCGATGACCGCGACTCCGTGGGTGAGTCCTAGTGACTCGGCTTTTCAGCGGCGAACGGCCGTTAGAAATCCGCCTAGCCATTCGGAAACTGGAAGCTGATGCCCAACTATTCCAAGGTGGCGCAGTGGGCGCCTGCTCTTCAGTAATCACTTTTCTGCATAGTCATCGGGTATCAGGGGCGTCGTCGGAGCGTCCAGAATCAGGTCGGTCGCGTCGCCGTAGAGGGGTTGGTTATCGGAGGCCCGGCCGCTTTCTGCGAACGATCCCCAGATGTCCAATATCGCAGATGATTTTTGCGTTCTCCTGCTCGACGGCAATCACGCGCATGTTCGTCATCTCGTCGACATCCCATTTCGCGGTCGCCTCAGTGTGCGTGTCCGAAGCGCTCCCGGGCAGTTCGAGCGGACGTGCCGAGGGCGGCACCGATAACCTCCCAAGAGTCTCCGTTCACTCGGGCGGCGCTGACAGCGGCGTCTAGCTCGGCCTCGGCCTTAGCGGCAGCCGTACGGGCAGCGGTTATCCGGCGGAAGTCCGCGGCGTCCCTGTCAACGCGCGGCGTCGGGCTCAGGCGAAGGAGCGTGCCGTCTACCCGCAGGGGCGCGGCTAGGTGCTCGACGTGCAGGACGTAACCTTCTTCGTGCCCGCGCTGAATGTAGAGGGTGAGGACGACCTTTCCCTCGCCGTGTCCACTTTCCCGTAGCTTTCACTCGGGGCGATAGGCCACGGGCGCGGCCTCAAGTGGGGTGGACGGCTTGTCTCCTGCACGTCCAACCGAGTTATGGCAGAAAATATAGCAGCTGAGTTGTACAACAGGTGAGTTGTATTCTGGACTCGATGTGCACTGTGGATGTGGGCCTGGTTGAGCCGTGGCTGTTAGGTCTTGACCAAGACTCGTATGAGCAGATTGTTGCTGCATTAGAGCTTCTCGCCGAGCGCGGACCTCAACTTGGTCGTCCATTGGTCGACACGGTGGTCCGTTCACGGCATAAGAACATGAAGGAACTGCGGCCGGGATCGAGCGGGCGGTCGGAACTACGAATCCTGTTTGCCTTTGATCCGGAGCGGCGGGCGATCCTGCTTGTCGCCGGGGACAAGGGGGGGCAACTGGAGCAAGTCGTACACGACGAACATTCCGGTTGCGGATGACCTGTTCGATGATCATCTGAGGATCCTGAAAGGAGAGGCATAGTGGCGAAGTCCATGGAAGAACTACTGGCTAAGCGTCCGGTTGACCGGGCAGCTGTGAATGCTCACAAGAAGCGCATGCTCGATGAGGTCCGGGCCTACCGGCTTCGGGAGCTCCGCGAGGCCTCTGAGCTGACGCAGGTCGAGCTGGCTGGGCGCCTGCATGTCAGCCAGAACCGGGTCTCCCGTATCGAGCACGGTGACATTGATCGTGCCCAGGTCGACACCTTGCGGAAATACGTCGAGGCGCTCGGCGGCCGGCTTCGTGTCGAGGTAGAGCTAGGCGACCAACGAATCCAGATCGCCTGACGAAGTTACTGGCAGGTATGCATCGTCTATGAATCGCCGCTATCGACGACTGTGAAACGCAGAGCAGGGGCGCAGGGCACGACAGCGGGGCTCCCTGTCTCGCCGACGACCCCGCCTACTGCGCAGAAGTCGCCCACTTTCTGCGGCGGGCAGCTATCTAGCCGTTCCGGGGGCCGCTTCTTGGACCGGCCTCGTTGTCCCTACTGGAGGGCAGTTCCCGCCAGCTGACGCCGTAGGTTTAGAGACATGACAAACTTCGATCGCTTGCCTGATTCTCGACCCCAGTTTGCTAGAAATCAGCCGCGGGGAAACTTTGAGGAGCGATTCGGCATCCTTTCCAAGTACTCCGTTCCACTCAGAACCCGTGGGTCTGCCGAGGCTGTCGCTTCCCGGAGAACCGCTCCGAGCCAACACTCGAGGATGTATTCGTTAAGTTGAACCACCGCAATCACACCGGCCGTACACCCGGGCTCAACCGGCACGACGTCCAACACTTGCTCACTCTGCATGGATCGCTCACCGGAGAAGCCGCGCTCGCGATGGATGATCTGTCAGCAATTAATAAGCTTCGGAGAGCGCACGAAGAACGAATTTCGGCAAACCTCAATCGAGCTGAACTCCTGGATCTTTTGGACGGCTTTGTCCGTGGGGGTCTAGTTAAGCGTGTGGGGCGGAGTCGTTACTACTGCATCCCCTCGAAGCTCGAGTCGGCGGGCTCCTAGACTGTGGCTCTAGTTCTTGTTCGGCGCATTAGGGCTGAGCGCTTTTCCTGAACAACCCCTGCGTCCGTCAAGCGAAGTTTCTTCCCGGCGATACCGTCTTACGGTGCTGGTGAGGGAGAGGCTCGCCTTGAGAGGATGTGACCTGGCTGACCACCGCGCGTAGTACGGTACTGCTTTCTTGCAATGGAGAGGCGCCTCCTTGTTCTTTACAAGTAACTTGACTCGTCCCGTCGACGAGAGAGAGTCGCCCGTGCCACACACCAGTGCGGCGCGTTCCTGTCTCGCCCAAGGCAGGACCGCTTCAATTCACGGGGATAGAAACAATCATCCGCAGGCACTTTCGGGGATCGCTCCTTGGGTCAACCACTAGCGTCATGGCTTTGAGAAATGAAGGAGGCAGCCCGATTTCAGGTTGATTGAAGAAGTCCGATCGACTGTCGGTGACTCGTGTCACGCTGACGAGGGGGAGCTAGTACAGGCGTTCATGCACCTTGCTGATTTTTCGACCTAAGGGAGCCTGTGGACATTGTCCGCACTTTTCGTCTCGGACTGCTTTGCACAGCCCTGCTTCTTCCTCGATCGCGGTAGTGACGCGCGATCCTACGCTTGAGCGCCTATCGGTGGCCGACAGCTAAGGCTTCAGGGCCAGATGCCGTCGTGGCGGTGCGCTGGGTCTGGCGGGTGTTGTCTTATTCGCGCTTTGCGAGGTCGTGTTCTTGTATCAGTCCGAAGGGGACATCAGGTGAAAGTGCCACCGTGAACTTTGTGAAGTCATGGAGTGTGATCAGGATTCCACAGCGTTGCTCCCCGGCAATTTCTGCTGCCATCTTGACGGCCTTGTTCAGTTCAGCAGCGCGGCTCGATGGGTCGGTGATACGACGTCTGAAATCAGTCGTTGCATCTTTCCTTCTCCTTATGTTGTTACCGGAGGCGGGTATGGCTTTGGTTGCTGTGCCGGACGAATCGTGGGCTTCGAAGGATTGGCCGCCCGTCATCCCGCGATGACCCGCCCGCTGATTGAGAAAAGCGACATGATCGCCGGACAAGGACACGACGGCGCGGTTATCTGCTGGGCTCTACCTATCCAACAGAACTGGAGGCTGTTCTTGGTGCAATTATCGGCCGGCATTGATGCTGGCAAAGCCCATCACCACTGCTTTGTGATCGATGGCGACGGAAACCGGCTGCTCTCACAGAGAGTCCCGGACGACGAACCAGCGCTGCTACAGCTCCTGGCCAGCGTCCTTGAGATCGCAGCTGGGGACCTGTGGTTTGGGCGACGGACCTGAATCACGGGGGACCGGCACTGCTGATTGCGCTGCTCGTCTGCCATCGACCACGTGCGCCGCCGGAATACTGCAGGACTAAGGCCTCTGAACCTCAGCATCACTTTGCGCTGAAGATATTGATATGAGCAGGAATGAGAAATTGCATTTGAAGTTCTGTGACTACTACTCGTTCATGACGTACCACATGGTGCAAGTTCCCGCCCGCGGTCGGAGAGTGTGACCGGCATGTGGCGGCTAGTTGTCGCAGCGTTTTTGATCCTGCACGGGGTCCTCAATGCGGCCATATGGGTCCCGCCGCAGAAAGTGGGTGAGTTACCGGGTTTCGGCTGGCAAGCGTCATGGCTGTTCGCCAATATACGTCCGGTGGTCGTGACCCTGGCAGTGATCGCGGCAAGTGGCTTTGCGCTCTCTGGCGTGGCGTACGCCATGCACCTACCACTGTGGGCCTACTCGGCCGTCGTAGCCGTCATTGCATCGATGGCGCTCATCGTCGCGACGTTCACCCCGTGGTGGACGTTGGCTGTCGTTATCAACGCAGGGATCTTATACGCAGCTTGGCAGTCTGTGGTTGCGCAGCTGCCTGGGCGATAGATGCCCGCGATGACTATTACCGAGTCGACCGCCAAGAGGGCCGGTGGAGCTCCTCGCTGTGGGAAGGGACGGCTTCGCCACTTTGACAAGTTCGGCAACGGACGCCACGTCACGGGCCGGGCTCTAGACGGTCTTTGCATGGCACTCTTTTTGTCGGCTCTCGTGGCGGTCTCGTTCCGCCACGATATGCGAGAAGCTCGCGCTCGGCTGCAGGCTCAGCCCACGAAGGTTTTCAAGTCTAGGTACGGGAACATCGAGTACCGCGTCTCGGGCACTGGCCCTGCCGTGCTCATTTCACATGGCATCACAGGCGGCGTGGATCAGGCAGCGGCGCTCGTGACTCAGTGGCGGATCTTGCCCTCGGAGCAGTACACGTTCATCTACGTGTCCCGCTTCGGATACCTCGGATCCGAACTTCCGGACCAGGCAACGGCACGAACGCAAGCCGACGCATACCGTGAGCTCTTGGACCACCTGGGCATTGAGCGCGTGTTCCTTGTGGGCAACTCGGCCGGCGGGCCCTCGGCCATGTGGTTCGCCATCGACCATCCGCGCCGTACCCGTGGCCTGATCCTTCACTCCTCCGCTGTTCCGGGGCCAGAAGCCGAATACATCCCAAAGATCGTCGCCCAGCACGACTTTATTTACTGGTTGGCGGTAAAACTTGCACCGGAGAAGCTCTTAGGGTTGTTGCTGCCCGGCCCGATCATCGCCGGAATGACCAAGGCCCAGAAGCGCTTCGCGGTTCAGAACGCCTTCGTTGCATCGATGCCGATCTCCGAACGAACAAAGGGAATCCTCTTCGACAACAGCGTGAGTCTCCCGGGTATCAACGTCGTGCCCTTCGAGCAGATTAAGCCACCCACCCTGATCATCCAGTCAACGGACGATCTCCGCGAAGCCGTTGGCGGTCAGGAGATGCACGGACGAATCCCGAACAGCACTCTCATCAGGTTGACGGGCGGACATCTCCTGCTCGGGCAGGAAGCTGAGATCCAAAAAGTGAATGCCGAGTTCATAAAGAGCCCTATAGCTCGGCAAGTTTGGAACGTTTCCAGTATTTGAAACCCGATAGCGACCTCCTGCGTGACGGTCCAAACTGCGACGCCGATGTCGGGCTTGGTGAGTGGTAGTCCTTGACCCGCCATGGTCTCTGGTGCTCTACAGCCGGCGGACGTTGAGCGGCCGGGAGGTCCTGCCCGGTCAGGCTCGGCCGCCTAGCTACTTCGCCTGCAGTTGGGCTTTCATCGGCTCGGACCTCGCTGCGCTCGGGGCTGTAAAAGCGTTTTTCCTGCTTTTTTACTACTGTCCTTAGGTTGTTACCGGGTTCAGTACCGCGGCCGCTGTAGGGTCGTGGCTAGCCAGGGGAGGCGGGTATGGCTTTGGTTGCTGTGCCGGACATTCATATGACGGCTTCGAAGGATTGGCCGCCGGCCACCCCGCGATGACCCGACCGCAGAGACGCGACATGATCGCCGGATAAGGACACGACGCGCGATTATCTGCTGGACCCGACCTATTTCTGTCAAGGAAAGTGGAACTCAGCGATTGTGTTCTTTGGACAACGTTGGATCCTCGAACGCCCAGGGACACGGTCCTGGATGCGGGAAGCTAGGAGCAAGGTCAAATGGAACACTTTATTCCTTGGCTGACATTCTGCATTGCCGTTTCACTACTGTGCCTTTTCAGTCCAAAGTCCTCGCCCACCCGCATCCGGCTGCACTGAGGGATTAGGGCGGCTCGAAGTTCTTGGCGGAATTTCTGCGCCTTGGTGAGACAAGCCCCATCGTTTCATCATCCTGTCGGTGCCCGGAAGGACGATGGATCGTTGCCAGAATCTCCCCGCTGGTGCCCGATAGCGGGCTGGGGCCGGTTCAAACGGGAAGAAGAACAGGCACCAGCATCCCCCATTCGGCGAGGGCTCAGCAGGTGAGAACACACACGTCCCTTTAGGTTCAACTTCTATCCGCGGATGAAGCCGCTGCAGTGCCCTCCTGCTTGAAGTATCCCGCCAGGAGCGGCCCTGCGGTGATAAGCGTCAGCCAAACGATGCTGATGACAATGATTTCGAAGATATCCGCCCGGTCGATTCCCATAAGCGCCGAAACCACGCCGAGGGACAACACGACTGCCGCAAAGCTGAGCCGGAAAAGCCACCGCAGCACCTTCTCCCGCCGCGTCCTGGAAGTGAAGAGAGGGGCCAGGCAGAGGAAGACGATGCTCATCAACAGGTAGCCGAGCTCCTCAAGGGCGATGAAGACGCCGTTTGGGTTGTACTGGGTGAAAATGGACCACCCATCGAGTTGCCCTTTTTCAAGGCTTGGCTGCATCACGGAGGACTGGATGTAGTAGTTGATGAGCAGGACACCTGCAGCGATGACTGCGACGCACAGAGCGGTCAGGCTATAGATCCTGCGCGCGGCCGGAGCATATTCATGGAGAGTTGCGACCAGTGCCACGAACAGCAGCATCAGCACCATTGCGGGGAACATCCAGTAGTAGTCACCCGGCCACTGGGCGGCAATCACCTCGTCCGTGAACGGGTAGGGCACCTTGTCCGGTAGTGCCGTGAGGGCAAGAACGAACGAAACCAGCGTCACCACAGAGGTGGCCCAGGCAATCCGTACGCCAAGGCGGCCAAGCCCGTAAAGGCGGGAGGCCTCACCCAACGAGGGGGAGGAACGCGAAATCTCATCACTGCCCATGGTTCACACTGTACGAGCCCCATCCATTCGGTGGTGGGGCCTTTTGGCCCTACGCCTCAACGGAGCAAATTTCTAACCTTAGTTGCCTGAGGAGGCGAGAAAAATGTTCACACTTCGCACCTTGGGCGGACTCGCCCTCCTGATGGCAGGGAGCAGCTGGCTCTGGCTGACACCTACCTTCGCAACCAAGGGGGTCAGAACCTCCGGGTTCCTGTGGAACCTGACCATGGCGCTTTGCCTCTTGACTATTCTCGGTTTTTGTATAGCTACTTGGGCGTTGTTCGCCCGGTGGAACTGGTGGGAGTACGCTGCCCTCGCGTCAGCCGGGCTTGGACTCGTTTCTTTGGTGCCCTATTGGTTCGCTGCGGTAGGGGGAGGTGAAGCGGGCGGCACTGCGGCATGGAATGCCTTCGTGCACGTCCTGATGGTCGCTATCGTGGCGGTACTACTGCTGGTCCCACCCCTCGAGCGGTGGGTTAACCAGCAGGTGATGGGATAAGACCGATATGAGTTCTGCAGGCACATACCTGATGCTCGCGGGATACTTGCCATCGTCCCGTCGGCGAGGGCCCGCCCCGAAGGAGCGCCGATACGATTACTCAGAAGATATCAGTGGGTCTAGCTGTTGTGCTTGGCATTAATGCCCAAGCGGAAGCTGGATCATCACCGGGAGAAAGAGCCCAGCTCCTGGTCCTGGCCTTGTTCCCAGGTCCTGCCCCGGCCCTCTACCTCTGGGCCTGGCTCCTGCTGCCTGACGCTTCAGGAAAGATAGTGCTCCAGACATGGATACAGAACAAGTCGCTCTAGCCAAGCCCATAGGACGTCGGCGTCGGAAGACCTGCAAACGAAGGACTCCGGGAACCTTTCCAGTCGAGAACAACGCCTCTCGAGCGTGACTTTCAATGTGGCAGTGTTCTGTGATCGCTAAATGGCACGCAGGAGCGAGGGCCTGGCCTCTTCTCTGAGTCTCGTATCCGTAGGGGTATGAGGCGTCGCGCCGACCCGCTGTTCTCCTGGTCCGGGACTCCCTTTGGCACTAACCGATCATCGGTCCTGGGAGTAAGGTTGGTTTGTTGGTCACGAGGGGACAGGAACGTGACTGTGAAAAATGAGACATCCCGCCTTGAGCGCTTGACCGCGTCGGACCGCTTCCTGCTCTTGTGGGACGACTCGGGCTGGGCTGCGGACATAGGCGCTCTTGGGGTCCTCGACGGCCATGGGCTGCTGGACTCGGACGGTCGCGTCCGGATCGAGGCCGTCCGCCGCTGGCTCGAACCGAGACTGGAGGGCGTCCCCCACGTCCGTCAGCTGTTGTATCGGCCCCGGTGGTGGCTTGGCGGGCCCCTGTGGATCGACGCGCCGTCGCTTGACCTCGCCGATCACGTCCGGGTGCATCCTGTCGGTCCTCCTGGCGACCAGTCGCGCCTGTTGCAGGCCTGCGCAGAGCTGGCAAGCCGACGGCTGGACCCAGCACGACCGCTGTGGGAGGTGTGGTTGCTGCCCGGGTTGCCGCAGGAACGCGTGGGCCTGTTCCTGCGGATGCATCACATCATGGCGGACGGGATAGCTGCCGTGGCCGCCTTCGGGTCGCTGCTGGACACTGCTGCGGATGCGCCTAACCCCGTGGCTCCATCATGGGCGCCGACCCCTATGCCGACGGCGGGGGAGCTTCTCCGCGACAACCTACGCCGTCACGCTCGCCGGCTTGCCCGGCTCCCGGTTGGCCTTGCTCATGCAAGTGACCTGCTGCGCCGGACGCGGCGTGCCTGGCCGGCATGGCGGGAGCTGCTTGCCGAACAACGTGCACCCCGCACCAGCCTTAACCGTCCTGTCGGCGCTGACCGCAGGCTGGGCGTTCTTCGCAGCCGCTTGGAAGCCACCAGCCAGATTGCCCATGCCCATGACGCCAAAGTCAACGACGTCGTTCTGGATGTGGTGGCCGGAGGGCTGCGCGAGCTGCTTTCTGGCCGGGGAGAACATCTTGATGGGCTGGCGCTGCGAGCGATGGTGCCTGTGTCTCTTCACCGGGAGCAGCGTGGGCAGGAGGGGGCCAGCAACCTGGACGGGTGGATGGTGGTGCCGCTGCCACTCGGCGAGTCTGACGCTGTTCGAAGGCTGGACCTGATCAAGGCGGAAACTACCGCACGCAAGCGCAACGCCCATCCGCAGACGGGCAGCGGAATTTCGCAATCGATGCTCTTCCAGCGTGCATTCCTGCACGGATTCGCCCACCAGCGGTTCATCAACATATCTGTCACCAACGTCCCGGGGCCGCCCGTGCCGCTGTATCTTTCCGGAGCGCAGCTGCTCGAGCTGTTCCCGGTGGTGTCGCTCATGGGCAACATCGCGCTTGCTGTTGCCGTCTTCTCCTATAACGGGCAGCTCAACCTGACGGCGATTGCGGACCAGAACGTCTGCCCGGACGTGGACGTGTTTATCCACGGGGCGCGGATTGCCCTCGATGACCTTGCCCGATCCGTATCTGAGTACGGAGTTTGAGCAGGCCTTGGGTGGGGGCGTTCGATAACCGTCATGAATCAGAGGCCATGAGGTTAGGGATCCCCAGCGACACCGGATGGGGGCCATACCCGCCTCTTCATCCAGTGCAGGCGGTGGTCTGGTTCCTGTCGTTAATTTCATGAGCCATCGCTAGTTTCGAAGCTCGCTCCATAACCGGGAGAGCGTCCCTGGCAGGCGTCTTAGAAAACTACAGCTTTTCAAGACACCAAGAATGACCGCCGCGGTCCTTCACGATGCAGGGCCATGCCAAAGATCCTGGTTTCTCAGGAAGACGCCGCACTACAAGCTGTCTCACGTCCAGCGGCGCGTGCACTTTCGTCCCCTCCGTCGGAGGGCGCAACCGGCAACCCCCTCCAGAGGGGCGCAAAGGCGACATCCGGCAGATTCTTGTGGTTGTACTTGCCGGAGGAACGGGCGGTCCGCGTCCTCAGCGTCCCTATGGTCCGGGCTCCCGACGGTCCGGCGTCCCGGCAGGGGGACCCAGCCTCGGCCGAACCGTGCCGTGCGGTCGGGGCCGCATGCCGGGCCGCACGAGTGTGGCCCACAAGTGCCAGAGCATCCCGGCAAAGGTGGCGAGGAACGCTGCGAGAGCCACCCACAGTTCCGTGCGGCCGATAAAGGCGACAATGGGCAGACGGTCGGCGCGTCCCAGATAGATGCTGGCCACGGCGTACATGCCGAGGGGGAAGATAACGCTCCAGAGCCCGGGTTCGAAGGCCAGCGGCACGCGGTGGATCACGTGCCGCCACCACCCGGCTGCGAGGAGCACGGGGAAGAGCCATGAGGCGAAGGACCAGAACACAACGGACGAGCCTGCCACGAGGCCCCGCGTCGCGTCCACCATGGGCGCGCCGGCCATTTCAACGATCCGCGCGCCAGCGAGGACGCTAATCGCCATCGCGCCCATGGCCACGAAGTACTGCGGGCGGAGGTCCTCCGGCCGGATGGGGTAGGTCATGAGCCGCAGTGAGACGAAGACCCCCACCGCGGCATACAGGATGAGTCCCACCGACCAGGCCACGATGGCGACGATTGCCAAGGCCGCGCGCGAATCCGGTCCGGCGAGGGGCTCGACGGATGCGGCCGCGACCGCCACGGACTGGCTCGCCACGCACCAGATGAACCACGTGCCGTTAGCATCCTTGAGCACGGGCCGCTCGTCCCGGCCCAGCACGGCCGTCCACGGGACGATGTAGCCGAGCATCACCCCAGTGAGGATCGCGACAACGAGGAGCAGCGCTGCTGCACCCGGCCACCCCGCCATCCCGAGCCGCACGCCGAGTACGTCCGTCCCGGCGATGAAGGTGAAGAAGCCGAACGCCCGGCCGGGGTCCATGAAGTCCCGGCGCATATCTTCGCGGAACCTGACCAGACGCACGAGGTTGAGCACGAGGAGCACTGTGTAGGAGACCGCGCAGACCACGAGGAGTGCCGCCGAGAGCGCAGGGAAGCCTTCGAGTTCGAGCCCCACCGAAATGATCCCGCTGGCCATAGTGAGGGCGAAATACCCTGGGGTGAGGGTCTGCACCGCCTCGGCGAAGCGGGAGCCGAAAGAACTCACTTGCACGGTCGTGGTCATGGCGCCAAGCTTAAGTGGCAATGCTTGGATCTATGGAAAAGCTGCACGTACGAGATACCTCTCGGCTTGGCCAAACGGAGTCCCAGACAATCCCATTTTTCCCGATCCGACAGGCATTCTCCGTTTAAAACGCCGCCACGCCTTCAACGCGATCGGTGGATCGGGGCTAAGGCAGGACTGTGCCTCCTGGGGCTTTCCTTCAACTCAGGTCAACGCGCACAGGACATCAGCGCCTGCGGCCCCCGGCGTAAGCAACCGGCACCGTTTGTTGGCTAGCGGCCTGGGCCCGTGAGTCTGGGCGGGACGGCCGCTGTTCCGGCCCGGGCCTGTACGGTGAAGATCGTGAAGGCCAGGGCTGCAAGGGCCGTCGCTACGAGCAGCAGCAGTCCGATCGAGTAACTGCGCGTCGCGGCGTCGTACGTTGCGCCCATGACCAGGGGCGGGAAGTAGCCGCCGAGCCCCCCGGCGGCGCTGACCACTCCGCTGATGCTGCCCACTTTCCCCCGCGGGGCCAGCACGCCCACCCAGGCGAACACGCCACCTGCGCCCAGACCAAGGGCCGCGGCCATGACGACAAACGTCAGGCCGGCGGGGACCTCACCATCGGGCCGTAGATTCACTACCCAGGCGAGGATGGCAACGGCGGCGAGCGAAGTGACCACCACCGGTTTGGGCCCAAGCTTGTCCGCGAGCACGCCGCCGACCGGCCGCGCCAGGACTGCGGCGAGGGCAAACCCCGCCGTGCGGGAACCGGCGCCGCTGGGGTCGAAGCTGTACACGTCCCGCAGGTAGGTGGGCAGGTAGGTGGCGAAGGACACGAAGCCGCCGAAGACGACGGCGTAGAGGAAGCACATCTTCCAGCTGACAGGTGTCTTGGCGGCATCCAGGAGCTTGGGCAGCACGGGTGCGTTATTGCGGCTCCAGCCGGGGGATTCCTTCATCAGGAACCAGACCAGAGCCGCCATGACGGCAAGGATTGCGGCGATCAACAGATGAGTGGGGAAGTATCCGATTGCGGCGACGAGACGGGGGTTCAGGAATGCGGCCAGCGCCGTCCCACCCATGCCAGCGCCGAAAACCCCTGTGGCGAAGCCCCGCCGGGACGGCTCGTACCAGCCGCTGACAAAAGGGATCCCGACGGCGAAGACGGTTCCGGCAACCCCCAGCAGCAGGCCGGCGCCCAGCACCACCGCGAAGGAACTCAGGGTGCCCCCGAGGGCCACGAGGAGGATCGGCAGGATGGTGGCCAGGAGGACAAACGTGAACATGGCGCGGCCGCCGTACCTATCCGTCAGCGTTCCGACGACGATCCGCCCCAGTGATCCGACGAACACCGGCATGGCTATGAGCACGCCGGTTGTAGCCGGGTTGAGCTGGAGGTTTTCCGTGTAGAACGAACCCAAGGTGGCCACGGAGTTCCATGCCCAGAAGCACACCACGGAGGCTGAGGTGGCGAGCACCAGGTTTAAGGTTCTGCCGCTTGGCATCTTTGCCGGTCCTGATTCTGTCACCGGTTCCTCCTTCGGATAAGTTCCAGGTCAGCGGTTCCGGGTATCGCGGTCCGGTGTTCCCACGGCTGACCATCCCCGGCGTGAGGCGACGCTGGACCCTCTGGTTCCGGTCAGGTCCTTGTCCCGGGAGCGGTACACGATGTAGGGCCGGAAAAGATAGTGCAGCGGCGCCGTGAAAGCGTGGACGAGCCGCGTGAAGGGCCAGATGATGAACAACGCCATGCCTACAAGGGTGTGCAGGTGGAATGAGAACGGTGCCGCCGCCATGGCTGCGAGGTCCGGCTGGAAGATGAAGAGTGAGCGGAACCACGGGGCTACGGTTTCGCGGTAGTTGTGTCCGTGCTCGCCCTCGAACACGGACACCAGTGTGGTCCACAGCCCGAACACGATGGCCGCGGTGAGGACCACGTACATGGTCTTGTCGTTCTTGGTGGTGGCCATGAACACCGGCCCGGTGGTGCGGCGGCGGTAGATCAGCAGCAGGATCCCGCCCAATGTTCCCACCCCTGCGATGCCGCCCACGAACAGGGCGTTGAAGTGGTAGAAGTCCTGACTCATCCCCACCGCCTGGGTCCACGCCATGGGGATCACCAGCCCGAAGAAGTGACCGGCGACTACGGCGAGCAGGCCGAAGTGGAACAGCGGTGAGGCGATGCGCAGCAGCTTCGATTCGTAAAGCTGGGATGATCTGGTGGTCCAGCCGAACTGGTCGTACTTGTAGCGCCAGACCAGCCCTCCCACCAGCACCACCACCATGACGTAGGGCAGGACACCCCACAGCGCGATGTCCACGGTGGAAAGTTCGACGGCGGCACCAGGTTCCGTTGAGGATGCGAGCATGGTCAGGTCCCTTTCACGGGCAACAAGCGGGGATCGTACGGGTCCAGTCCCACGGCCTCGGTGGGTGGCCCGTAACCGGCCATCCGCATTACGGCCTGCTCGTCCGCAGGGGACTTGCCGGGCAGACTGTCGCAGATCGCCTGCAGGATCAGGGCGTGCGGCAGTTCGTCCCGGAGCAGCCCGAAGCGGAGCATTTCGAGGCTGGGCCGGTACCGGATGAGCAGGTCCCTGCCCGCCGCCATGTCCACCACGGCCGCGAATTCCAGGACCATCGGCAGGTAGTCCGGCAACTCGCCCTGGGTGTCCACCAGGATGTCGCTTTGCCTGTAGACGTTCTTGAAGCTGCCGAGCGCCTCGCCTCGGCGCCGGGTGTCCCCGTCTGTCCAGTAGGACAGGTGCAGGGCGTGCCGCCTGCCCAGGTCGAACTCGCGCACATAGCGGGCCTGCACGTCCATGGCCGGCGCCGACTCCAGGTCTTTCAGGACCCCTTCGAAATCATCTGGGGCCCCGTCGAACTCGGAAAGAGCAGCCCGTATCAGCGGAACCCGCCCCATCAGTTCCTCGTCCGGATAGGACAGGCACCAGGCCGCGGCGAGGTACACCACCTGGTTACGGCGCGTCACGGTTCCTCCCGGGCGAGGGCGCCGGGGTCATTGTCCTCCGGATTACCCGACGCGCCGGAGGCCTCCGCGGTGGGCCCGGCAGCGTCCGGGCTGGGACCGGCCTTCCCTCCGCCGTGGGCGGGAGAGGTGCCGCTCATCCGCGGAACGTCCCGTTTGTCCGGGAACAGTCCCTCCGGCGCACCGTTGCCGTCCCAGTTCAGCAGGTTCACCCGCCCGCGGAGGGAGGATTCGCCAGCGGCGGAGTCGGAAGTCTGCCGGTCGCGGAGGGCATTGAAAGTCTCCACTGCCACCGGGAGGGGCCTGCCGCTCGCTTCACCGAAAGGGGCGGAATCCTGCATGCCCGGGCCGCCGTCGAAATCCAGCGAACAGCCCATCTCTTCCAGGTCGTGGGCCTGCTCCACATGGGCTTTCGGGATGACGTAGCGTTCCTCGTACTTGGCGATCGCCATCAACCGGTACATCTCGTACATGGTTTGACCGTCCATACCCACGGACTCGGGAATGGAGTCGTCCGGATCGTTCCCCAGGCTGATGCCGCGCATGTACGAGCGCATGGCCGCGAGTTTTTTCAGCACCGCGGTGACCCGGTCCGCATCACCGGCAGTGAACAGTTCGGCGAGGTATTCCACCGGGATCCGCAGCGCGTCGATGGCGCCGAAGAGGTTGCCCGCGTCCTCCCCGTCATGGCCCTGGTCCCGCAGGAGATCAACCACCGGGGACAAGGGCGGCACGTACCAGACCATCGGCATGGTCCGGTACTCGGGGTGCAGCGGCAACGCCACCTTATACACCTTCGCAAGCGCGTAGACCGGTGAGCGCCGGGCGGCGTCAATCCAGTCCTCGGGGATGCCCTGGGCGCGCGCCTCGGCCTGCACGCCCGGGTCATCCGGGTCCAGGAGCACGTCCATCTGCGCGTCGTACAGCTCCCGGGGATCGGTGACGGACGCTGCCTCGGTGACGGCGTCGGCGTCATAAAGGAACAACCCGAGGTACCGCAGCCGCCCCACGCAGGTTTCCGAGCAGACCGTCGGCAGCCCGACTTCCACCCTGGGGTAGCAGAAGGTGCATTTCTCGGCCTTGCCGGTCTTGTGGTTGAAGTAGACCTTCTTGTAGGGGCAGCCCGTGACGCACTGGCGCCAGCCGCGGCACTTATCCTGGTCCACCAGCACGATGCCGTCCTCCACCCGCTTGTAGATCGCCCCGGAGGGGCAGGAGGCCATGCAGGAGGGGTTGAGGCAGTGCTCGCAGATCCGCGGCAGGTAGAACATGAACGTCTGCTCGTACGCGAACTTGATCTTGTCCTCGGACTCGCGCCGGACCTTCTCCACGATCGGGTCCAGGTGCCCCATTCCGGCCGACCCGCCGAGGTTATCGTCCCAATTCGCGGACCAGGTGATCTTGGTGTCCTCACCGGTGATCAAGGATTTGGGCCGCGCCACTGGGAAATCGTCGCCCAGGGGTGCGTCCACGAGGGTCTTGTAGTCGTAGGTCCATGGCTCGTAGTAGTCCTTGAGCTCGGGCTGGACCGGGCTGGCGAAGATCCCGAGGAGCTTCTTCACCCGTCCGCCGGCCCTGAGCACGAGCTTGCCGCGCTTGTTCAGCTCCCAGCCGCCCTGCCATTTCTCCTGGTCCTCGTAGCGGCGCGGATAGCCCTGCCCGGGGCGGGTTTCGACGTTGTTGAACCAGACGTATTCGGTGCCCGCCCTATTGGTCCAGGCCTGCTTGCAGGTCACCGAACAGGTATGGCAGCCGATGCACTTGTCCAGGTTCATGACCATGCCCATCTGAGCCATCACACGCATCAGTACTGCACCTCCTGGGAACGGCGGCGGACGGTGGCAACCATGTCGCGCTGGTTCCCGGTGGGGCCAAGGTAATTGAACGCGTAGGCCAGTTGGGCGTAGCCGCCGATCAGGTGCGAGGGTTTGACCAGCAGCCGGGTCACGGAGTTATGGATGCCGCCCCGCCTTCCGGTGGCCTCGGACTTCGGCACATCGATGGTGCGCTCTTGCGCGTGGTGGACGTAGACCACTCCGGCCGGCATGCGGTGGCTCACGATCGCCCGGGCCACCAGGACGCCGTTGATGTTCAGGCACTCCACCCAGTCGTTGTCCCTGACCTTGATGGACTCGGCGTCGGCCGGACTCATCCACACGGTGGGCCCTCCCCGGGAGAGGGAGAGCATCAGCAGGTTGTCCTGGTATTCCGAGTGGATGGACCACTTGGAGTGCGGCGTCAGGTAGCGGACCACGACTTCCAGCTCCCCGTTGCCGCCGAGTTTGGGTTCGCCGAAGAGCCGGTGCATGTCCAAGGGCGGCCGGTAGATCGGCAGCGCCTCACCGATGTCGATCATCCAGTCGTGGTCCAGGAAGAAGTGCATCCGCCCCGTCAGGGTGTGCCAGGGCTTGAGCCGGTCGACGTTGATGGTGAACGGGGCGTAGCGGCGACCCCCGGTTTCGGAGCCGGACCATTCCGGTGACGTGATCACGGGGACCGGGCCGGCCTGCGTCTGGGCGAAGGTGATGAACTTTTCCTCGGAGCCCTCTGAAAGGTCCGCGAGTTTCCGGCCGGTGCGGATTTCCAGGTCCTTGAAGCCCTGCACGGAGAGGGTGCCGTTGGTGGTGCCGGAGAAGGCCAGTATGGCCTCTGCCATTTTCGCGTCGGTATCGATCGCGGGGCGGCCGTCCGCGGCTCCGCCGAACATCACGCCATTGGAGCGGCTGAGCCGGTCCAGGGGACCGGCGAGTTTGTAAGTGACGTTTTTGACCGTGAAGCCCAGCTTGTCAGCCAGCGGCCCGATGGCGGCGAGCTTGTCGGCGATGGCGGTGTAGTCCCGTTCCACGACGGAAAAGGTGGGCATGTTCTGCCCCGGCACCGCGGGGATGGATGTGTCCCGCCAGTCCCGGACGATCCCGCCGGGCTGGGCGAGCTGGCTGGGGGTGTCGTGCTGCAGGGGCACGCTGACCAGGTCCCGGCGGACGCCCAGGTGGGTCTTGGCCAGCCGGGAGAATTCCTGGGCCAGAAGGTGAAAGGTGTCAAAATCCGTCTTCGTCTCCCATGGCGGGTCGATCGCGGGGGTGAAGGCGTGCACGAAGGGGTGCATGTCGGTGGAGGACAGGTCGTGCTTCTCGTACCAGGTGGCGGCCGGGAATACGACGTCGGACAGCAGCGTGGTGGAGGTCATCCGGAAGTCGGCGGAGACCAGCAGGTCCAGCTTTCCTTCCGGTGCCTGCTCATGCCATTTCACGTCCCTGGGCTTGAGCCCTTCGGCGTGGTCTTTGCCCAGGACGTTGTTGTGGGTTCCCAGCAGGTTGCGGAGGAAGTACTCGTTGCCTTTGGCTGACGAGCCGAACAGGTTGGAGCGCCACAGCACGAGGGTCCGTGGCCAGTTCTCCGGGGCGTCCACGTCCTCTATCGCCGGGTTCAGGGTGCGGTTCTTGAGCGCGTCCGCGATGTAAGTGGGGGTGTCCTTCGCGGTTCCGGCGGCGACGGCGGCCTCCGCCTCGTCGGCGAGGTCCAGCGGATTGCGGTCGAACTGCGGGTAGAACGGCATCCAGCCGAGCCGCGCAGACTGGGCCAACGCGTCTGCGGTGTGCATGCCGTCCAGGGCTCCGGTGGAGAGCGGGGATTTCAGCGCATCTGTGGAGTAGCCGTCCTGCCGCCACTGGTCTGTGTGCATGTACCAGTAGCCGGTGCCGATCATCGTCCGCGGTGGCCGGGACCAGTCCAGGGCATTGGCCAGGGACACCCAGCCGGTGGCGGGCCGGGTCTTTTCCTGGCCCACGTAATGCGCCCAGCCGCCCCCGTTGCGGCCCATGCAGCCCGTCAGCATCACGAGGGCCAGCACGGCCCGGTAGGTGGTGTCGCCATGGAACCACTGGCAGATACCGGCCCCCATGATGATCATCGACCGGCCCTTGGACTCTTCGGCGTTGCGGGCAAACTCGCGGGCCACCCGGACGCAGGCCTGCGCCGGGACGGACGTGATCTCCTCCTGCCAGGCCGGGGTGTACGGAGTGGAGGCGTCGTCGTAGCCTGCGGCCCACTCGCCTGGGAGCCCTTCGCGGCCAACCCCGTACTGCGCCAGCATCAGGTCGAATACGGTGGTGACCAGTTGGCCTTCCACCTCGATGACGGGAACGCCGCGCCGGAGCACACTTCCGGCGCCGCCGGCGTCTTCGAAGCACGGCAGTAGGACCTCGGCGCTTTCCCCGGAGACCTCGCCCAACGAAAGTGCGGGCTCGATCCCCTCGAGGTCCAAGTTCCATTTGCCCTCGCCGCTGCCCGAATAGCGGAACCCCATGGAGCCGTTGGGCACGGCCGGGAGGCCGCTCTTCTTGTCGAACAGTACGGTGCGGAACGCCGCATCCTCAGCCCCGGACTCGGCCGGGAGGTCCTTGGCGGTAAGAAATTTCGACGGCGTCAGCCCGCCGTCGTCGTTCCTTTCCAGCCGTACCAGGAACGGCAGGTCCGTGTACTGGCGGACGTAGTCCGAAAAGAACGGAACCTCGCGGTCGACGAAGAACTCCTTGAGCATCACGTGCCCCATGGCCATGGCCAGCGCGGCGTCGGTTCCGGCCTGGGCGGGGAGCCATTCGTCCGCGAACTTCGTGTTGTCCGCGTAGTCCGGGCTAACCGTCACCACCTTGGTGCCGCGGTACCTCACCTCGGCCATCCAGTGCGCGTCCGGGGTCCGGGTGACGGGGACGTTGGAGCCCCACATCATGAGGTAACCCGCGTCCCACCAGTCGCCGGATTCCGGGACGTCAGTCTGGTCTCCGAAGACCTGCGGGCTGGCCACAGGAAGGTCGGCGTACCAGTCGTAGAAGGACGTCATCACCCCGCCGATCAGCTGGATGAAGCGGGTCCCGACCGCGTGCGAGACCATCGACATTGCAGGAATGGGCGAGAAGCCCGCGCAGCGGTCCGGCCCGTAGGCCTTGATGGTGTTGACGTGTGCGGCGGCTGCAATTTCGATGGCTTCCTGCCAAGAGACCCGCACCAGGCCGCCCTTGCCGCGGGCCTGCTGGTAGCGGCGTCGGCGTTCCGGGTCCCGGACGATGTCGGCGAAGGCCAGCACCGGGTCACCGAGCCTGGACTTGGCTTCGCGGTACATTTCGACGAGGACGCCCCGGGCATAGGGGAAGCGGACGCGCGTGGGCGAATAGGTGTACCAAGAGAATGCCGCCCCTCGCGGGCACCCCCGCGGTTCGTATTCCGGGCTGTCCGGACCCACGGAGGGATAGTCCGTCTGCTGGGATTCCCAAGTGATGATGCCGTCCTTGACGTACACCTTCCAGGAACAGGAGCCCGTGCAGTTCACACCGTGAGTGGAGCGGACTACCTTGTCGTGGCTCCACCGATCACGGTAGAAAATATCGCCCTTCCGGCCGCCCTCCCGGAACACCGCCCTGCCGTCGTCGGTCTGGTCCCATTTCGTGAAGAAACGCCCCAGCTTCAACATCGCATCCGAGGCGGCTCCATCGAACCCCGGGACAAAACGTTCCTCAGCCATGCGGACACACTATGTGATAGGCAGCGGCCAGGCTATGGGTCAAGCCTGAACTCTATCGCCCGGCGGCCGGCTCCGCCTGGGGCTGCTATCTCCGGTACTACTCTCGAGTACAGCGCACAGCACGAACGGGGATTTCTGGCGAGAGGTCCCCGTTCTTGTCCTAAATGTGATCCGTAACAGGGAAGAAACTTTTTACAGGCACCGGAAAGCCATGACAGGCCGGCACTTGAAGGTCGACGTCTGGACGTGTGGGACACCCGACCTAACGGGCCGCGGCCGGCGAACGAACGACGCGGCGGCTTCTGGGTCCCCGACGTAGGTGGAACACCTTAATTCAGGCAGCGTCTGGATCTCATGCGGCAGGTGTCCGTCGGCCGCCTGGCCTTCTGGATTGATGACCGACCGGACATCTTCCCGCTCAACTACATCGTGGACCACGGCACTGTGGTATTCCGGACTGCTGAAGGAAGCAAATTCGCCAGCGCCATCGGGGAAATCCCAGTGGCGCTGCAGGCCGAGGCGTAGACGCGGTTACCGGGTTGGCCTGGAGCGTAATGGTCAAGAGCAAAGCCGCGGCCATAACAGGGACAGAGGAAATCCTTGATTCAGCCTCCCTGTACCTGTTCTCCTGGCAGGCCGGCAGGAAAGACCACTTTGTCCGGGTTGCACCGGACTCGGTCACCGGCAGGCGCTTCAAGGTCACGCGGCCGCTGACATGACGGACGCAAGTGAGCGGTGCCGTAGGTCCTCCTCGGAGTAGGCAGCGCCCAGCAAGAGTGCGCAAATCACGCACCCGGTCCCTGCGAGCTCAGTACCGCTCTGGTTCCTCGCCCAATTCAAAGTGGCGCCCATGGATGCGTGCAGGGGTGACTTCCACATAGGTGTACTTGCGCGTCGGGATCCAGGGCTTGAGCGGCAGTTTGTCCGCTTCATCTATCTCAGACTGAGACTCGATCACTCTTGCCGTACCCTTGACCACCACACTCCAGGCCTCGTCGTCAGTGACCTCGTCCACTTCAAAGGCCACCTTTTCATTCACCGTCAGTTCGGCCAGCTTGGTCCCAGGGTTCGTGCGCATAAGCAGGACCCCGTCGTGTGCGATGAAGTTGATGGGATAGATGTCAGGGTCGCCCGAAACGCTGACGGCCAGTCGGCCATGCCGGCATCGGTTGAGCACCCTCCACGAGTCATCGTCGGACAGCACCGTCCCGGGCCGTTCGTCATTTTCCATGGCATTATCCTCCTGGTTTGCTTAGAGGCCTCCTGCCCGGTTGGCGGGGTGCCGTATGGCAACTAGTCTCGCGGAGATCCGCGGCCGGCGACAGAGGGGAGCGCGTTCAGACAGTGGAGCGGATCGATGGTCATTTGCTGCCAGGCCCCGTCAATGAAGCCTCGCCGTGGAAGACCCTTGGGTGTCGCACGCTTGCTTACGGACCTCATCGACGACGGCGCGATAAATGCATATGGCAGTTCGGCAGAGGCCCAGTTATGGGGCCAAGCGCTGAAGGCGGCTGGGGAACCGAATCTGGACGCGTACTGGGAAATACTCACCCACGAGCTGGTCGCGAATTCCCCCACGTAGCCCACCGGCCATAGGGGCTATACCCAAACGGCACTTAGCGCCCATGATCTACAGGCAGGTCTTTCTGCCCTAGATAGCGGCGCCTGCAAAGCGTTGACTGGAATGTGTGGGGCGGAACAGCCCGGTGGTGGGACGCGCCGGCCTCCGGTTCCGGAAGTCCACCAAAACATCCGGATGTCCCATTAGCGGAGGAATCCAGCATGACTGAGGTACTGCGGTATGAAGTAGGTTCCGGGACTGTCCTCGTTGAGGTTGACGACAACAGCTACGGGGTGGACCATCCAGCCCGGAATGAACAAGGGATCCTGGATGTGGGCCGGCGCCTCGAAGACGCACTTGCCAGCGTCCGCCCGGCTGCACTTGCAGTGATGGAGGCGATGGCGGAGTTAACCCCGGAACAGGTGGAGATTGAATTCGGGGTGAAACTGGCCGGGGATGCGGGGGCGTTAATTGCCAAGGGCACGCAGGACGCCCACTTCGTCCTGCGGATGTCCTGGACCCCGGGGCAGGCCCCCCTGCACGGCGAGGAAACTCTCCAGGACAGGTGAGGGATGATGTTCGAGTTTCTGGACAGGACCGACGCCGGCCGGCGGCTGGGACAACGTCTGGCCGGTCTGCGGGGTCAGGACGTGGTGGTTCTGGGGCTGCCCCGCGGCGGTGTTCCGGTGGCCTTTGAGGTGGCGAAAGCGCTGGATGCTCCGCTGGACGTGATTGTGGTGCGGAAACTGGGGGTTCCGTTTCAGCCGGAGGTTGCCATGGGCGCCATCGGGGAGGGCAATGCCCGTGTCCTCGACGCGAACGTCATATCGCTGGCCCGCGTCACCGAAGAGGATCTGACGACGGTTGAACGGAAGGAACGCCAGCTTCTGGAGCAGCGCCTGGCCCGGTACCGTCAGGGCAGGAGTCGCCTGGAACTGCACGGGCGTACGGCCATTGTGGTGGACGATGGCATCGCCACCGGTTCCACGGCCAGGGTCGCCTGCCAGGTGGCCCGGAAGCTCGGCGCGGGCCGGGTGATCCTGGCGGTGCCTGTCGCGCCCGCCCGGACGGTGGCCTCGTTCACGGAAGCAGACGACGTCGTATGCCTGGCTGCACCGCGGGATTTCCAGGCAGTGGGGTACTACTATCACGACTTTTCGCCCACGGAGGATAACGAAGTAGTGCGGTTGCTCGACACCGCCGCCCGCTCATTGCACCCTGACCAGGGGCAAGGTGACCAGGGCGAGGGGGCCGAGGAGGAGGTGGAGATTGCCGGAGGGCGGGTGCGGCTTCGGGGCAGCCTGTACCGCCCCGCGGGGTGCGAAGGCATCGTAATTTTCGCCCACGGCAGCGGCAGCAGCAGGCACAGCCCGCGGAACCGGTTCGTGGCCTCGGTCCTTCATGACGCTGGCCTGGGTACGCTCTTGCTCGACCTGCTGACTCCGGCGGAGGAAGTCAACCGGGCCAATGTGTTCGATATCGCCCTGCTGGCACAGCGACTCGGTTCCGCAACCCGCTGGCTTGAGATGCAGCAGGACGGGTGGCCTGGCCAAATCGGTTACTTCGGGGCCAGCACGGGTGCGGGGGCAGCTCTCTGGGCCGCAGCCGATCCGGAGGTCCGGATCGCCGCCGTCGTGTCCCGGGGAGGCCGCCCGGACCTGGCCCGCGCCCGCCTCGGGGCCGTGCGGGCCCCCACCCTGCTGATCGTGGGCGGCGCGGACACCCAAGTGCTTGCCGTGAACCGGCAGGCCTTGGAGCTGCTGCGGGCCCCTGCCCGGCTGGAAATCATTCCCGGGGCCACCCACCTCTTTGAAGAACCGGGAACGTTGGCCCGGGTAGCCACCTTGGCCAGCGGCTGGTTTAGTCGCTACCTCCTGCCGTCCAGGCACGGGGAAAATGTGCGGGGGCTACCGCGGTGAGCGGCGGAACAGGGCGTCCATCCTCTGCCCGCGGGCAGGAGCTGGAAGAGATTCGAGCCCTGGGCCAGCCGCTGCAGCCGGCAGAAGGCCAACTCGACGGCGTAGTCGAGTTGTGCGCCGCCGCACGCTTCGCCTGTCTTGGCGAGGCTTCGCACGGCACGCAGGAGTATTACCACTGGCGGGCCGTGCTCAGCCGCCGCCTCATCGAAGAGCACGGATACAGCTGGATCGGGGTGGAAGGTGACTGGCCGGACTGCTGGCGCATCAATCGCTGGATCCGCGGCCAAGGCGACCAGGAACTCGACGCGCGGCAAGTACTGGCCGGCTTTGAACGGTGGCCCACTTGGATGTGGGCAAACCAAGAGGTGGCAGCGTTCCTTACCTGGCTGCGCGAATGGAACCTGGGCCAGCCGGAAAACAAGCGTACGGGCTTCTACGGCCTGGATGTCTACTCCCTTTGGGATTCCCTGCGGGAAATCTTCGGTTGGCTCAGTACCAATGCGCCCGATGCCGTGCCCGCAGCCCTGGGTGCCTGGCAGTGCTTTGTACCCTTCACGGAGGACCCCCAGCGTTATGCTTCGAGTACACGCCTGGTCCCACACTCCTGTGAGGCGGACGTTGTGGCGCTCCTCGCGGCAGTGCACCGGAAAACCCTCGGTCAGGTGGAGGACGATCCTGCAGCTTTTGACGCCGTGCAGAACGCCATCGTCGCGGCTAATGCTGAACGCTACTACCGCACAATGATCCGCGCTGACAGGCAATCCTGGAACATCCGTGACCATCACATGAGCGACACCATCGACCGCCTGGCACGCCATCACGGTCCCGGCTCAAAGGGAGTCGTCTGGGCCCACAACACGCATATAGGTGACGCCAGGGCCACCGATATGGCATTGGACGGGATGGTCAACATCGGCCAGCTGATGCGCCAGCGCCATCACGGGTCGGTAGTCCTAGGGTTCTCGTCCTTTAACGGGTCCGTTACGGCCGCACGGTCCTGGGGAGCCCCGGAACAGGCCATGGACGTCCCGGATGCCCTGCCCGGCAGCCACGAAGACCTCCTTCATAGTGCGCTCGAAGGCCCGTCCACACTGGTATTCGGCGCGGGCCGGGCGGACCGCTGGCTCTCTTCCTGGCGCGGCCACCGGGCAATCGGGGTGGTTTACAATCCGCGCCGCGAGAGGGGCAATTACGTACCCACCGTCATGGGCAGGCGCTATGACGCGTTGTTGTGGTTCCCGCAGACATCGGCGCTGCGGCCGCTCCACCATGAGCACCTGCCCACTGAACCTGAATTTGAAACCGAGCCGACAGGTTTCTAAGCCTGTCCGCAGCAAGGGCCGCACGGCCCGGGGGACCTTGGACTCTACCCCGAAGCCCGGCGGGGACGTCCGATGGAACCATGACAGCTGAAACCAAACGGCCCACGCACTGGCCCGTCATCACAAAGGAAACAGGGTCCTTGCCGGTGAGGCCCAACCTGGCCGATTATGAGGCAGGCTGCGCGGCCTTCACGTGGGATCAAGCGCGGCAGGCTTTGGCCGGACTCCCTGGGGGCCGGGGCCTGAACATCGCCTATGAGGCGGTGGACCGACACGCCGCGGGCGAACGCGCCGGAAAGGAAGCGCTGCGCTTCGTTCGGGCAAACGGGAGCATCCGGTCCCTGAGCTACGCCGAGCTTGCCATGCACACCAGCAGGTTCGCCTCCGTCCTGCGGGGATTAGGAATCGGACGAGGTGACCGCGTGTTCTCGCTCCTGGGGCGGAGCCCGGAACTCTACATTGCTGTCCTCGGAACTTTCAAGAATGCCAGCGTCTTCTGCCCGCTGTTCTCCGCCTTCGGCCCGGAACCGGTAAAGCAGAGGCTGCATCTCGGAGCCGGGCGTGTCCTGGTCACCACCAGGGCACTGTACCGCAAGAAAGTCGCCCCCATCCGGGATTCCCTGCCCGCGCTCCGCTTTGTCCTGCTGGTGGACGCCGGGGGAAACCCTGAGCCGGACACCCTGGACCTCGCCGGACTTCTGCAGTCGGCACCGCCGGATCAGGCCATTGCGGCCACGCAGCCCGAGGACATGGCCCTGCTGCACTTCACGAGCGGGACCACCGGCACGCCGAAGGGCGCCATCCATGTCCACGACGCCGTCACCGCCCACCACGCCACGGGCTACTTCGCCCTGGACCTGCACCCGGACGATATCTACTGGTGTACCGCCGATCCGGGGTGGGTGACCGGAACGTCCTACGGAATCATTGCCCCGCTGGTACACGGGGTCACTGCGGTGGTGGACGAAGAGGAACTGGACGTGGACCGCTGGTACCGGATCCTCGCCGAACACCGCGTCACCGTCTGGTACACCGCTCCCACGGCATTGCGCATGCTGATGAAGGCCGGGGCGGAAAGGGCGGCAGGACATGATCTGTCCGCGCTGCGGTTTGTTGCAAGCGTGGGCGAGCCGCTGAATCCCGAGGTTGTTGTATGGGGGCGGGACGTGCTGGGCCTGCCGGTGCACGACAATTGGTGGCAAACCGAGACCGGCGGGATCATGATTGCCAACTATGCCTCGATGCCGATCCGTCCCGGCTCCATGGGACGTCCGCTCCCCGGCATTGAGGCAGTGCTGGTGGCCCGGGATGCCCAGGGAAAGCCTGTCATCCACGACGGCGAGGCCGCCCTCATCACGGAACCGGATGCCCTGGGGGAACTGGCGCTGCGGCCTGGCTGGCCCTCCATGTTCCGTGGCTACCTCAACGAGGAGGAGCGCTACCAGCGTTGCTTCGCCGGCGGCTGGTACCTGACGGGGGACCTCGCAAAGCGCGACGAGGACGGGTACTTCTGGTTCGTGGGGCGCGGCGACGATGTCATCAAGTCTTCGGGCCACCTGATCGGTCCCTTCGAAGTGGAAAGCTGCCTGATGGAGCACCCTGCAGTGGCCGAGGCAGGCGTGATTGGCGTTCCCGATCCCGTGGCCGGGGAAGTGGTCAAGGCGTTTGTTGAGCTCCGGCCGGGCCGGGAACCCTCTGAGGAGCTCAGGCTGGAAATCATTGGCTTCGCCCGGAAGCGGCTCGGGGCTGCAGTTGCCCCGAGGCTGCTCGACTTCACCACAAACCTTCCCAGGACGCGGAGTGGAAAGATCCTCCGCCGCCTCCTGAAGTCGCGCGAACTGGGCCTTCCGGAGGGGGACCTTTCAACGCTCGAAACTGCGGCGGGCCTGCCGCTATGAGCCCCCTACTCGACACGGCCCTTCCGGACCCGGCCCATTCGCGTCATCTCCTGCAGCAGATGCTGCGGGTGCGCCGGCTCGAGGAAAAGTGTGTTGAACTCTACAGCGCCGCCAGGATCCGCGGGTTCCTCCACGTCTACATCGGTGAAGAAGCCGTAGCGGCCGGGGTGATAGAAACCCTCGCAGCCGAGGACGCGGTAGTGGCCACGTACCGGGAGCACGGACACGCCCTCCTCAGGGGCGTGTCCGCCGGAGCCATCCTGGCTGAAATGTACGGCCGGGCCGAAGGATGCTGCCGCGGCAGAGGAGGCTCAATGCACCTGTTTGACGCCACCACGAGGTTCTATGGCGGAAACGCGATCGTAGCCGGCGGGCTGCCACTCGCCGTCGGACTCGCCCTGGCCGACAAGATGGCGGGCCGGCGCAGGGTGACGGCATGCTTCTTTGGGGAGGGTGCGGTGGCTGAAGGGGAGTTCCACGAAAGCCTGAACCTGGCTGCACTGTGGCAGCTTCCCGTGCTCTTCTGCTGTGAAAACAACCTGTATGCCATGGGCACGGCACTGGCCCGCTCCGAGTCCCAGACCGACATGGCGTTGAAGGCCGCAGCCTATGAGATTCCTGCCTGGAGCGTTGACGGAATGGACGTCCTTGCCGTGGAGGAGGCTTCCCGGAGGGCTGTGGATGGGGTCCGCTCCGGCGGCGGCCCCCATTTCCTGGAGCTGCGCACCTACCGCTTCCGGGCTCACTCAATGTTCGATCCGGAGCTGTACCGGGAGAAGTCGGAGGTGGCCCAGTGGATGGAGCGCGACCCCATCCGCCTGCTCCAGGCCGCCATGGAGACGGCAGGCCAACTGCCTGAGGAGCAATGGGCCGCGCTGCAGGCGGACGTCGACGCCGAGATAACGGACGCCGTCGCATTCGCCGAGGCGGGCACCCTCGAACCTGTGGAGGACCTCACCCGTTTCGTGACCAGCCAACCTGGCAGCGAACTGACCAGCCGCGCCGCCAGCGACCACAACAGGGCCAGGTCGGCGGAAGGCAGGGCGGGATGAAATCCACCTACCGGGAAGCTGTGCGCGCAGCTCTCCGTGACGCGATGAGGCGCGATGAACGGGTCTTCCTCATGGGCGAGGACGTGGGCCGGTACGGAGGAGGCTTCGCCGTCAGCCTGGGGCTGCTCGAGGAATTCGGGCCCGAGCGCGTCCGCGATACGCCCCTGTCCGAGTCCGGATTCGTTGGCGCCGGCATCGGAGCCGCCCTCGGCGGCATGCGTCCGGTCGTTGAAATCATGACCGTCAACTTCAGTCTGCTTGCGCTCGACCAGATCGTCAACAACGCAGCCACGCTGCTGCACATGTCCGGCGGACAATTCAACGTTCCCTTGGTCATCCGGATGACCACCGGCGCCGGCCGCCAGCTGGGCGCCCAGCACTCTCATAGCCTCGAAGGCTGGTACGCGCACATTCCGGGCTTGCGCATCCTGACCCCTGCCACCCTGGCCGACGCCCGTGGAATGCTGTGGACCGCGCTGGAGGATCCGGATCCGGTGCTGATTTTCGAGCATGGCTCGCTGTACAACGTGGCCGGGGAACTGGAGGACGACGCCGGTCCGGTGGAACTTGATAAGGCTGCCGTCCTGCGCCCTGGCACCGATGTCACGCTCATCACGTACGGCGGCACGCTTGCCGCCGTGTTGGACGCAGCAGATCAGCTGGCGGGAGAAGGCATCGATGCCGAGGTCATCGACCTTCGGGTCCTCCGGCCACTTGACGACGGGACCATCCTTGGCAGCGTCGGCAGGACCCACCGGGCGGTGGTGGTGGACGAAGGGTGGCGCAGCGGCAGCATCTCGGCGGAGATCGCTGCCAGGATCGGCGAGCACGCCTTCTTCGATCTGGACGCGCCGGTGGAACGGGTTTGCAGCGAAGAAGTGCCCGTGCCGTACGCCAAGCACATGGAACTGGCGGCGCTTCCCTCGGCTGAACGTGTAGTGGCTGCCGCGCGAAGGGCCGTGGGCGCCCGTGGCTGACTTCCGGATGCCGTCCCTCGGCGCGGACATGGAGCACGGCAAAGTGGTGGAGTGGCTGGTCAAGCCGGGCGACTACGTTCACAAGGGCGACCTGGTGGCCGCCGTGGATACAGACAAAACAGTGATGGACATCGAGTCGTTTGAGGAAGGAGTCGTCGCCGAGTTCCTGGTCGAGATCGGCGACACGGTGGAGGTGGGTACTCCCATTGCCCGAATCGCTGCCACTCCGGCGGGTCCGATCCCCGCTCCGCCTGAACAGTCTCCGGCCGTGGAGGCGCCTTCGGCTCCCCACCCGGCACCCGCACCGGGGGAACCCAAGGCCCCAACGCCCCCGCCCGTCCAACAAGCAGCCTCCGCTTCACCGCCGGTCCGGCATCTGGCACATACGCTGGGCGTGGACGTCCGGTCCCTCCACGGGAGCGGCAGGAACGGCGAGGTGATCCGGGCCGACGTCGAAAGGGCCGCCGGGCGTTCCGTCGCCGAAGTGCGCGCAACTTCCACAGCACAGGGCAGTCAAACGCAGGAGCCCCGGGTGCGGTCCTCGCCGCTGTCACGTCGTGTCGCAGCCCAACTCGGCGTCGATCTTAAGGGCCTGCCTGGAACCGGGCCGGGCGGCGCCGTCACGGAAGCCGATGTTCGCCGCGCCGCAGGTGCCGCCGCCACTGGAACCCGCGAGGGAGCCCCGCCGCCCCCGCAGGCACAGCCCGCCGAAGCAGCAGCGCAGACTGCACCGCGGCAGAGCCGGAAGGCGCTGGTGGGAGACAAAGCCGGCACGCTCAGGCGCGCCGTCGGCTCGCTGATGGCCCGCTCCAAAAAGGAAATCCCGCACTACTACCTGGCCACCACCCTTGACTTGGCAGCGGCCACGGCCTGGATGCAGTCGGTGAACCAGCAGCGGCCAGTCTCGTCCCGCCTGGTTCCCTCAGCCCTGCTGCTGAAGGCGACGGCGTTGGCGGCGAAGGAAGTGCCGGACATGAACGGCTTCTTCACGCGCGGCGAGTTCCGCCCCAGCCGCAGTGTCCACCTCGGCGTCGCGGTGGCCCTGCGCCGCGGCGGGCTTGTGGCGCCTGCCCTGCACGAAGCGGAAACGCTGACCCTCGATGAACTGATGGACCAGTTGCGCGACCTTGTAAGCCGAGCCCGGGCAGGCAGGTTGCAGCGCGCCGAGATGGCCGATCCGACTATCACCGTGACCAATTTGGGTGACCTTGGCGTGGAAAGCGTCTACGGTGTCATCTACCCCCCGCAGGTGGCCATGGTTGGCCTGGGAAAGGTACTGGAGCAGCCCTGGGCGCGCGACGGAATGCTCGGCGTCCGGCACGTCGTCAAGGCCACGCTTTCCGCCGACCACCGGGTCAGTGATGGGCTGCGCGGCGGGCGCTTCCTTTCCCGCATCGATGAATTGCTGCAGAGACCGGAGGAGCTGTGAACGAACAGGACGCCTGGCAGGCAGTGCAGGCAGCGATCAGTGAGGTGGCACCCGACGTCGAACCTGAGGATCTCGAAGACGGCGCCAGGCTGCGCCAGGACCTGGAACTGGACTCCCTTGACTTCCTCCGCCTCGTGGAGATTATCGCCGCGTCCACAGGGGTGGACATTCCGGAACGCGACTATCCGGCGGTGGCAACTGTTGCCGGCCTGGTCAAATACCTGGCCGGCCGAGACTGAAGCCCCTGCGCAGCTGACTGGGGCCAGGTGGCTCGCTGGGCAGGCCCCGGTAAAGGGCGAAGTGACAAAGAGTCACCCCGCCCGCGAGGTGTCTGAGCCGGCCCCCTCATAGGCTTGGCGCATCCATCCCGCCACCTCACCGTCCAGCTGGCTGCTGTCCAAAAGCTCGAGATGGTGCATCCAAACACCAGGAGAGGGGTGTGCGATTTCCTTGAACCGCGGCGAGGCGGCCTCATAGGGAAGCGCCAGGGACAGGACAACAGGAACCAGGGACTTCACGTAGGTGCCGGGACGCCAGAGGTACGCGAAGCCACGCCGGCGCCGGAACGAAACCTGGCTCTTCGTGATACGAACTTCCATCGGCCCGATTCCGGACGCCATACGCTCTACCGCCCGGTAAATGTCATACCCAGCGGGACAACCTTCAAAGAAGCGGGCAACTGTCCACGGGCCGGTGCCGTCCACCTGAACCGGCAGTGGCTATTCGAGCCCGGCGCGGGTGGCCTCATCCAAGGGTGTCCGCCAAGTCCCGCTGGCCGACATGGTGAACCTCCTGCCCGTCACGGACTGGGGAACGATCCTGATGAGGTGCTCCTGGCCAACGCCCTGCCACGGGAAGAGCCCGCGGCGTACCTCATTCAGTGCCGGCCCGGCGGCGTCATCCTGTACCGCCTTGCCTTTGACCACAACGCTCCACGCCAGGCCGAATTCGGCGCTCACACTGTCCGCTTCCAAGGCAACCAGCGAATTGGCTTCGATGGCCCGCAGCTTAGTTCCGCTTCCGGTGCGGAAAAGAAGGCCCTGGCCGTCAGGCTTAAAGCTCACCGGGAAGACATCGGGCTGGCCATCGACGACGACGGCAAGGCGTCCCACACTGGTATGTCCCAGTAACTTCCAGCACTCGTCGGAGTCAAGGATTTCAACGTCGGGCACCATCTTCTTGTCGGCCATGCCCAGATCCTATGGTGCGGGACTACTTCCCTAACAGGGCCCAAAGACCTTTGACCCGCCCTCATCCGGAGAGGCGAGGAGAATCCGCAGCCGTTACACCTGCGAGTCCACGGGCTGCCAGGTCGCCCGCTGCCAGGGAACAAAGACCGGAAAAGGCGCCACTTACAGCCCTGTGGCCCGGGAGCTCCGGTGAACATATTTAGCGCGTACCCCCATGACTTTTGGCCCTGTTGGCGGCCACACATCTTGTTTCACTCTTGAAGCAGAGACTCTTAGAGAGAATGGAGCGCGAGGTATGGCGCCGGAACCGCAAAAGATTCTGGTGGGCGTCGATGGTTCTGATGCCTCCATCGAAGCGCTTCGCGTAGCGCGGACGCTGGCGGGACCTCTCGGAGCGTCAGTGGAGGCTTGGGCATGCTGGGATGTACCCCCGGGCTACGGGCTCTACCTTGCTGTGGGGGCCGAGGGATTCAAATACGCCGCCAAAGAAGTTCTGGAGCAGTCCCTCGAGACGGCTTTTGGCGGCGAACGGCCAGACTACCTGCGCGGCCGGCTCGTTCAAGGCAGGCCTGCGCCGCTATTGATCGACGGGACACGGAATGCCTCGCTGCTTATCGTGGGGAGGCGGGGGCACGGCAGCTTTGTTCCTGGTTCGGTCAGTTCGGCTTGCGTCAGCCACGCCCACTGCCCTGTCCTGGTGGTGCATGGCGCCGGGAATAGCGGCGGGGGACGGTAACCCCGCCGGTGGCGATCATTCTCCGATGGTGTGTGCCGGAGGCGTTTTCCTTATCGGGATGCAGGGCGAATATCCGCATGGCAACCGTTGTTCTTATTCCAGCTCGTGCCGACCCTTGCCGCCACGGGCAAACACCAAGCAGATACGAAGAAATCCTGGCTTAGCAGCACAGCAAGAGCCAAAGGAGGGGCGTGGTGTTTGCCGGTAGTTCGGGTAAAGGTGCTGCCGTGACGCATCGGAACGTATTCCTTGCCAAGTGGGTGGGCTGGGTAAGCCTCGGTGAAAGCCTGGGCTTCCTTGCTCCGGCTCTTGCCCAGCTCCTTGCAGCCGCACTCTGGCCAGCTGCGACCCTTCCGCTGCTCGTGCTGGCAGGTTTTGTTGAGGGCGCGGTCCTGGGGTGGTTTGAGGTGCACGTGCTACGTGGCCGGCTTCCTGGTGTTTCCATCCGTCGCTGGGTCCTGTTTACCGCTGCGGCAGCCGCAGGGGCCTGGACCCTGGGTTTGCTGCCGTCGGCGGGCAGCGGCTGGCAGGAGTGGCCTGTCGCTGCCCAAATAGCCGCAGGAACCATGGCCGGCCTGGTGCTCCTGGCCTCAATCGGCTTTGCGCAGTGGATTGAACTGCGGCATCACGTCCCTCGCGCCTGGCGCTGGATAGCCGGAAGTGCGGCAGCCTGGGCCGCGGGCTTGGGCGTGTTTATGGCGGTTGCGACTCCTTTGTGGCAGCCGGGCCAGGACCTGTGGCTTTCTGCCGTCATCGGCATTTGGGCCGCAGTTCTGATGGCAGTGACTATGGCGGTGGTCACTGGCCTGGTCATGGTGCGGCTGCTGCCAAAGACGTGAGGCCTGCCTCCGGTCCTGCATCGCCGGGAACGTCCGCGGGACCTAGAACGTGTGGCGGCGAAAGCGCTTGTCCACTGCCACAACCAGGGAAGCGAGCAGCGCGAGGCCCAGGATCCGGGCCCAGGATTCCAGGCTGATGGGGGCCGTGTGGAAGAGGGCGTTCATGAACGGGAAGTAAGTGATTGCCAGCTGGCCGGCCGTCTGGACCAGCACGCCCAGGATGATCCAGCGGTTACTGAAAAACCCAATCCGCCAGGCTGAGCGGGTAAAGGAACGGCAGCTGAACAGGTAGAACAATTCCACCGCAACGAAGAGGTTGACTCCCGCAGTCCGCGCTTCGGCAACCGATGCACCACCGGCAAGTTCCAGTTCGAAAATCCACCATGTGCCGGCAACGAGGAGGGCGGAGACCAGCAGTATGCGAAGGGTGAGTGTCCATGTCAGAAGCGAACGGTCAGGGGCGCGGGGCGGACGGGACATGAGGCCGGGTTCTTTTGGCTCAAAAGCAAGCATCAGGCCGAGGGCCACGGCGGTTGTCATATTGATCCAAAGAATCTGCGTGGGCAGGATGGGAAGCGTTGTTCCCACCAGGATCGCTACGAGGATCACCAGGCCTTCTCCCATGTTGGTAGGCAGCGTCCAGACGATGAATTTGGTCAAGTTGTCGAAGACGTTGCGGCCTTCTTCGACAGCGGCCTCAATAGTGGCAAAATTGTCATCGGTCAGGACGATGTCCGCGGCCTCCTTTGCCACTTCCGTTCCTGACCGCCCCATGGCGATACCCACGTTGGCCTGCCTTAGCGCCGGTGCGTCGTTGACGCCGTCGCCCGTCATGGCGACCACATGTCCGACCGACTGCAGGGCCCCGATCAGGCGAAGCTTCTGTTCTGGAGATACGCGCGCGAAGACGGTGGCCTGCTCCACGGCCTGTGGCAGTCGATCAGCCGGTATACCGTCCAGTTCGGCCCCCGTCAGCGCCGTCCCGCGGTTGCGGTCCGGGGTCAGGCCCACGGCTTCGGCGATGGTGGCCGCAGTTCCGACGTGGTCTCCGGTGATCATTTTTACGGCGACGCCCGCCTGATGACAGGCGCGCACGGCTGCCGCCGCTGCTTCCCTTGGCGGATCAAACATGGCCTGGAGCCCAGTCAGTGTCATCCGCCGCTGCAGGCTGGCCACTTCAAAGGCGGTACCAGGCGGCAGTTGCATGGTTGCAGTCGCGAGAACCCTCAGCCCGGTCTCTGCGAAATGGTGAACCACCTCGAGTACCCCCTGCTTGTCGATGGGCCTGCTTTCACCGTCGCTGACCATCTGCGCCCCGCAGAGCTCAAGCACCCTTTCCGCGGCGCCCTTTACCAGCACCAGGCTGCTGCCGCCCGCCGGTCCCGCGGAGTGGAGTGTGGCCATGTACTGCAGCTCGGAAGTAAAGGGCAGGGTACTGATTCGAGGATGGCCGGCAAGGAACCCAGCTAAGTCCACGCCCCCTTTTCCGGCTGCCACCAGCATTGCTGCCTCCGTGGGATCTCCCTGGGCCTGCCAGACATGTCCTTCGGGGATGACCTTGGCGTCGTTGCACGCGCCTCCTGCCAGCAGCGACCAGTACAGTGCGGCGTCATGCTCTTCCGCTTTTGGTGCCGCAGCCTGCGCATCTTCCCCTGGTGTAACAATCCGTCCCTCCGGACCGTACCCGGAACCTGTGACAATGTAACTGGCGGATGGAGTCCAGAGCGCACGTACGGTCATCTGGTTTTCGGTGAACGTACCGGTTTTGTCCGAGCAGATGACAGTTGTGCTTCCCAGCGTCTCAACCACCGGCAGACGGCGCACCACGGCACGGCGCCGGGCCATGCGACGGACGCCGATGGCGAGGGTTACGGTGACTGCTGCGGGGAGGCCTTCCGGGATCGCCCCCACGGCAAGCGCGACGGCGGCGGTAAACATCTGTGCGGGCGGCTGGCCCCGTGCCACTCCCGCAGCGAAGGTCACGGCGGCCAATGCAAGAATGGCAACGGTAAGCGTCATGCTAAAGCGGGCCAGTTTTCGGGTCAGCGGTGTGGCCACTGGCCGGACAGCTCCCATGAGCCGATGAATCTCACCAAGTTCCGTCTCACCACCGATGGCGACGACAACACCGGCGCCGGTGCCCGCAGTCACCAAAGTGCCGCTATAGACCATGTTCCGGCGGTCGGCCACCGGCGTAGTCGGGGGAAGGACCACCTCATCCTTTGCTACTGCTTCGGACTCCCCGGTTAGCGCAGACTCATCGGCTCTCAGCCCGGACAGCCGGACCAGCCGGAGGTCCGCCGGGACTTTGTTGCCGGCTTCGAGCAGGACAAGGTCGCCCGGGACAAGATCCTCGGAAGGAACCTCCAGCCGATGCCCACTCCTCATGACCACTGCCCGGGTACGGACCAGTGTGTGGAGGGCATCGAGGGCAGCTTCTGCGCGCACTTCCTGGACAAAGCCAACTGCCGTGTTGACCAATACGACAGCGAGAATGACGCCCGAGTCCAGATACTCGCCAAGAACCATGGTGACGGCGGCCGCGGCCAGCAGCACGTACACCAGCGGATTGTTGAACTGCCGCGCGAGCTTACGCGCAATACCCCCGGATCGCGAACGCGGGAGGATATTCGCTCCGAAAAGGACCTGCCGGCGGGTCACCTCGTCGGCAGCAAGGCCTTGCCTGGGGTCTGTTTCAAGCAGCAGGACAACCTCGTGCAAAGGGAGCCCGTGGTGGGCCGGTTCGGGCGTTCCGTTCGGCCCCGAAGCATGCCTTGTGCCGGTGGTCTTTGCCTGTCTGGTCTTTTCCATGATCCTGGCCGTTCTTCATCTGCCGGGCGGGCAGCGCATCGAGGGTGACGAAGCCGTATCTTCCGCTTTCCAGCACAAAGTGTCCACGGTCCACCGGACGGCGGGACCGAACCTATGGCAAGCGCCAGCAGGGCGATGATCGGCACGATGGCCACCACCCGCCGTCGTCCGCCTTGCAGCATTATTGTCACCGGCACATGCCTCTTGTAGTCCTTCCCGGCAGCGCCCTCCTCTAGGAAGCCTCCAGGCGTTCTTCCGGTGTGTGGACCACCAGCACCGGACAGTGGGCGTGGGCCACCAGGGCCGAGCTGACCGAACCCAGCAGCAGGCCGCCAAAGCCGCCGTGCCCGCGCCGCCCCACCACGACCATGTCGGCATCCCGGCTGGCTTCGATCAAGGACTCCCGCGGGTGGCCGCGGACCGGGCTGGAAATGACGTTCGACGGCGTTTCGTCACCGAACGCTGTCCTGACCGCCTCATCGAGGATCTGCCCGGCGCGTTCTTCGAAGCCCTCGATTCCCATCATCGTGTAGCCCGAATAAACCTGTGGGTAGTCCCAGTAGGCGTTGGCCGAAACTTTGGCCCCGAGCTGCACAGCCAGGCGCTGGGCCTGCCGCAATGCCTCGATGGAGGCCTCGGATCCGTCAACTCCGACAACGATTCTGGCGAATGGTGCTCCGGCAGTACTCATCTCAGCTCCTCACGCGACCGGGACGGCCTCACGTAATGATTCCCCGGTTGGGGCAGGGCCGGGTAGGGCCGAAGGTCACTGCAACGCCGCGCGTTACTGACATCTGCGGGACCAAGACTCTGTGTCAATGTGTGGGCGGGAGGATAGTGCAAAACACGGAGCGGATGATCCCTTGGCTGTCCTCGGATTTCTGCATCTTCGGCTGCTCCGGCAAATGAAACTGCTTTATAAGGGGGGCCTTCCGGCCCACGACAGGGAACCGCCGGAGTGGAAGACTCGGCGCATGGAGCAGGAACGAAACTTGGGCCGGGTGCCGGTACCGGCAGCACTTATTTGCGTTGCCGCCTGCGGACTCGCATTCCGGCGCTTCCAACTGGGCTGGGGTTCCAGGCCGGAGGAGGTGGGTGCCGAACTGCCAGGCGATGACCTGATCACCAACCCCGGACTGCAGGCATCACGGTCTATCACTATCCATGCTCCGACTGAAAGGGTGTGGCCCTGGCTGGTGCAGATGGGCCAGCGCCGAGGGGGCCTCTACAGCTACGATTTCCTCGAGAACCTCGCGGGCCTGGACATCCATAGCGCGGACCGGATCCACCCCGAGTGGCAGGACATCAAAGTGGGGGACCCGGTTCATCTGGCGCCCACGGACACGGGGGACTTGCAGGTGGCACTCCTTGAACCGGAGAGGGCGCTTGTCCTGCGCGTTCCACCGGGCCCGGCAACCGGTCCTTTTGACTTCACCTGGTCATTCGTCCTCCGGCCAGAGCCAGACCGAACCACCCGCCTCGTTGTCCGTGAGAGGTACGCCTACCGGCAGTGGTGGGCCCGCTTCCTCGTCGAGACCGTGGAAATTGCCAGCTTCGTCATGTCCGTCCGGATGCTCCACGGGATCAGGCGCCGGGCCGAGGGGAACCTTGCAGGGAACAAGGCGGGCAGCGCAGCTGTCTTACTGAGCAGCCCGCTTGCATGAGGCGCCCTGGAAGCAGTGCAGGTACAGACATCCGCTGGGGGCGCCATTCACAGTACGGAGAGTTCTCAATCATGGACAATCCCGGGCTTTCACCTCAATTGCTCCCCAGGATCTTTCGCATTGTCGGCGCAATCCTCGCCGCGGTGGATGCCTACCACAGGTTCCTCCGCCCGCTCCACCTTCAGTGGGGAGCGAGCAAGGAGGAAGCGGAACGTTCCATGCCCGGAGACGAGTTGGTGGATGCCGCGTACATCACGACAACCAGGGCCGTGTCCATCAAGGCCGGCCCAGGCGACATCTGGCCGTGGCTTGTGCAAATGGGCGACCGCCGCGGGGGCCTGTACAGCTACGACTTCCTGGACCGGGCCTTCGGCATCCTGAGCGGCCCAAGCGCCGACAGGATACTCCCCGAGTTCCAGCGGCTTGCGGCTGGCGACGTGATTCCCCTGGGCAAGGGCCCGGACTGGCCGGTTGCAGTCCTTGACCCCGAACGGGCCATGGTGCTGGAACCGGTCTCCGGCCGCGTCAGCTGGTGTTTCGCGCTGTATCCGAATGGGGACCTTACGCGATTGGTGAGCCGGGTACGCATCCGAATCTACACCAGGCCCGTCCTCTGGATTCTGGCGCCGCTGGTCGATGCATGTTGGTTCATCATGGAACGAAAGATGCTCAAGGGAATCCGTCAACGTGCCGAGAAACTGGATTCCGTTGCATCCCCATGGGAACCCGGTATGCAAAAGGAGGACCAAAGCCTCTGACTCCTGGACAGGGAGGCGTTGAGCATTGATCATGAGCCTGAACACGGCCGGGCTCAGCCCGTAGCAGGGCCGGTTTTCGTCGCGGACCCATCAGCAACACCAAACAAATCCAAGGAGAAAAAAATGTCTGCGTCATCAGCACACCCGGGTATCGGTGCCCGCCACCATCGAACGCCCATCGAGATCACGGCCCTTGCAGCGGGAGCTGTTTTCGCCCTCGTGGGAATTCTCGGTTTCATCCCCGGCATCACTACGAACTATTCGCAGATGACCTTCGCTGGTCCCGACTCCGGCGCCATGCTCCTGGGCGTTTTCCAGGTATCCATACTGCATAACATTGTTCATCTGCTCTTCGGCGCGGCTGGCCTGCTCATGGGCAGGACCGTAATGCAGGCGAAGTATTACCTGATCGGCGGGGGCGCTCTCTACCTGGTGATCTGGGTATACGGCCTCCTGATCGATCATGGGTCTTCTGCCAACTTCATCCCGGTCAACACCGCAGACAACTGGCTCCACGTCGTTCTGGGAGTCGCGATGATCGCCCTGGGCCTCCTTCTTGGCCGCGGTACGGGCAGCGCTGGCCGCGCACGGGAGCTGTAAGAGGAACGGTTCGCCGGGGGCTTGAACTGCTCCCGGAAGTTGGCCTGAGAAATTCGGTTTCCGACTCCCGGGGAGCAGTTCCACAGCACTTGACCCGAATCGCTTCCTGGGACTGCATGGGCTGAGTGACCCGCTGGGACACCGCCTTGACGCGACACAGCCAGGGCCTTTTCCTACACGGAAGGCCTGTGGGGCTTCCTGCTGAAGGAGTTGCCAGGAGGGCGAACACGGCTCGGCCGTCCGACGCGAGCAGTGGGGGATAGGTGACAGAAAATGAATGATGTGAAGATGCGGCGGTTAGCCGGTTCTTTCAGCCTTGCAGCGCTTCTGCTGTCGCTGGGACAGTTTCCGCTCTACATGGCTGGAGATTCTTCCGTTTCGGTCTACGACGGGGCCGCCCAAGCACAGGACCTGTTCCGGATCCGGAACGCCGTCTTTACGCGGATCTTGCTCAACATGGCGCTTTACGTTGTGATGATGGTCTTCGCGGCGGCCTTCCGGGAATTGATTCGGAGATCGGACCCGGAATTCGAGTGGGTCGGCACACTGGCTTTTGGAGCCATGGTTGTCTGGGTCGGGGTAACCCTGGTGGCTAACGGACTTGAGGGTGGCGCTGTTCTTGACACCCTCGGGGGAAATGCAGATCCCTCGGCGGTTCGCGCGATGTTCGAAGGCACCCTGTTGATCTACAACGGCCCGATCGCCTTCGTCATCACTGGCATGTTTATGGCGACGGCGGCCTACGCCACCTTCGCCACCGGCATACTCCCGCGCTGGACAGGATGGCTGGCTTGGGCGGCGGTCGTTTCATGCGCAGTATCAGTTCCCGCGATTTACGGCGGCCCCGTTGATTTCAATGGTTGGTACAACGCCGGTGGCTGGTTACCGGTCCTTATGGCTAATTTTCCCCCGGCGCTCTGGTTCCTTGTCGTCGGCGTGGTACTGGTGCATTCGAAGCAGACACCAATGCCGGTGCAGGGAAAGTCTGCCCGAACGAAGAATTCCCCAGACATGCCGTGAAAGTGTGCCGGGACTGCTGCTGCCGGATACCGAACTTCGTCCGCCAGCCCGGGACTTATGGCAGGTTCCAACAGGTGCGGGTTCCACCAGACTGGAGCAAGGAAGGCAGGAGAACCAACCATGACTGTTCTTGTTGCGTATGCAAGTGGACTGGGGTCCACCAGGGAAATTGCTCAACATATAGCCGCCCGCATGGCGCCTGCGCTGGGCGAGGTCGAGTGCCGGTCCGTGGAGGAGGTTGAGTCTGTCTCCGGCTACGATGCTGTCGTGGTCGGCAGCGCCATCCACAATCAGGCGTGGCTGCCTGCGGCTTTGCTGTTCTTCACACGCCATGTGCCTCAGCTGGCCAAACGACCTGTCTGGGCTTTCAGCGTGGGGATGTCCGAAGCCCTGCCCAAGCCGTTTCGCAAGCGCGGTGCGGCACTGCAACAGGAACGCCTGGAACGGGCTCAGTTCCAGGAGGTTCCGCTCCGCGGCCACAAAGTCTTTTCCGGTGTCTACAAGGCCGCGCAGATGCCGGCACCGCTCCGTCTCTTGTTTCGGCTCACGGGAGGCCGCTTCGGAGACTTGCGGGACTGGGCGGCTGTCGACGCCTGGACGGATCAAATCACAGCCCAACTCGCCAAACACGCTCCGTTGACCTGATCCGGAAGCGTCACGGCAAAGTTCCGACAGGATCTGTTGCCGGAGTGATTCAGCACGAAAGGACGGTCCTGATGAGTGTTCAGCGGATTGAAAATTGGCGCACCTGGATGTGGTTCGTCTGGCTGATCGCCGCGATGCTCTTGCTGGCGCTCCTTGACCTGACGGTCTATGGCCTGGTGGTGCCCGCCTCTGCGCTCTTGCTGGCCGCGATTTCCGGCCCTGCGGCCTGGCGGCGGCAGGGCGTCGACAAACTGGATCTCATCGTGGTGGCGGGCCTCTACCTGGTGGTCGTCGCACTGTTTCGTGTGGCCTTTACCGTGTTCACTGTTACGAACGTGCCCGGCTTGTTCCTTTGCTTTGGTGCAGGACTGGTCTTGGGGGTCGCGGGTCCGGTCTTTTATACCGCCAGGCGGGGACGGCCGTTGTCCGACCTGGGATTGTGGCTGGGTAACTGGAAGCCGGCGCTAGCCTTGGGGTTGATTCTGGCGTCCATTCAGTTCGCCATCACGCTCTTCGGGTATCCCTTACCCGAACCGGAGGGGTGGGTGCCTTTGCTTGTTATGTCTTTGACTGTGGGCGCCTTCGAGACCGTGTTCTTCCGCGGTTTCGTCCAGACTCGCCTCAGCGCCAGTTTCGGCCGGGCCCCCGGTGTCGCCATAGCTGCAGCACTGTACGCCGCATACCATATCGGGTACGGAATGAGCGGCGAAGGCATGGTGTTCCTCTTTGGGCTCGGCATCGTCTACGCGGTAGCGTTCGCTCTGACCCGCAACGTCCTTGTGCTGTGGCCCTTACTCACCCCATTGGGTTCCTTCTTCAATAACCTCAACATAGGAGAGATCGAGTTGCCCTGGGCCGCCATTCTGGGCTTCGCCGACGTGCTGGGTCTAATGGTCGCTTCGATTTGGCTGGCTCAGAGGTTACTGTTGCGGCGCAGGAGGCAACAGGGAGCAATAACGGGAGTACATGGCCAAGCTCCGTGAGCAGGATCTTCGCTGAGGGTGAACCTACTCCGCGGAACGGGCATGATGGTGGCGGTGGTGGTCCGGGCTGTGTTCTCCCACCAGCTCGTGAAGCCCTGAAACCGCCTCAGCCAGCGACATGGTGGGCGACTGCACGATGAACGGCATCAGGAGGCGGTTTTCCTTGTCGAGATGCAGGGCGAATATGCGCCGGATTGCGTCGCCGGCCACGGCGGCAGGAACGCCCCGTGAACTGCGCAGCTCCTCGACAAGCCCCACGATCACCTTGTGCTCGCTTAGCATGCCTTCCACCAGCAGTTTTCCTTCCGGAGTTGAGCGCGGGCCGCTGTACAGCGGACCCTCCTCTGCCAGCGCATGTGGAATGAGTTCGCTGTCACACCATGCCAGCAGCGTGCCGCGGGCCTTTTCTTCGGCCGCGGAGTCCCCGGACTCGACGGACCCGATCAGCGAGGCCGCCAACCCGCTCAGCTCTTTGAGCATGCCGGCATGATGTTCTTCAACAGCCTGCATTGCCGCTGCTTCGGCTCCCCGTTCCGCGTGCTGGTTCATGGCATCTCCCTGGTTAAAATGCTGGCTGCCGGGTAAAACTCGCCTGGCCAGCGATGTGACCTCTCTTGCCAATCGTAGGCCGGAATCATCGACACTTACCGGGCCTTTCGGCCCTTTGGGGCTAAAGGCCCTAACGTCCGTACCGGCGGAAGGATCACACTGAACGCGTCGGCACTGTTTCGGTGTTGATGCCCACCATCGCGCCCGGAAGAGCAGGTTTCAGATGAACAAGCCAATCGTCGTCGGAGTTAACGGGTCGGGCGGCAGCGAGGCAGCAATGCTGTGGTCGCTCCAGCGCGCTGCCCGGCACAAGCTTTCCGTCATTGCCGTGCACGCACTCGATGACCGGTGGATGTCGCCGGAGTTCACCTATCAGGACGTGATCAGGGAATCCGGCATGCAGCTGCTGCGGCAGGTCCAGGAGGATGCCGCCAAGAAGGAGCCTGGCGTTGACGTCAGGATCCGATTGGGGGAAGGGAGCCCGGCCTCCGTGCTGAAGGACCTCTCACGGGATGCCTCGATGGTAGTCATTGGATCGCACAACCGGACCTGGGCTGATGGAGGACCCATGACGGACCGCGCACTGCAGGTGGTCGCGGCATCAGACTGCCCGGTGGCGGTCATTCCCCAGGACCAAGGACCGGCGGGCCGTGGAGTGGTGGTCGGGGTGGATGGCTCTGAGGAATCGCTCCAGGCGGTGGCGCTGGCGGCGGCCGAAGCAGACCGCGAGGGGGACGTGCTCACTGCCGTGCTGGCATTCCGCCGCCCGTCCTGGTGGGCTCAGCGGGGGATGCCCGTCAGAGGCCTGGCCGAGGCGATTGAGGAAGAGGACAGGATTGTCCTGGCAGAGTCAGTCGCCGGCCTAACGGACAAGTACCCGGACCTCGTAGTGCGTCAGCGGCTCGAGAATGACGAGGATCCGGCGAAGGCGCTGGTAGCGGCTGCAGCCGATGCGCGGTTGCTGGTTCTCGGCAGCCGCGGCCGCGGAGGCTTCAGCAGGCTCCTGCTGGGTTCCACCGCACACGCGGTCCTGCAGCGGGTACCGTGCCCCACCGTTGTGACCCGCTTACATGCCGTGAAGCACCAGGAATAGCCGCAGCGGCAGCTGAAGGGGGCCGTCATGGGTCCCCTTCAGGGCTGGGGCATCCGGCTGAACAGCCGGCATACCGCCAGGGTGAACCACAGCTGTAAGTCGTGATAGCGGTCCCGCATCAGATGCCCGCTGAACAATCCGCCGGGCTCCTGGTGCATGATCAGCCACGCCTTGGCCTGGTTGATCTTCTCACCGCGCAGATGTGGGTTTATCAAGCTGACCGCGTCCAGAGCGGAGACGATATCGGTGGCCCAAAAGGGGTAGCAGAATTCGGTCCAATCAGTTGCCCGGTTCTTGTCCGGGTACCTGTCCTTCTCGAATATCCTTTCGGTGAGCAACCTGCTCACCGAAAGGGCCGTCCCGCTTTGCCTGTGGCCCGGATGTGCGGCGTAGGCCCGCAACACCGTTCCGGTGACGAAATGTGAAAATGGTTTCGACCGGTCGGGCTGCACGGTTTCGGGTTCGTCCAAGGCAGTCAGGTTCCTGCCCCTGGTCCGGATGGCAAGAGCCCATCCGCCGCCGTCCTGCTGTGTGTCCTCCAGCCAGGAGAACCCCCTCGCGACGCGCTCGTCGTCCCCGTACCCGGCCCTCACCAACAGCTCCAGCAGGGCGGCTGAGTAGTTGGGGGAGAACTGGTTTCCGTAGATCCCGCGGATGTCCCCCTCCGGTGACTGCTTGGAGAGAACGTAGTCGGCCGACCTAGCAATCGCAGGGTGCTGGCGGGTAAGACCGAACATGCTCACCAGGAAGCCAAGCTGCCGGTAGGTCTCCAGCAGGTCGTAGTCCGTCCTGCGCCGGGAGGTGCTGCCGGGATAGGCCCAGGATCCGTCCGACCGCTGGCGGTGGAGGATCCGGACGGGAACCGGCAGCGCCCACAGGGCAGCTTGCGGGCCCTCCTGGGTTTGCTGCAGCAGGTCCTGTTTCGTCCAGTAGCCGACGGCGGCGTGGCCGCTGAGGAGCAGGGGCGTCAGCGGATCGTGGGGCAAATCGTGCAGCCAGGTTTTACCGTCCTGAGGGGGTAGTGACAGCCCGACCATCCTCTTCCGCGCTCGCCGGCAATCGATGGGCAGACGCTACCGGAACAACGGCATTTCCGGAAGGGCCGGTGGTTTCGTGCCGGCGGGACTTTCTACTGGTGCACCCTCAACACTGACACCGGAGTGGACATCCCGAACGTGACTACCGGGCAGTGGCAACCGTCAAGGGACTCCTTGACTACCTCTCGAACAGCCCCTGACCAAGGCCCTAACCGCCCAGGAGCGCATCGAGGGTAACGAAGCCGTACCCGGCGGCGCTGATGCGGTCCATCACTTGGGGCAGGGCGTCGGCATCCAGGGTGGTGCTGTCGTCCGGGTTGGATCCGATGTGCATCAGGACGATCTCGCCTGGCTGGAGGCCGGCAATGACCCGGTCCGTGACCGTTTGCGTGCTGATGCCGCCGCTCGTGCCCTTCCAGCCCAGGGTATCCACGGTCCACCGGACGGCGACGTAGCCCAGGCCGTTCACCTCCGCGATGGTCCGCGCATCCCGTTCGCCGTAAGGGAAGCGGAACAACGGGCGGGGATCGCCGCCCGCCGCCAGGATGGCCTGCTCAGCTCCCAGGACCTGCTGGTCAATCAGCGGATTGGAGAGGCCCGTGAAGCCGGGGTGGGTCATGGAATGGTTGGCCACGCGATGGCCGGCCGCGACGATCTGCCCCACCGCTCCAGGATTCGTGGCGGCCCAGTTGCCGGTCAGGAAGAACGTGCCGGCAACACCCCTCGCGGACAGGGTTGACAGGATCTTCGGAAGGCCTGCGGAATTTGCGCCGGCATCGAAGGTCAGCGCCACCACACGCCCGGCCCCCGGGATGACTGTCAGGTCCTGGCCACGGAGCGACGGCGGGAAGGGCGCCGGTGCCGGCGGAGCCGCTGTTTCCGGCGGTACTGGTTCGGGCGGTACTGGTTGGGGGATGGGCGGGACGGTTACCGGCGGCTGGACCGGGGTCTGGCCCGCCTCCGGAGTCTCAGTCTCAGTCTCAGTACCAGTCGCAGGCGCGGAAGGGGAGGTTGGCGCTGAGGGCGATGGGCTGGGGGAATCCGTGACCTGCCCCGGCAAGGTCCCGGTCGGCGGAGCCGACGACGGCTGGCTGCCGGGGCGGAGCGAGGTCACCACGGCGAGCGCGACGGCGAGTGCCACGAGGGCGAGCGCCACCACGACGGCGACGACGCGCCGTCGTCCGTTGCCGGACAATGCGGACGTCACCGCTGCCCGCCCCGGCAGGGACCTGCAGATTCCGCCCCGGCGGATACACTCCCGGGCAGCTGTGCCACTGCCAACCCCTTTCGCCGGCCTTACCTTTCTGATAATGCTGCGCCATCGCCGGGCGCCGCGGCAGAGGCGTTGGTCCCGTCATCCCTGCACCCGGGAATCCCCTTGTTGTGAAGGTCCGCTGGCAACCGGCGTACGGGTAGGCTCTCGCTATGGCTGTTCCCACCGTCTCGGTTGTCATCCCCTGCCGCAATGACGCCTCGGAGCTGGAGACCTGCCTGGCCTTACTGTCCCAACAGAGCCGGCCGGCAGACGAGATCATCGTGGTGGACAACTCGAGCAGCGATGGCACCGCTGCCGTCTGTGCCACGGCCGGCGTCAGGCGGATAGCGGTGGACCTGCCAGGTATTCCGGCGACTGCCGCCGCCGGTTTTGATGCCGCGGCGGGGGACATCATCGCCCGGCTCGACACCGACTCCCGGCCGCCACAGGATTGGCTCGAGCACGTCGAGGGCATCCTTCGGACCGCGGGGCCGCTTACCGTTGTCACCGGGCCCGGTGATTTTTACGGCGGGAACATCCTGGTCCGCTTTGCTGGCCGATGCCTGTTGAGGGGCGGCTATTTCACCGTTATCGGCTTCCTGTTGGGCCATCCGCCGGCCTACGGTTCCAACTTCGCCCTGCATCGGGACGTCTGGGCGGGCATCCGCATGCTGGTGGTCCGGGACAATGCCGACGTCCATGATGACTTCGATATCTCCTACCGCCTGAGGCCGGAGATGGCGGTGGTCTACGATCCAACCTTGCGGGTTGGGGTGTCGGCTCGCCCGTTCGCCAGCTGGTCATCGTTTCGGCGCCGCGTCGTGATGTCGCTGGTGACGTTCCGCATCGAGTTTGCGTTTGAACCGCCGCTGAAGCGCCGCCTGGAGCGGTTGCGCTGGCGCTGCCGGCAACGGCACCAGGAATTAACTTAGGCCGCCCGGTCGGCTTTGGCATAGAGCGCCAGGAGGTCACGGCTGAACTCGTGCGGCGACGTTTCGCAGGGGCTGTGGCCGCCCCTGTATACCCCGATCCGGGCTGCGATCGCCTGGGCGAAGAGCCGATGAAGCTGCAGTGGCCACAGGTCATGCTCGCCCACCGCGACGAACTTTGGGACGGTCGCTTCCGCCAGCACCTGCCGAAGATCCGGAACGTTCTTCATGAGCATGTAGATGTCCCGGATCGAGGCGCGGCGGGTGAAGCGGAACCGGTAATTGACGAACCGGAGCCTTCCTGGCGGTACGATCACGAAGCTGCGGCGGATGCCCCAGATCAGCAGTGCGGCACCGATCCTGCCATTCACCCAGCTGCTGAACCGGCCGATCCGGCTGATACCCCTGAAGCTCTGGCCGGACTCGGGCGGGCAACTCAGGAGGGTGAGGGTCCTGAACAGCTCCGGGCGCTCCGCGTAGGCGAGCTGGACAACTATTGCGGCGAAGGAGTAGCCCACAACATGGGCGGGCGCGCCAACGGCCTGCAGGACTGCCAGGAAGTCATCCACGAAAAGCCGGTAGTCATAATGCCGCCTCGGCGGTACCAGGTTCTCCGGGCCCGCTGCCGCCGACTCATACTGGCCTGCCAAGTCGTAGCTCACCACAAAGTAGCCGGCGTCGGCGAGGTCGGGCATCATGAGCGAGAAATCTTCTTTGGAACCCGTGGCTCCGGGTACCAGCACGATGCACGGATTGCCGGGATCTCCGAGGGTCAGCGCCGCGAGGTGACCGCTGGGAACAGGGATGCGCCGGCGTACCGAGCCGGGGGGCGGCACGGACCAGTCGACGTCACCCAGTTCGGCGTCCTGGAGGGCGGCGGCATCCACCCGCGCGGAGCCGAAATCCTCAGGGTCGATCCCGTACTGCCCTTGATCCGGAACTGCCATGCTCCAAACATAGCTCCCGCGGCTGGGCTCAGTGCGGAGCCTCGGCGGAGGAAGCCCGGGCGGCGCTCCTTACGAAGGCATGCAAGCGCCGGTAGACTTCCTGGGATTCCGGGTAGCGGTAATCCTGCTGCCAGGTGTGTTCAGTGTTGGCACTGTCCCACCGGTAGATCAAGGCGTCCACCGGTATGCGGTGCTTCTGCAGCCGTTCAATGAAGTTCAGGTTTGCCTGGTAGAAGAAGTCCCGCTCGGAAGTGGTGACGAACACCGGCGGGTGGCTGTCGTCCAGCCATTCGATGGGGGACATAAAACCGGCCGCAGACTTCAGCCGCTCGGCTGCTTCCGGTGCCGGCAGCGGTTTTTGCGTTCGTTCCGTCGGATGCAGACCCGATGGCAGCAGCATGCGGATGAAGTTCAGGCTGAGGACAAAGCCGCGGTCGAAGAATACAGAAAAATCCACGGCGCTGCAGTGCTGGACCAGTCCTTTGAGGTGTTTTCCTGGAAGGGCTGGTTGTAGGGCGTAATGCGCGGCAAGCTCGGGCCGCAGGCTCGCGGCGGTGAGCAAGGCGGCGATCTGGCCGCCAGCGGAGTCGCCTCCCAGGACAAGCCGCTCGGGGTCCCCTCCGTACTTCCGGATATTGGCGCCCACCCAGGCGAGGGCAATATTCGCGTCCTCGAGAAGATGGCCCATATGGAAGCGGGGAGCGCGGCGGTAGTTGACGTTTACCACCACCATCCCCCCAAGCGCCTGGTTCGCGCAGTATTTGGTCACGGCCGCTTTGTCCCCGGACGTCCACCCTCCGCCGTGGAAGTAGACATAGACGGGCAGCAGCTCTTCAGCCCCCGCCGGCCCCAAAGGCCCTGTGGCCGGCGGGGTCAGTACGTCGAGGCGGTGGGCGCGGAGACCGTCGCCGAAGTAGTCGACGTCGTCGGTATACGTGACCTCACTGACGGGATCCATGTTGAACCGCGTCTGCTCCCGTGAGCTCACCGTAAGCATCAGGAGACGCCACGACCACACAGGTACCCGGCGCAACACTCCCCGGGCGCTGCGGGCCAGGGAGAAGGCGCTGCCGGAAGGGGCGGCCACCGCGGTCATGGCTTCATGTTACCGGGCAGACATTAAGCAAACGACACGCCTAAAGCATCCGGAAGGCTTGGCGCCAGTGGGGCAGACTAGCCCTCGCCGGCAGCCAAGAGATAACGGATGAACCCGTCAGAGGCCAGCACGGCCGCCGGTGGAGTGCTGCGCGCTCTTCGAAGAGCTGGGTGGCACCTGGAATGATTTCCAGCCGTGTTGTCGCCCGCAGGGCCAGCCGTGGACCGGCCAGGGCGGCCGCCCCTTGAAACGATGGCGGCCGGAACGCCGCCGCGCGGCTGTCCGAGCCCCGTGAGGTCAATGCTTAGCCGCGGGTGACCGGAAGCTTCTTCGGCGCCTCAGGCGGGGCAGCTTCCTCCGGCAGGGGCGTCCGGACTTCCAGCATCCCGTCCTTGTAGGAGGCTTTGATGTCTTCTTCCTTCACGCCTTCGGGAAGGGGGATGCTGCGGCTGAAGGAGCCGTAACGGAATTCGGACCGGACACGGCCCTTGTCCTTGTGCTCTTCCTTTTCCCGGCGTTCGGCCCGAATCCGCAGATATCCATCATCGATCGTGATCTCCACGTCTTTGTCCGGATCTACGCCCGGCATCTCGGCCCTCACCACCAGGGTCTTGCCGTCGACGAATTCCTCAACCCGGATCGGGGCGGGTCCGTTCCCGGCGTCGAAGATGCGGTCCATGAGGTCCCCAAAGTCCAAGGGCGACTTCAAAAGGGATTGGAACGGGGAGCTCCACCGGGGTGTGTTGAACGGCGTCCATCTAAGCATGTCTGACATGACGGTTCCTTCTAAATCTCGTAGCGTACCACCGGGCAGGGGCCAAGTGTTCTTCCAGTAGATACCCCCGTGGATGGAGGTGACAGGGACCAAAGACCCGTGGTGCCTGCAGCATGGATAACCACGAAATATGTGTGGGGGAGGCCTCACCTGGTGAGTTTTGTATTGTTCACTGATGGCCAGGTTCCTCGGGCTGTCGTCAGGTCGCGACGGGCGCCGTCCACGTCACGAACGTGCCTTGGCCGGGGGAACTGCTAATGACACACCGGCCGCCCACCCTGGCGGCGCGCTGCCTCATGTTGTCCAGTCCGCCCATCCGTCCGGGGTTCTCAAAACCGCAGCCGTTGTCCCGCACCATAAGGACCACGCTGTCCCTGTGCGCCGTTACGCGGATACTTATTGAGTCCGCGCCGGAGTGCCTGACAGCGTTGCTGACGCTTTCGGTGAGCACCGGTACCAATTGCATGGCGACATCCTCGGTCACGGTCTCATCGATGGGGCCTGTGAGCTCCATGTCCGGGTTGAACCCGGCTTGCCAGGCAGCTTTTTGCACAGTACGCAGGAGCCGGCTGCTGAGGAGTTCCTGCGCCGACCCGCGCGCTTGCAGCGAGTACACGGTGTCCCGCAGTTGCCGTATGGTGTCGTCCAGTTCCCCCGTGACGCTGGCAATCCGCTCGTGAGCGACGGGATCTTCGGTGTAGCGGCGCAGGCTCTGCATGCTCAGTCCCGCAGCAAACAGGCGCTGGATTACCAGGTCATGCAGGTCGCGTGCAATCCGGTCACGGTCGGAGAAGAGCATGTGTTCCTCCCGCAGCCTGTTTGCCTCGAGCAGGTCCAACGCCAGGCCTATTCGTGATCCATAAACGGCGCTCAGTTCCAAGTCGACATCCCCGTATCCTGGTCCACCGGCGGCCCGGGCCAGGATCAGTACGCCGTTCCGGTTTCCCTTGTGGCCCAGGGCGGTGACGAGGACAGGCCCCAGCTTAATACCCCATTCCGGGTCAAACAGTTGGGCTGCGTCCGGCACGGTTTGGGACAATCCCGTTTCCAAGACCTCGGTGAGTACCGGGGAGACCGGCAGCCGGTATCCCGCCGGGAGTGACTGGGCGCCCACAGAAGTCCAGGACTTGACGATTCCGTCCCCTGCCGGACCCGCAATGAGTGCCAGCACCGAGTCCGAGGCACGCAGTGCCCGCTCGGCAACGAGGTCCAGGCTGTCTGTCTCATGGGGGTGTGTTTGTCCGATCAGGGCGTCGGTGACCTCCATTCCCGCTTCCAGCCAAAGACGGCGGCGGTTGCTTTCCTCGAATAATCTTGCGTTCTGGATGGCCACTCCTGCCGCTGCAGCCAGGGCAACCGTGAGCGCTTCGTCCTCTGCGGTAAAGTCCTGCCCGTCGTTCTTCCCGGTCAGGTACAGGTTGCCCACGGTAGTGCGGAGTCGGATAGGCACACCCAGGAATGTCTTCACGGGCGGGTGATTGGCCGGGAACCCGGCGGCCGTTATAAGTTCACCCAGGTCATGCAGCCCCAAGGGTTTGGGTTCGGTGATCAACTGCCCAAGGACACCATGCCCGGTGGGTAGTTCGCCAATGATCCGAGTACCCTCCTCGTCTATCCCCACAGTGATGAAGTGGCTTAATAGCTGCCCCTCGCCGATGACGCCGAGCGCGCCATAGCGCGCTCCGACGAGTTCACACGCGGAGTGCACAACGTGGTCCAGGACCGCTTCGAGGCTTAGGTCTTCGGTCAGGGATACGACGGCGGCAAGCAGTCCTTCCATGTGCTCCTGGGGGCGGACCAGTTCATCTGCCCGGTCAATGAATTCCCTGAAGAGGACCTGGCTGCGTTGGCGCATCGGTTCACGCCACATGGAAGATGACCATCCGGAGACGATGACCACAGCCCGGGGCCGTGGTCTTCACGACAAGCCAGACGTGTGGGCTCATGTGGGTCAGCACTCTGGAGCGACGCGGGACTGATGGTTGCAGCAACCTCTTCATGGCACACCCTTGTGTCATCTGAGAAAGTCCAACGTGTGGTAGTTTGCCGGACTCGGTTATCGGAGTCCCAGTCGCCTCCACTTATATGCTAGCTCGCTTAAGGGATTCTGCGGTCTCCATCGTCCAAGCGGTTCAGACATCCGGTCGGAAAGGCTTCCCCCGGGACACGTCATGGCGGTAATTCTGGTTGAAGCAGGCGGCCCGGGTGAGCCCCGAGGCCGCTCTCACCGTGCACCATGGTCATCCGGCCAACGGGCCCTCCGGCCGGTGCCTGAAAATTCGTCCTCGCACGCCCAGCGACAGCAGATAGGCACCGGTGCCCATGATCGTGAAACCGAGGATTCCAAGAGGCGCAACATGCGTGGCGACCCCCGTCAGCAGGACGACAATTCCGACGAGCAGCATCAAGCCGCCCGCTGCCGTGCGACCGGTGCTTGCGGCAGGCTTAGTTGGATCGAAACAAAGTTTCGCAGCCAGGTGAGCGTCTTCTCTTTGCAGTTGTTCCGCGAGCAGCTGAAGCTGGTGCTGTTCGTGTTCCGTGAGTGCCATCGACTCCTCCTCAGGTGTGAATGCGGGCAATTTAACGCGGGTTCGCCGGGTTGACGCTCTCGAGGTACTCCGGCACCCGGGCGGGCCAGCCGAGTTCATGGTTGATGCGCAGCCGCAGGGCGTCCGAGGCTTCCGGTTCACCATGGGTGATATAGGTCATTCGAGGTGCTTTTGGGGCGGCATGCAGCCACTTCATGATGTCGTCAGAGTCGGCATGGGCAGAGAATCCCTCGATCTGCACTACTTCGGCACGGATTGGGACATCCTGCCCGTAAATGCGCAGTTCCTTGGCGCCGCCGGCAAGGGCGGCCCCGCGGGTTCCACCGGCTTGGTAGCCGCTCAGCACGATCGCGTTCCGTGGATCCGGACCGTAGCTTTCGAGATGATGGAGGATACGGCCACCAGTGAGCATCCCGCTTGCCGAAATGATGATCATGGGCCCGCCGCGGAGGTCAAGGAGGCGTGAGTCATCAGCCGTCCTGGTCATAATGGGCAGCTTGTACATGGCTTCGTATTCGTTTTGCTCGAGCCGGTGCTCTTTGCGGTGGTGTCGGTACATATCGGTAGCATCGATCGCCATGGGGCTATTGAGGTAGACGGGTATTTTGGCGATACGCCCTTCGGCCCGAAGCCTGGATAGGTGAAGGAGGAGGGTCTCGGCCCTGCCAACTGCAAAAGCCGCAATCAGCACCACTCCGTTCTTCTTGGCGACGCGGTTGACGATGTCCGCGAGTATGGTGCCTGGGTCGCCAGCAGGATGGGCCCGATTACCATACGTGGATTCCGTTACCAGGACGTGGGCAGGCTCCAAGCCCCTTGGCGGCTGCATCAAAGGGTCGTTTGAACGGCCGAGGTCACCCGTGAAGTGGACGGAATGGCCACCGACATCGAGATGAATTTGGGCCGCCCCGAGGATGTGCCCTGCCGGCAGGAATGTTGCCTCCATGCCGCCGCCCAGATCTATGGGATGGTCAAACTCATGGGCCCTAAAGTGCTTGAGCGAAGCAAAGGCATCCTCCCTGGTGTAGAGGGGCTTGGCAGGGCTGTGCCGTGAAGAACCCCGGTACTCGGCATAGCGCGCTTCCTCCTCCTGCAAGTAGCCGCTGTCCGGCAACAGCACAGTGCAAAGTTCTGCTGTTCCCGAAGTGGCATAGACCGGACCCGAGAAGCCGTCGCGGATCAGGCTGGGAAGGTACCCTGTATGGTCCAGATGGGCATGCGTCAGGAGGACGGCGTCAATGGATTGTGGGACTACCGGAAAGCGGAGCCAGTTGCGCTCGCGGAGCCGCTTGTATCCCTGGAACAAACCGCAGTCGACCAGAACGCGCCGCTCCTGTGACTCAACCAGGTACCGGGATCCTGTGACTGTGTCTGTAGCTCCGAGGAACTGCAGCCTGGTCCGGGAAGCGCCTTTCATGACAGTTGCCCGCGGGGCTGTCTCGCTGCCATGGCCTTCTTCGGCTCCCTCCGTTGGTTGCTCTAATCCAAGCTTGATCCGGCCCATGAGCTATCAACAGGGCCAAAGGTCACGAACTGCCCACGGCGTCCGCCGAAGCCAGCCCACGGAGGGGACGAAGTGGCGCAAAGGGTGGGTAGAGTCCCGGACAAGGTGATACAGCAACCACAAGGACCCTGGGTCTCATCTACCCCGCCGCGGCTTTCCGGTGATTGCCCCCAGCTGTTCGAGAGCCTCGGAGACTCCCGCGCTGAACGTCCCGGCGTCAGGCACGGAGTCGATGTCTGCCACGATGTCGATGTGGAGCTGCCCGGCGTATGACAGCACTCCGACGCCGATTCCGAGGTTGCCTTGCAGCACACTGAGCTGGAACGCCTCGCGAACTAACGCTCCGGCGAAGTACGCCGGCACCGGCGGCCCCACGACGTTGCTGACCACGAGGTTGATCAGCCGCTGGTGGAACATGATGCCGACCATCCAGCGCTGCAGGAAGCGACCGTTGGGCTGGTATGGCGGCTGCCCGCGCTGCGCGGCGGTACGCGCGGCGATTGCGTCCAGCCGCTTAACGGCGTCGGGTTCCCCCACTCCCATGGAGATGATGCGGATGCCCACCCGATTTCCCCCTGTCTCGCCGGGACTTCAGGGATCTCCTTAGTTGCGGGTGACAACAGTTGGGGCGGGTGGTCAATGCGCGCTTGGGGACCCGGCTGCCGGGCGGGAACGCAGACCATGGAGGACCGTCAGCGTTGCTGCACCCGCGGCGAGGGCTGCGGTGGCCAGACGCCTGGGATTGCGTGCGTCGGGGCGCTTCTGGAACGCCATTACATCCATTAAGAGCTGCCTGTTGCCCGTGTTCCGGGCACCGGTGAACACGACCGGCATTGTGCCCAGGCCGACGTCGGACATGTCGACGCGGAAAACGCACGGATCGTTCGGGTCGTCCGGGTGCAGACGCATGCCCTTGCGCATCGCGGGGAGCGGTGTGAGGGGCTTCATGATCAGCTGGTTGTGGAGGACGAGAACTTCGACGCCGGCGCCCAGGAGCAGTCGAGTGAACAGGTTCGTGACGGGGCCCGGGGCAGGAGAGTACCAACCGCAAAGATCGGCCCACACCTCTGCGTGCGGGGCGAGGTCGGTCCGCAGCGCTTCGTCGGGAAGGCGGAGCAGTTGGCGGAGCACCGCCGTGCCGAGCGGGACGGCTGCTCCTTGGCCGCTCAACGCGCCGGTGTTGGTCAAGACCACGACGCCGATGCCCTCGCCCGGTGCCATGGCCAGGTCTGCCAGGAAACCGCTCAAAACGCCGTTCTTGGCTACTGTGCGGTGCCCCCCTTCGGAATCGAGGCTGAACCCCAGCCCCGCTCCCGGGACCCGGGGGTCGGGCTGGAAGTGGGGTTGGAACATCATCGCCACCGTCGAAGGCTGCAGTAGCTGCCTCCGGTCCGCGGCTCCTTCCTGGAGCAGTGAGGCGACGTAGCGGCCCATGTCCGCTGCGGTGGAGTACAGGCCGCCGCCACCAGGCGTCGGCATCTCATACTCGGCGACGGGAATGAGCCCCCGGGGACGTACGACGTAGCGGGTGGCCATGCCGGGACGCACGCGGTCGGAGCGGACGAGGCCGGTGTTGTCCATTCCCAGCGGGTCGAACACGTGCTCGCGCATGTAATCCGCCAGCGTCTGGCCCGTGACGTCCTCGACGATCTGGCCCAGCGCCGCGAAGCCGTGGTTGCTGTAGGCCCACTTGGTGCCGGGTTGGATCTCCTGCGGCAACCCCCGGCGGTAATAGTCGCTCAGAGGCAGCACCCGGGTTGCGCGAACGCCCGAGCCCAGGGCCGGACGGAGCAGATCCGACATCCGGCGCCAGTAGCCCACACCGCCAGTGTGCGTGAGCAGGTGCCGGACGGTCGCCGGTTGGAGGCCCTGCCGAACCGGCGCCAGCCGGAAGGTCGTCAGGTAGTCGTTCGCCGGCGCGTCCAGATCAACCAGGCCGCGCTCCCACAGCTGCATGACCGCGACCGCCGTGACTGTCTTCGTGAGCGAGCCGACCCGGAACACCGTGTCCTCGGTGACCGGCTTCCCAGTCGCGACCTCTGCAACACCATGCCCGTGGAACCACGCCAGCCTCCCGTCACGCACAACCGCAACTGCCAGGCCGGCGGAGGGCCAGCTGTTCAGCACCCCCGCAACCTTCGCACGCAGGGCAACCTCGTCGATGGGCCCGGGTTCCCCGGTGGGAGGCGGAATCTGTGCCGTGGCCATCACTGACCCTCTCCGCCGACTCGGCGGCAAGTGCCGAGCCTGGAATCGCTGACAGCACTCACGCGGGTGCCTCGGGACGGGAAACGTCGACCTCACCGCCGACCCTCGGAGAGCCGAGTTCATGGTGAGTCACCATGACGGTGAGCATGATGAGCCATGCTAAGTAGGCATAAGCGTTGATCCGCTCAAACCCACCTGCCCACGCCGTCTCGTTCTGTTCTATCCCTCGGATCGCGAACCCAGCAGCCGCCCCGAACGCGACCACAACGGCCAACGTTGCCATCGCATAAAGGCGGAACCAGCCCCGGTAGGCAATGGCGGAGAGAATCATCGTGGCAATCACGGTCACCGTGAACACGATCGACAACGTGATGTGCATCGTGTCGTTGAACCCTGTCACCGTCCCCCGTGAACTCATCGCCCAGAACGTGTGATTCGGGATGCCCACGACCAGGAAACCCGCGACCCCGATGGCGCCAATCCACCACAAGGCGCTTCCTCGCCGCGCCACCCGGAGAACGCCGATTGCGAATGCCAGCAGCAGCGCAGCGTGGGTGAGGATTGCGGTCACCATGAGCGGTCGGACAGGTGACCCGAAGGCACTCAGTTCACTGATCGCTTGGTCCAGGAAACTGTAGCCCTTGTACAACAGGGCCGAGACGACGTCCGTGATGACGTACACCGCGACCGCCGGGATCGCCGCCAAAATCAGGCCTTTCGTGACAGCCCGGCTGCGCCACCAACGTGAGATCACGTCGCCACCTGGTTCAACAATTCCAAAGGTACTCATGCCGTTGCCTCCTGAGCGTCATGATCTGTCCAGCAACGACCATCCGGCCAGTGCCAAAAGGACCTGAAATCGGTAGATGTCAGTACTATCCGCACCCTCCAATGCGACAGCCGCCCGTCCACGAACGTGCTTTCACAGGTGTGGGCACGGGGTAATAAGGACTGAGACTCATTGGCCCCGGAGAGCGGATGGCCCGTCGCTCGGTCGCGTTATGCGGGACCTTGGCCTCTGGGAGTATCCTCGGTCCGCGAACACCATTGAGGTCGGGTTATGAACGCCGAAAGTGCGGCTACGGGGTCCGGTCCGCCTGCCAGGTCATAGAAAGCGGAAAGGAACTGGCGTGTGTCGGCAGGAAACATGTCCAGCATTGGCAGGATAACCGCCCGGCATTCGGGAGTGTTGAGCATCGCGAGAGCGGCGCGGGCCGCCTCCTCGATCAAGGGCGGCTCCGCTTCCGGGACGCTGTAGCCGGCGTCCTCCAGTGCCGCCGCTGCCTTCCGCACGCCGTCGGCTATTTGCGGGGCGACGCCCCGGCCGGCGGGGTCGACGACGGAGCGCTACACGGACCGGCCTGGCCGGCCCAGGGCCGCGGAGCGGCACCGGCACGGACCACGGGTCCCGCCAGGTGGGCCCGGCCATGACCTCGAACGCGGCCCGGAGGTCGGCCACCCGGCGCGCCATCGGGCCGACGGCTACCAGGAGCTGTGCACCGATCGGCTGATTCGCCGGCTCGATTGTGCTGGCGTTCGGGATGCGGCCCAAGGTGGGCTTGAGCACGCTGATGCCGCAGCACTGGGCTGGCCGGCGGAGCGATCCCAGCCCGTCCGCCCCGACCCCAAGCGAGGTCATCCCGGTGGCCAGTGCCGCTGCCTCGCCACCGGTGGAGGCGCCGAGTGTCAGCTAGGGTCCCAGGGGTTGATCGTCGCACCCCACGACTCACTGACGCAGAGCCAACGTATGGCCAAGTTGGCCAGGTTTGTGGGGCCGAGGGGGACGGCCCCAGCCGCCCGGAGCCTCCAGATTGCCGGGGCGTCCCGGGTGGGATAGGCCTCGCCAGAGATCCGTGGCAGTCTCCATGCCGGTCTCCCCGCCAACCGGTGGCGCGGCCGCCTGTTTACGCCAGACCATGCCGCAGGCGACGGCGGACCGCAGGCTGGGCGGGCGGGCGGAGTTCGGCACGCAGCAGCAGCGCAAGAGCCACGAGCATGACCACTGCGTAGCCGGTGAGGAACCACGAGAAGAACAGCGCAAGTGCAACATGGAATGCGATGGCGCAAACAAGCCCGAACTGGGCCGGCCTGCCGCCCCAGAGGATCAGGATCCCGACGACCGCCTCGAACGTGATGAGAAGCCCGATGAGCAGCATGTAATTGGCGGGCATGACCGCTTGCCAGGTCTGCGTCACCCATCCGAACTTCGCATCGTTGGCGAAATCACTGTAGTCGTAGCCAGAGGCGAGGAATGATGCGTTTACCCCTGCCCCTCCGAGTGTCATCATCAGGCCGGTCCCGATGCGCCCGATGTACCTGGCCCACCTGCTCATCCCCGCGAGCACGTCCCCGATGAAAGCCGGGACAGCCAGGATGTAGAAGACAATCATGGAGGTTTGGACAAGTGTGTTCATTGGCAACCCTTCCTTGAAGACCGCGGCCAGTCACTCTCACTTCAGGGTACGATCGCCTCTTCCTGTGCGGGTAGAGTCATAAGTCCCCGCGGCGGCCACCATGTCCGGGCAGCGCGATGTTGCGGCGGGCGCTTGCCTGACGGCGAATCGCCCGGGCACCATCCACCAAACCCTCACAGCACGCTGGAAATTCGCTTGCCCGGCGGGTTTACCCTGAATCATGAGTGAGCAGAATGTCACGTGGCATACCCGGCATAAGTCTTCACTGACCAAAGGAGAGCGGGCGGCCGACTACCTGCGCAACGGCATGGGTAGCTGGCCTTTCGTCGGGGGATTCATCCTTTTTATGGTCCTCTGGGCCGCCGTCAACACCTTCGCGATGGCCAGTCGGGCATGGGACCCCTACCCCTACATCCTGCTGAACCTGTTTCTATCGATGCTCGCTGGTCTTCAGGGCGCCATCCTGCTGATCGCAGCCAAGCGCCAGGATGCCATCGCTTCTGCCATGGCGCAGCACGACTACGACACCGATATGGAGGCGAAGAGTGAAATCGAAGAGCTCACGAAAATCAATGAACAACAGCTTCTGATCCTCCGTGAACTTCAGTCGCTGGCCCAAGGCATCGGCAGGGTGTAGGAACAGTGCTTCCCACACGACGGAGACAGCACCACCGGTGCTGCTGGGGCCTATTTTGCAACGGGCATGCTGATGGCTGTCACCGCATGCAGCCCCAGGGAGGGGGAGCAGCTAGGACCAAAGCCCCTATTGGCGGGGATGCCGGCGTGGTTGAGTGGCCCTGACCCAGGAGGATGGAAGCAGTGTGATCACGAACTTTGGCCGCCACAGGCTTCTCTGGGTGCTGATCGGCGTCCTGGCGCTTGCAGCAGCAGTTATTGGCGTAGCCAGGCCGGACATTTACTCCGGCGTTGTTTCCCGTGAGCTTTTACCCGGCGCCTACTCCCAGGATCTCATTTCAGCGGTCGCTTCGGTCTCGTTGATACTCCTTGCCTGGACGAGCCGGAATGATCGGCCAAAGGGACAGATCCTGCAGCTGGGGCTGCTCGGTTACCTTTTTTACGCCTACGGAATCTATGTCATCGAACGGGCCTACAACGGACTGTATCTCCTGTACATGGCCATTTTTGCCCTTACGTTCTGGGCGCTGGTCAGCGCGGGGATCTGCCTGAGAAGGGACACCCAGGCACCGGGCCTCTCCAGGGCGCTCCGTATCACTTCGGCCAGCGGAGCCCTCCTCCAGCCCCTGATCTTCTACCCGCTCTGGATTGCCATGCTCCTGCCCCTGATGAGCACCGGCAACCAAATTGACTCCTTGTATTCCATTTACATCCTTGATCTCTGCTTCATCATGCCCGCGTTCCTGCTGCTGGCAGTGCTGACCTACAGGGCCCATCCCTTGGGCCTGCTCCTGCTGCCGGCCATGTACGTCCTGGGATTCACACTCATCTTTTCCCTGGCACTCGGCGAATTGGTCAAGCCCCTGTGGGGTCTGGACGCCAACACATCGGCTTTCTGGACTTCGTTGGCTCTCTCCTTGTTTTTCGCCGTCCTCGGCGCCTTGCATCTGGCGCGCCTGGACCTTCGGGCTTTATCTTCGGCTGGCCCGCTGACAGCAGGAAGTGAAGATCATGGACGCGCCGTGCACCACCGGGTGAAAGGACCGTAAGTTGCCGGGGTCTCCCACCGCATCCGCTGCGCTTTCACCGTTTGACGCCGTGATCTTCGACCTGGACGGCGTGGTGACCGATACGGCGTCGGTTCATGAAGCTGCCTGGCGGCAACTGTTCGATGGCGTGCTCACGGATCCACGGGTACCCGCCGACGTGCGCGCGGACCCTTGCACCAGCAGTGACTACCTCAATTATGTGGACGGCCGGCCACGGGAGGAAGGCGTGCGCGCCTTCCTGGAATCCAGGGGTATGTCGCTGCCGTCCGGCCATGTCTCTGATCCTGCCGGTGAATGGACGGTCCACGGCTTGGCTGCCATGAAAGACAGGATTTTCAAGGAGCGGCTTGGACAGCAAGGAGTCCGAACCTTCCCAGGAACCGTCGCTCTTCTCAGGAGGCTCCGGGCGGCCGGGGTGCCGGTAGTCCTGGCCACATCAAGCCGCAATGCCTCTGCAGTCCTTGCTGCTGCAGGACTGTCGGACGCCTTTGATTTAGTCATGGGCGGAGTCGTGGCCGGGGAGCTGGGGCTTGCCGGTAAACCTGATCCCGCACTGTTCCTTGAGGTGGTGCACCGGCTGGGTGTTCCTCCTGCCCGTGCTGTGGTGATTGAAGATGCCGTTGCAGGTGTGGAGGCGGCACGGCGCGGCGGCTTCGGCCTGGTTGTTGGCATTGACAGGGCTGACAGGAGGGCTGAGCTGGAGGCGGCAGGGGCTGACGTCGTGCTGACCGACGTCAGCCAGCTCGATCTCGGCCGTGTCATCACCGACCCGTGGCACCTTGTCTATGAGGGCTATGATCCAGCTCACGAAGGACATCGTGAGGCACTCACCACGGTCGGAAACGGCTACCTTGCCGTCCGGGGTTCGGCTCCCGAGAGCAGGAGGGGCGACGTCCATTACCCCGGCACCTACCTGGCAGGCGTCTACAACCGGCTCACCAGCAGCGTGCAGGGACAGGTCAGCGAAGACGAGCACATGGTGAACCAGCCAAACTGGCTCGTGCTGGATGTCCGGATTGAAGGGACGGACTGGTGGTCCCGTGGCGGGCTGAAGATCCGCCGAGAGCGGCGGGTCCTTGACATGCGCCGGGCCATCCTTGAAAGGGAAGTTGAGCTTGAAGCCCCGGACGGCCGCCGGTTGAAGGTGCGGCAGCGCCGCTTCGCCTCGATGGCGCAGCCCCACCTGGCGGCCTTGGAAACTGTACTGGTTGCCGTGGGGTGGACGGGGCCGGCCGCCATCCGCAGTGGGGTTGATACGGACGTCACGAACGAAAACGTCCCCGAGGATGTACTTCTGTCCCACCGCCACCTGGTTGCGCTGGACCCGCCGGACGCAGCGGATCCGTTGCCCGTTACCGAGGTGCAGACGACCCAGAGCCACGTCAGGATCGCCACGGCTCTTCGCACCCAGGTGTCCGGAGAGCCTGGCACCGGTACGGCGGGCGGGGAGGCGGGGCTGTACTACCGCTTCTGGGACGTTCAGCTGCACGACGGCGTCCCCCTGGCGGTGACCAAGACCGCGTCCGTGGTGACGTCCCGCGACAGGGCCGTGTCTGCGCCGGCCCTTGCCGCAGCAGCAGTGCTCCGGACGTCGGCCACAGACTTTGAGGCCCTGCTTTCCCGGCACGAGGACGCGTGGGTGCGGCTGCTGCGTCTCTTTGAAATAAATATCGAAGGCCACACCCAGGTACAGCTGATCCTGAATCTCCATGTCTTCCACCTGCTCCAGGCGCTCAGTCCGCACACCGCCGAACTGGATGCCGGAGTACCTGCCCGTGGGCTGCACGGGGAGGGATACCGCGGGCACATCTTCTGGGACGAACTTTTTGTGTTGCCGCTCCTCACATCCCGGATGCCCTCCGTTGCCCGGTCACTTATCACGTATCGGTGGAGGCGGTTGCCTGCCGCGCGGGAGGCCGCGGCCGCAGCCGGATACCGGGGAGCGCTTTTCCCCTGGCAGAGCGGCAGCGACGGCAGGGAGGAAACGCCCCGCTGGCTTTTCAACCGGCGCTCCGGCCGATGGGTACCTGACTTTTCCCATCTTCAACGCCACGCGGGCCTCGCCGTGGCCTACAACGCCTGGCAGTATTTCCTCGCCAGCCAAGACAGGGAGTGGCTCCTTCGCCATGGGGCCGAGCTGATAGTGGAGGTGGCGCGGTGTGTGGTGTCGATGGCCGACTACGAGGAAGAAGAGGACCGCTTTCACCTTCGCGGTGTCATGGGCCCGGACGAGTACCATACGGGTCCCGCGGACAACCCGGGCGCCGGACTGGACGATAACGCCTACACGAATGTCATGGCGGCCTGGGTATGTGCCCAGGCGGCCATGATCATGGCAACGCTTCACGGCCACGATCTTGAGGATCTGCAGGCACGCCTGACGGTGAAGCCCGGAGAAACAGCCGAATGGCTTCACGTCAGCCAGCGGATGGCGGTGCCGTTCCATGATGGCATCATCAGCCAGTTCCAGGGCTACGAGGGCCTGCAGGAGCTCGACTGGGAGCATTATCGGAACACGTACCGGAACATCGAACGCCTGGACCTCATTCTGGAGGCTGAAGGGGACAGCACCAACCGGTACCGGCTGGCCAAGCAGGCGGACGTCTTGATGCTCCTGTACGTTTTCGGCGAAAAAGAGCTCAGGCTCATCCTGTCCGGGCTGGGTTACGCGGTCACGGCTGCCCAAGTGGGGGACACGGTCAGTTACTATCTGGCAAGAACAGCCCACGGCTCCACATTGAGCCGGGTGGCCCACGCCTCCGTGCTGGCGGCAACGGACCCCGACCGCGCCTGGACAACGTTCCGGGAAGCACTCAGCGCGGACCTCGACGACACCCAGGGAGGCACCACCAGCACCGGCATCCACCTTGGTGCCATGGCAGGTTCCATCGACGTCGTCCAGCGCAGTTTCGCGGGCTTGCGCATCACCGCGGACGCACTCCTCTTCGCACCGAAAATGCCGAAGGGCCTGCAGGGAGTATCCTTCCACGTCCGCTACCGCGGTCACCTGCTCACCGTTGGCCTGGAACACGGAAAACTGACAGTTTCCGCGGCATCCGGCGACGCCCCCGACATCCTGGTGCAGGTCGGCTCGGAAAACGTCCAGCTTGGAGCAGGGGAGTCCCGCCTGTTCGTGCTCGACTGACCTCAGGGGCGCCTTTCGCAGATTGAACCAGCTTTCCTTGAGGGGAGTGACAATGACGCAATGGGCAGGCCAGCCGACGCAGCTGCCGGACGCCGCCGGGCTGAGTTCGGACCGGGCCGCGGCGCTACTGAAGGAGCGGGGCCCCAATGTCCTGCCGGGGGAGAAGCGAACGCCGCAATGGCGGAAGCTCCTCGCTGAGCTGACCCACTTCTTCGCCCTGATGCTGTGGTTCGCAGCGGCACTGGCATTTGTCGCGGGCATGCCCGAACTTGCCCTTGCGATCATCGTGGTGGTTATTGTCAACGGGATTTTTGCCCACATCCAGCAGGAACGTGCCCAGCATGCAGCGGCGAAACTGCGCACCCTGCTCCCGGCGGAGGTGTCTGTCCGGCGGGACGGCCGTGTCATGAGGGTGCACGGCAGTGAACTGGTTCCGGGGGATGCAGTGCTGCTGTCCGCGGGTGACCGGGTGCCGGCCGACGTTGTCCTGGCTGAGGCGTCCTCCTGCACGGTTGACGAGTCGATGCTGACCGGCGAAAGTGAAGCCGTGCCGAAGGGCAGCGGGGACAGCGCCTGGGGCGGGACCTTCCTGGTCAACGGGGAAACCGACGCGGTGGTGACACGCACCGGGGCCGATACGCGTCTTGCGGGGATCGCCGCGCTGGCCAGCGCTACGGTGTCGCCGCCGTCGCCCCTTGCCCTGGAGCTGCGGCGGATCGTCCGCGTCATCGCGGCAGTGGCATTGGCCATGGCCGGATTCTTCTTCCTGGTCTCCCTGCTGGTGGGCATCCCGTGGCGCAACGCCTTCCTGTTCGCCATCGGTGTTGCCGTCGCGCTCATCCCTGAGGGACTCCTGCCCACTGTCACTCTTTCGCTGGCGATGGGCGCACAGCGGATGGCAGCGAGGAACGCGCTCGTCCGCAATCTGGAAGCAGTCGAAACCCTGGGCTCCACCACTTTCATCTGCACCGATAAGACCGGGACATTGACACAGAACAGGATGAACGCCGTCGAGGTTTTTACCACTGAAGGCCGTGTCAGGATCAGCGGGGCGGGCTACGAGCCTGCCGCGGCCATAGAGGGAACCGGTGTTGCGCTCGCCGCCCGGACAGCACTCGCGGCTCGCGCCGCTTCCCAGGGCCGCGCAGTCCTGCACGGGGATGAGTGGAAGGCCGACGGCGACCCGATGGAGGCCGCCATCGACGTCCTCGCCCGCCGGCTAAACGGAAGCGCACCAGAGAGCGCCAAGCCTTCGCGGCGCTTTGCCTTTGATCCCGGCCGCCGGCGGGAATCGGTGATCATCGGAAGCACGCTCTTCGTTAAAGGTGCACCGGAATCCGTGCTGCCCCTTTGCGGCGAGTCCGCTGGTGCCGCCGCTGCGGAAGTTGATGACATGGCCTCGCATGGTCTGCGCATCATCGCCGTTGCAGAGCGGGAACTTCCTGGCCCGCCGGATGTCTGGCTGGACCGGCCAGCGGCAGAAGTCGAAGCCGGCCTGGCCCTGCTTGGGCTGATAGCGCTTCATGACCCGCCCAGGCCCGACGTGTCCGCTGTGATTCAGGCTGCCCGGCGTGCGGGGATACGGATCGCAATGATTACCGGGGACCATCCTGCCACCGCTGCTGCGATAGCCCGTGAGATCGGCCTGGCCGGAACTCCTGAAGTGGTCCTGGAGGGGGCGGACCTGCCCGCCGATGAGCAGATGCTGGGCGCACTGCTGGACCGCGACGGCGTCGTGGTCAGCCGGGTGTCCCCTGAGCAGAAACTGCGTGTTGCCAAGGCCCTGCAAAGCCGCGGACATGTCGTGGCCATGACGGGGGACGGCGTCAACGATGGCCCGGCGCTGCAGGAGGCGGACATCGGGGTGGCCATGGGGCTCAGCGGAACGGACGTTGCCCGCGAAGCAGCGGACCTTGTCCTCCTCGATGACCATTTCGGCACAATCGTCGCAGCCATTGAACAAGGGCGGGCGACGTACTCGAACATCCGCCGGTTCCTTACCTACCATCTCACTGACAACGTCGCCGAACTGACTCCCTTCATGATCTGGGCGCTCTCCGGTGGCCAGTTTCCCCTCGCCCTGGGGGTGCTTCAAATCCTGGCACTGGACATCGGGACGGACCTGCTCCCCGCCTTGGCCCTCGGTGCGGAACCACCGGGCAAGCGGGTTCTGAACCGGCCGCCGGAGCGGCGCCACCTGATGGATCGCGCGCTGATGATCCGCGCTTTCTTCGTCCTGGGCCCGGTGGAGGCGGCCCTGGAAATGACGGCATTCTCCGTGGTCCTTTTCGGCGGAGGCTGGAGCCGGGGGAACCCGGGGGATCCGGCACTGCTGATGGCCGCGTCCGGAGCGGCCTTCACCGCCGTCGTGCTCGGCCAGTTGGCCAATGCCTTCGCCTGCCGCAGCGCTACCGTGCCGCCCTGGCGCCAGGGCTGGCTGACCAACCCGTTGCTAGTGTGGGCGGTGATCGCAGAGCTGGCCGTCCTCGCCGCCTGTCTGTACATGGTTCCGCTGGCAGCGCTGCTGGGGCAACGGCCGCCGACACCTCTTGGCTTTGCCATAGCGTTTCTCGCGATTCCCGCGGTCTTTGCAGCTGACTGGCTCTACAAGACAGGGAAGCGGATCTAAACGCCACTTGCAGCTCCTGCCGGTGGCAGCGCGGGACCAAAGCCTCTGCTGCCGTTGCCCCGGAACCGCGAGGATCGATCCATGGATGCAAGAACGATGATGACTGACGTTCACGTGCGGTGGTTCGACGAGGTGGGGATGGAGGATGTTCCCGCTGTGGGCGGCAAGAATGCATCGCTGGGCGAGCTTACCCGTTCCCTGCTTTCCGCCGGCGTGCGCGTGCCCGAAGGCTTCGCCACCACGGCCAGCGCGTACCGGGCCTTCATTGCCGAGAACGGACTCGAACCCGGCATCAGGGCCGCCATCGACGGATACCGTGAGGGTCACCTCGGCCTGCGTAACGCCGGTGAGAAGATCCGGGAGCTCATTCTCGAAGGTGAGTTCCCGCCGGACATCGCCGCCGGTATCCGCGAACATTACCGGGCGCTGTCGGCACGCACCGGGCAGGAGCGGGTTTCCGTTGCCGTCCGCAGCAGCGCCACCGCCGAGGACCTTCCGGACGCGAGCTTTGCCGGACAACAGGAGACTTTCCTCAACGTGGCCGGAGAGCGGGGACTGATGGACGCCTGCAGGCGTTGTTACGCCTCGTTGTTCACCGACCGCGCCATCAGTTACCGGGAAATCAAGGGATTCGACCACCTGCAGGTTGCCCTGTCCGTCGGCGTACAGAGGATGGTGCGCTCGGATATCGGCGCCTCCGGGGTCATGTTCTCCATCGACACGGAATCAGGTTTCCCCAGGAGCGTGCTGATCAGCGCCGCCTGGGGGCTCGGGGAGACCGTGGTCCAAGGCAGCATCAACCCCGATAAGTACCAGGTGTTCAAGCCCCTGCTCTCATCCAATGGCTTTGAACCCATCATCGAAAAGACCCTCGGGTCCAAGGAACGCAAAATGGTCTACAACCAGGGCGGCCACGCGCGGACCCGGACCATCACTACAACCGACCAGGAGCGCCGTTCCTTCGTTCTGGCGGACGCTGACATCCTGGCCCTCGCCCGTTGGGCAGTGGCCGTGGAGAACCACTACGGCCGGCCCATGGACATGGAATGGGCTAAGGACGGGTCAACCGGCGAGCTCTTCCTGGTTCAGGCGAGGCCTGAGACCGTTCAGGCGCAGCGCAGCAGCTCCGCCTTCCGCGTGTACCACCTCCAGGAGACAGGCAAGGTTCTGGCATCCGGCGCCGCCATTGGTGAATCGATTGCCCAGGGGACCGCGTGTGTCGTCCGGGACGCACAGGACATCGACGATTTCCGGGACGGGGCCATCCTTGTCACCCGGATGACCGATCCGGACTGGGTACCCATCATGAAGCGGGCAGCCGGGATCGTCACGGACCACGGCGGTCCGACAAGCCACGCCGCGATCGTCAGCAGGGAACTCGGGGTGCCTGCCGTGGTGGGAACCGGCAACGCGACCTCCGTGATTGGGGACGGGACGGCGATCACGCTTTCATGCGCTGGCGGCGAAGAAGGCAACGTCTACGAGGGGACGTTGGGGTTCGACGTCGAAGAAGTGGACATCGGTGCGCTCCCGGCCACGCGGACTGCGGTGATGGTCAATATAGCCAGCCCGGCGGCGGCGTTCCGCTGGTGGCGCCTCCCGGCGGCCGGGGTGGGGCTGGCGCGGATGGAATTCATCATCAGCAACCTCATCCGCATCCACCCGATGGCCCTGGTCCGTCCGGATCTGGTGAAGGACCCCGGCGAAGCTGACCTGATCCGGGAACTCACCTATGGGTACGTGGACCTGGAGGAATACTTTGTCGAGGTCCTCGCCAGGGGAATCGGGAAGATCGCCGCGCCGTACCATCCGCACCCGGTCATCGTGCGCTTGAGCGACTTCAAGAGCAACGAGTACGCCCACCTGATCGGGGGCCGCTCCTTCGAGGTGCCGGAGGAGAATCCGATGCTGGGGTTCCGCGGAGCCTCCCGCTACTACCACGAACGATACCGGGACGGGTTTGCCCTGGAGTGCCGTGCCGTGAAACGGGTGCGTGACCTGCTTGGTTTCTCAAATCTCATTGTCATGGTTCCGTTTTGCCGGACGCCGCACGAGGCGGACCAGGTCATCAGCGTCATGGCGGACAACGGCCTGGTCCGCGGGGAGGCAGGACTGCAGATCTATGTCATGTGCGAAATTCCCTCCAACGTCATCCTTGCCTCCGAGTTTGCGCAGCGCTTCGACGGGTTCTCCATCGGTTCCAATGACCTGACCCAGCTTGTGCTGGGCGTGGACAGGGATTCGGAGCTGCTGGGCGGCCTTTTTGACGAGCGGGACGAGGCGGTCACGACGATGATCGGCCAGGTTATCGAAAAGGCCCATGCCGCCGGCGTGAAAATTGGCATCTGTGGCCAAGGGCCCAGCAACCACGCAGACTTTGCGGAGTTCCTGGTGCGGCGAGGCATCGACTCCATTTCCCTCAACCCGGATACCTTCCTCAGGACTGTTCCGATCATCGCCGCTGCCGAGAATCTCCGCCGGTGACAAGACTTGGAATCCTCACCAGCGGCGGTGACTGCCCCGGGCTGAATGCCCTCATCCGCGGAGCAGTGCTGAGCGGCATAATTTCCCACGGGTACGACTTCGTCGGTTTCCGCGACGGCTGGCGGGGCGTACTCGTGGGGGACATGATGCCGCTGCCGCGGCCCGCCGTCCGGGGGATTGCACGACTTGGCGGCACCATGCTGGGCACCTCCCGGACCAATCCCCTGAAGGATGGGGGAGTCGAAGCCGTCCGAGGAAGTCTTCAGCGCCTCGGCGTCGACGGCATCATCGCCGTCGGGGGAGAGGGGACGCTGGCAGCTGCGAAGATCCTGTCAGAGCGCGGCATAAAAGTGATCGGCGTCCCGAAGACCATTGACAACGACCTGAACGCCACCGATTTTACCTTCGGCTTCGATACGGCGGTCCAGACCGCTACGGAGGCAATCGATCGGCTTCGCACCACAGGCGAATCCCATCACCGCTGCATGATCGCCGAGGTCATGGGCAGAAATGCCGGCTGGATCGCACTCCATGCCGGAATGGCGTCGGGTGCGCATGCCATTCTGACTCCCGAGCAACCGGTGTCGTTGGCGCAGGTCGTCCGCTGGGTCGAATCAGCCCGTGACCGGGGCCGGGCGCCCCTGGTGGTCGTCGCGGAAGCTTTCGTCCCCGAAGGGCAGGACGCGCCCTATGCCCCCAGGGGTCTGGATACGTTCGGCAGGCCTCGCCTCGGTGGCATCGGACTCTACCTTGAGCAGGAATTGCAGTCCCTGACGGGGATCGAAACCCGGGCAACCATCCTCGGATACATCCAGCGGGGCGGTGCCCCAACGGCGTTCGACAGGATCCTCGCCACCCGGCTGGGAATAGCAGCCGTTGAATCTGCCGCCAACAACCGCTGGGGAACCATGGTCTCCTTGCGGGGCACTGACATCGTGAACGTCGGGTTCGAAGCAGCGCTGGGAAGGCTCAAGACGGTGCCCGAGGAGCGGTACCGGGAGGCGGCGGTCCTGTTCGGGTGAAACAGGGACGATCAGCCCCCGTCGCCCGGATCATCGCCCACCAGGAACAAGTGAGCATCGAGCCGGCCTTGGCCGCGTCCTTGCCGACGCTAGGATCATTGACATGAGCAGCGCATCATCAGGGTCGCAAACGGAATTTCTTGCGCCGGCAGAATGCTGGGGCTATCTGAGAGCGTCGTACATCGGGCGGCTGGCTGTTATCAACGGCAATATTCCTGAGATTTTCCCGGTGAATTTCATGACTGTCGGGCAGACGCTGGTGATCCGCACCGGCCCCGGAACCAAACTGCGTGCCCTGCTCAAGGGCGGGACTGCGGCTTTTGAGGCAGATGGGATGAATGCCTACTCCAACAAGGTCTGGAGCGTGGTGGTAAAGGGAGTCCCCGGACCTTTCCAGGGAGACGAGGCAGACCTTGAGGCGGCCGGTCCCGACCGTGAGCCGTGGCAGCAGGGGCTCAAAGAGCATTTGGTGCAGATCACGCCGTCGGAGGTCAGCGGACGCAGGTTTGCCGTCAGCCCGAGGACCCGGTGGTGGCCGCCACAGGATTTTTCGGCCGACTGGCTGTAAGCGGCTGCCTGCCCGCGGAGCTCCCCCGGCTACCGGCGGAAAGGCCCGCCGGATGAAGATGGATCCGGGGCGGGAAACCTCCGCGCATGCGCCCGTCTCAGCAGCTCCATCGCTAGCATGCCCCCAGCTGCCGCGAGCAACGAGGCCGCGGCCAGCGGGGGCGGGGGCCATTCGAGGAGGAGGAACTCCTGGAGGGCCGGGATGGTGAGCACCAGGCCCAGCGTCAGGCACATCGCAGCAATGATCCCCAGTCGCGCGAGGTTAAGGGGCCGGCTCACCGCCCCGAGCACAGTGAGGGCAACGAGGGACAGGGTGATGACCGACGCCGTCCGGCTGGCCTCGGCGCTGAATCCGCCGGCTGCGCGGGAGAAAAGCTCCACTGCAACCACTGCCAAGGTGATGATGATGCCAGCGGGGACCGCCATGGCAAGCGAGCGTTTCAGGAAGCCCGGGGTGTAGCGGCGCGAATTGCCCATCAGTGCCAGGAAGAAGGCCGGTACGCCGATGGTGATGCCGTCCGTAACCGAGAGCTGGCGCGGAAGGAACGGAAAGTTCCACATCAGCGCCCCAAATGTCACGGACAGCGCCAGTGCGTATGTTGTCTTACTCAGGAACAGCACCGAGACCCGTTCAATGTTGGCAATCACTTGGCGGCCTTCGGCGAGGACAGCCGGAAGCCTCTCAAACCGGCCGTCCAGCAGGACCAGCCGGGCCACGGCCTTGGTGGCGGGCGCAGCCGAATCCATCGCTATACCGAGATCCGCTTCCTTCAGTGCCAAGGCATCGTTGACGCCGTCGCCTGTCATGGCGACGGTGTGGCCGCTTCTTTGCAGCGCGTGGACCATCTCTTTTTTCTGTTGCGGTGTGACGCGGCCGAATATGGAGTAGGCGTTGAGAATTTCAGCCAACTTGTCCGGGTCTGAGGGCAGGAGCCGGGCATCGTAGCCGCTACCCGCGTTAAGGCCCACCTCCCGTGCCACCGCAGCGACTGTCCGATGGTCGTCGCCGGAGAGGACCTTCAGTACGACACCCTGTTGGCGAAAGAAGGACAGAGTCCGGGCGGCGTCGGGGCGGACCTTTTCGCGGAAGGTCAGCAGCACCACGGCGTTGAGCATTCGGGGCAGTTCCTCCCGGCCTGCCGCGTCCTTGTTCATCACCTGCCAGGCGTGGGCCAGGAGCAGTGTCCGCAGGCCCTTCCGGGATAGCTCGGCGGAAGCGGCTTTGACCGCTGCACCGGCGTCATCCGGCCCCAGCAACAGTTCCGGAGCGCCAAGAATCCAGGTGCCGGCCGCTGGATGAGGCTCCTCGAAGGCTGCCGCACTCCACTTCCTGGCCGATGAGAAGGGAACGACGACGGCGGGATCCTGGCCGGCGAGGCCAGGGAAATTGCCTGCCAGGCACCTCGCGGTGGAGTTGGCATGGGGATCGTTGCCGAACCAGCCCAGGGCCTCCTCCCAACCTGCGGGCGAAGGCGCTGCGAGGGCGTGGACGGCGTCGAAGACCATCCGGCCCTCCGTCAAGGTGCCTGTTTTGTCGATGCAGAGAACATCCACCCTCGCGAGTCCCTCGACCGCCGCCAACTCCTGTACCAGCACATTTTGGCGCGCCAGCCGTACCCCGCCGATGGCGAAGGCGACGCTTGACATCAGGAGAAGTCCCAGCGGAATCATGGCAATGATGCCACCGGTAGCCCCAACCAGTGCACCCCGCCAGGCGCCCGTGGCCAGGGCCTGGTTCCAGCCGCCTTGCGCCTGCATCTGCCCATTTACCACTATCGCCATCACCGGAAGGAGCGCCCAGGTGATGAACCGCAGAACGCGGCCTATCCCGTTCCGTATTTCGGAGTTGACCAAGGAAAACCGCTTGGCTTCGGCGGTCAGACGCCGTGCATACGAGTCCGGACCTACACGGGTTACCAGTACCGTCCCCTGGCCCCCCATGACAGTGGCCCCCGACAGCACTTCCGACCCCCGGACCTTGGCGACCGGTTCGGACTCTCCCGTCAGCAACGACTCGTCCAGTTCGAGGCCGTCGCCCTGCAGAACCACAGCGTCAGCAACCACCTGGTCACCCGCTTGGAGTACCACGATGTCGTCGCGCACCACGTCGGCCACGGCAATTTCTCGGACCAGGCCCTCGCGGAGGGCTCTGGCACGGGGGGCGTTAAGGACCGCCAGCCTGTCCAGCAGTCTCTTTGCGCGGTATTCCTGGGCCACGCCGATGATGGCGTTGCTCAGCGCGGCGAAGCCGAAGAGTGCGTCCCGCCACTGCCCTAAAAAAAGGAGCAGGATGAAGCAGCCACCCACGATTGCGTTGAAGAGTGTGAAAACATTCGCGCGGATAATCAGCCACAGGCTCCTGGTCTGGTCATCCGGGGCTTCATTGGACAGCCCCGCGAGAGTGCGTTCCCGGACGTCAGCCGCTGACAGGCCGGTTCCTGCCGGTGAGCCAGCCCCGGAAAGCATCGTTTAGTCCGCAGGTTCCTGATGAGCCTTCATGAGGGTCCTGGCCCAGGCAGCCGCCTTTTCTGTTTCTCCCTGGCGCAGGGGCCCTTCGGTTCCGCTGACACAGAAGGGGACCGGGCTGGAAACAATGTGGGCACCGGCGTTTTTCAGCAGCTTCGTCGTCTTCTTCCCAGCGTCACCGTGAATGAAGAAGCGGACGCGGGTGTCAAAGGCGGCGGCCTTCACCCCCTTGAGTGCGCCATACGCCGAGTCATAGACGATGTGCGCTTTCATGCCGTAATGACCACCTTCAGTGCATTCGTTTCAGCAGCACGGGCAAAAGTATCGTAGGCGTCCATGAACTCGTCAAATTTGAAATGGTGGGTAGCGAACTTTTCCGCCGGAAGCTTTTTCTGCGCAACGAGCTTGAGCAGCATCGGTGTGGTGTTGGCGTTTACCAGACCCATGCTGATGTTGATGTTCTGAATCCAGAGATTCTCAAGGTGCAGTTCAACGGACTTGCCGTGGACACCGACGTTCGCGACGTTTCCGCCAGGACGAACAATCCCGGTGCACATCTCGAAGGTGGCAGGAATGCCGACAGCCTCGATGGCAACGTCCACGCCCTGGCCGTCCGTCAGGGCCAGGACCTGCTCTTTCCAGTCGCCGCTGCCCGACAGGACAATGTCCGTGGCGCCGAACTCCCGCGACTTTTCCAGACGGTTCGGGTCGAGGTCGACGGCGATGATGGCTGCTGCACCGTACAGCCCGGCGGTGGCGATTGCCGCCAGCCCGACAGGACCCGCCCCGACCACTGCTACAGTGTCGCCGGGCTTGACCCGCCCGTATTGGACCCCGATCTCGAACCCGGTCGGAAGAATGTCAGAGAGCATGACCGCCTGCTCATCACTGACGTTGTCCGGCAGGAGGTGCAGGGAATTCTCCGCATAGGGGACCCGCACGAATTCGGCCTGCGTCCCATCGATCAGGTGACCGAAAACCCATCCGATTCCCGAAGCTCCTTCATCACCCATGCAGTGCGAATACAGGCCTGTCTTGCAGTTGGCGCAATGGCCGCAGGACTTGATGCAGGAGATGATCACCCGATCACCCGGCTTTAAGCCTGTTACAGATGATCCGACCTCAGTGATGGTGCCTACCCCTTCGTGGCCGAGGATGCGTCCTTCCGTAACGGCTGGCACATCTCCCTTGAGGATATGCAGATCGGTTCCGCAGATGGTGGTGGTGTCGACCCTGACGATGGCGTCCGCGGGGTTTTGAAGTGTGGGATCTGGTACGTCCGTCCAGGATTTCCTGCCGGGGCCTCCGTAAACTACGGCCTTCATAACCGCTCCCTCCTTTGATGCTGTTCGGATACCGACGCACTTCCACCATGAGCGTGCGGCCGCTTCGCGGTAAGGGACGAAAGTCCCGGAAACTGATCGTTGGCCTTATGCCCCTGGGCCCATGCCTTGGATTTTGGCTATCGGGCGTTCCCGGGAAATCAATACGGGGCCAGTTGCGTGATGCAGGACCGCGTGCGCCGTTGAACCGATTGTTCCGCGGGCCAGTCTTTGGCTTTTGGTTCCGACGACGGTTATTCCCGCGCCCCGCGAGCTGTTGAGCAGGGCGCGGGGAACGGAAGTTTCTTCAATGAGTTCTTCATGGATGCTGCCGCCCGGAGACAAAGTCCGGGCGCTTGCCGCCGCTGCCCCGAGCAGAGCCCGGGCTTCGCGCCGGGCGCGGGGAGCGGCGGCATCCCGTCCCCCGCTAAAGGGTAGGCGCAGGACGTGAACGATAACCACATCCGTTCTCATGGCTTCGGCGAGGACGCAAGCATCGTGCAGGGCCACCGGGGAACCGGTGGAGTCGATGCCCACGACTATGGGCCCTTCAGGGGCAGGGTCGAGCCTAACGACGGCAACGGGGCAGTTCGCCGTCGCGGCCAGTTCCAGGCTCACAGAACCTACGAGAAGTCCCAGGAAGCCACCGGTGCCCCGGCTCCCCAGAACCAGCATCGCCGCCTCATTGGACAGCCGACGCAACTGGGCTGTCGGCAATCCGTCGAGCAGCACTGTTCGGATCCGCAGGGTGGGTTCGACAGTCAATGCCTCAGCAGCGCCCTGATCCAGGACTGCCTGGGCGTGGTGGCGGAGGCCGCTATCGGAGATTCCTTGGACCGGCCCCAGATCCTGGGTGAACAAAGGCCACAAGGAGCAGTGAACCACCAACAGTTCTGCATCCAGAAGGGGGGCGTGTTGTGCTGCCCAGCGGACGGCCAGGGATGATCCAGCGGAGCCATCATAGCCCGCCACCAGACGCTTAGCTTCCTGCACGGGCTGGACTAGGATGGTTGCCCCCGACGGTCAATGCCGTAGCAACTGCATCCGGAAACGCCGGCGGGAGATCTGAACCGTGAGCGATAAGGACAGGGCACTTCGCGTGCTCCGCGACAGCGGCGCTGACCGAACCAAGCAGCAGGCCCTCAAACCCCCCATGACCACGGCTGCCGACAACTACAAGCCGGGCGCGCCTGCTTTCCTCAACCAGCACTTTCGCAGGCGGACCCTGCGAGATCACCATCTGGATGTCAACCGGAGTGGAGTCACCGAAAGCCTTGGAGACGGCCGCTGCACAGATTTCGCGCGCATCCTTTTCGGGGTCCCAGACCAGCGGGGTAAACGTGCCGACGGCGATCTGGAACTGCCAGCAGGTTACAGCCCGGATGGACGCTTGAAACAACGGTGCCAACGCCCCTGCCCAGCGGAGGGCAAGGATTGATTGCTCACTCCCGTCGACGCCGACAACAATCGCCGAAACGCCGCTGGACTCACTCACCGTGTTCCTCGGGATCCTGGCCAACAACCAGCACCGGGCAATGGGCGTGCGCCACGCAGGCGGAACTTACCGAGCCCATGAGCTGTCCAAGCAGGCCGCCGCGGCCCCGCCGGCCCACAACCAGAAGCTGCGCACTCTTACTTTCCTCGACCAGGACCTTCGCAGGCGAACCCGTCCTGACGGTTGTCGACAGGTGCTGCGGCCGTGCGTCCCCGAAGGCCCGCTCGATTGCCTGCTCCATCAGACGCTTGGCGATTGCCTCGAGCTCTGCAGCGCTGTCGATATAGCCTGCCGGCAGGTGCGCCGGCAGATAGAAGTCAGAGAACCCCAGGCAGGTGATGACCTCTATCCGTGTGCCCAGCGCCGAAGCCAGACGACCTGCCAAGCGCAGCGGAGCCGGGGAGTATTCGGAGCCGTCGATCCCAACAATGATCCGTTCGAAGTCAGTCATAAAAGTACCTTGCCCCCCAGCGGTTCTGCGGCCTAGGGCCGAAGGTCACTCAAAGGAGCGATCCATCCCCGGTTAGGTCGCGACGCCGGGGCGTACCAGTACTGCAGCGCCGGCAAAACGATCACGTGAGAGGTCCAGCAACGCCTGGTCTGCCCTGTCCCAGGGGTATGGGACTGTGGTGGGCCGCAAGGGGATTTTTGCGGCCAGCGCCAGGAACTCCTCCCCATCAGCCCGCGTGTTGGCTGTCACGCTGCGCAGCTGCCGTTCCTGGAAGAGATCCTCCTGGTAATTCAAAGCCGGGATGTCGCTCAAGTGGATCCCTGCTACGGCCAGGGTTCCTCCCCGGTCAAGGGCCCGCAGGGCAACGGGTACCAGTTCACCCGCGGGCGCAAACAGGATGGCCGCATCCAAGGGCACGGGCGGGCTGTCCTCAACGCCTCCGGCAAATGTCGCTCCGAGCTCCAGGGCCAGCGACTGCGCTGCGCGTGAACGGGTCATGACGTGCACCTTCGCGCCCTGGAACTTGGCCATCTGCGCTGTCAGGTGGGCGGAGCCGCCGAACCCGTAGATACCCAGGTTTCCGCCCGGCGGCAGTTCTGAGCGCCGAAGAGCACGATATCCGATGATGCCCGCGCACAGCAGCGGTGCTGCCTCTTCATCCGTGAAGACAGCAGGAATCCGGTAGGCATAATCCTCGTTGACCGTCATCATCTCCGCGTAACCGCCGTCGACATGCCAGCCGTTAAAGAGCGGCCGGAGGCAAAGATTCTCATCCCCGCGAAGGCAAAAACGGCAGGAACGGCATGTCCGGGCGAGCCAGGCTGCTCCCACACGTTCACCCAAGCTGAACCGGGTGCTCCCGGGCCCCAACGCAATGACCTCCCCGACGACCTCGTGTCCCGGTATCCTGGCGGGGCCGCGCGGCTGGAGGTCTCCCTCGGCAAGATGAAGATCGGTGCGGCAGACACCGCAGACGCGCACCGCCAGAAGGATCTCGTGGGAGCCAGGAGATGGATCCGGACGATTACCTGAGCGCAGCGGCCCGTCAGTGATGGGCCCCGGCTTCTCCACCCACCATGCCTGCATGATCCCGCCTCAGTTCCTGCACGTCACTCCAGCCCGGACCGGATTGCATCATCCAGGGGCCCGTCCCAGGCCAACGGGGCGGCGATCTTGAATCGACGCCCGCTGACGCTGTCCGGCACGATACGGATGAAGTGGTCCTTCCGGCCGGGCTCCCATGGGAAAAGCCATTGCCCCATTGAGTCCATAAGCTCCGGAGTGCGGTCCAGCGCCGTAGCCTGGCCCTTCACCATGACGCTCCAGGCGCCCCCGTTGGTGTCTGTGCCGTCGGTCTCCAGGGCGACCCGCTGGCCCAACGCAGTGGCGAGCTTGGTGCCCGGGCCGGTTCGGAAAACCAGGGTCATGCTCTCGATGCTATGAAGTCAGCCAAGCCACCAACAGGGCACAAAGACCGTAGTGGAAAGCAGCCACCCCTAGTCCGGCCCTCCTGGCAAAGGTAGTCTGTTGCGGACTACATCAACCGGCATGACGGTCCGGCTGGAACTTCGCTCGAGAGGCTGCCCAAATGAGCGAGCCAATGCATGCCTCCGGAACTGGTGACCGGCCGATCTTTGCCGGGGCCAGGATGAATGAGCTTCTCACTGGCTTTGTTGACCAGGCCGGTGAACTGGTGAATGCGCAGCAACGGATGCGCGGCCTCCTGGAAGCGGTCGTCGCCCTCGCGGAGGACCTAAGCCTGGAGGCCGTACTTCAAAGGGTGGTCAACTCCGCGTGCACTCTCCTCGGGGCAGGGTTTGGAGCGCTGGGAGTCATCAGTGAAGAGCATGATGCTTTGAGCCACTTCATCACCGTTGGCATCGATGACGCAACGGCGCGGAAGATTGGTCCCCTGCCCACCGGGCATGGCGTTTTGGGTTTGTTGATCCGTGATCCGAAGCCGCTGAGGCTGCATGACCTCAGCCGGCACCCGGAAGCGTATGGATTTCCGAAAAACCATCCGCCCATGACGTCGTTCCTGGGCGTGCCGATCCGGGTGCGTGACTCTGTGTTCGGCAATCTCTATCTGACGCAGAAGGAAGGCGGTGGAGACTTTACCGACGAGGATGAAGACTTGGCGCAGGCACTGGCCGCGGCGGCCGGCGTCGCTATCGAAAACGCCAGGCTTTACGACGACTCCCGCCGAAGAACGAGGTGGCTGGAAGCTTCGATGGAAGTAACCAGAAGGATGATGGACGGGGACACGCAGGAGGGCGAGGAAGGGGCCCCGGACATGATTGCCGGACGGGCGCTCCGGGAATCCGCTTCGGAGCTGGCCCTGCTCCTTGTCCAGGAGCATGCGTCCGAGCTATTTCACGTCGCGGGGGCCGCCGGGGAAAGGTCCTCCGATTGGGCGGGACGCTTTCTGGCCCTGACTTGCCCGGAGATCCGGGCGGTTATTGACACAGGCAAAGCGGCGGTGATTGAAGACGCTGCGACGATCTTGGGGCAGGATGCGGCTGCAATGCCAGGGCGCCTCCTGGCCATGGATCTGAGCACCCACGGCACCCATCACGGGCTCCTTGTCCTGGTCCGGAAGCGAACGGAAGGCGCATACCGGCCGGCAGATGTTGAGATGGGAACAGTTTTCTGTTCCCATGTCGCCATGGGGCTGGAACTTGCCCGGGCACGCCGGATGCGCGAACAGCTTGCCGTGTTTACGGACCGGGACCGGATCGCCCGGGATCTCCATGACCTCGTGATCCAGCGGCTGTTCGCTACAGGGCTCAGTATCCAGAGTCTTCAACGTTTCAGCTCCAGGGAGTCGCAGGCCGGGACGATTGCGAAAGTCACGGCTGAACTCGACGAAACTATCCGTGAACTGCGCAACACGATCTATTCGTTAAGCAGATCCTCGGGCGAGGTGGAACTGCTCAGCAGCCGGATTCTGCAAACGGTAAGGTCTGCCACGCAATCCCTGCCGTTCGTACCCCACCTGACGCTGACCGGGCCGATCGACGCCATCCGGGACGAGTCGACGGTGTCAAATGTGCTGGCAGTTCTCACGGAAGGTTTGAGCAACGCGGTCCGGCATTCGGGGGCAGCGTCGATCAGCGTGTCGATTGCCGTTAGCGAAGGAAGGCTTGCCGTTCGCATCAAAGACGACGGCCGGGGCTTCTCCGCTCCGGGGACAGGCAACGGCCTGTCGAACATGTTGCACAGGGCAAATGCCCTCGGCGGCAACTTCGAGATGCACAGCCCGCCGGGGGCGGGAACCGAAGTGGAGTGGACCGCCCCGGTCTTCTGAACCACCAATGTTCTGGCGGTTCTACTGCGCCTGTCCTGCGTTGTATGCGACATGAACGGCCGCCTGGGTCCGCCTCTCAAATCCCAGCTTTGCCAGCAGGGATGACACGTAGTTCTTCACCGTCTTTTCCGCGAGCTGCATGCGTTCCCCGATCTGGCGGTTCGTCAGCCCTTCCCCTACGAGTTCCAACACGCGCCGTTCCTGCGGCGTCAGCGACTCCAGCCTGGGATCCACTCTTTCGGGCTTCGCCAGTCCTTGGATAATCCGAGCCTTGAGGTCGGCGCTGAACAAGGACTCCCCGCGCGCTGCCCGGCGCAGCGCCCCAATCAGATCCGTGCCGCCGATCTCTTTCAGAACGTAGCCGGAGGCCCCGGCAATGACCGCGCCCCTGAGTGCCTGTTCGTCGTCATAGCTCGTCAGGATCACGCAGTTCAGGGTCCCATCGATGGAACGGACATCACGGCAGACTTCGATCCCGGTCCCGTCGGGCAACCGGGCATCCAGCACGGCAACGTCGGGACGAAGGGCAGGAATGCGACGCACCGCTTCGGCAGCTGAGCCGGACATTCCGACGACGACGAATCCTTCGCTCTCCAACAGGTCCTGAAGCCCGCGCCGGACCAGCTCATGGTCATCGAGGATGAACACCCGGATGCCGGTGCCCGGCGCTGCAGCACTGCCCGCTGATGCTTCCGACTTCATTTTCATTCCTTATGGTTCGGGGCCTGTCCGAGGGGACGGCCGTGCAAATCCTCGTACCACTCATCCTTGAGGAACCGTATCGGGTGCACAAGGGCCCTTAGTCACCGCTCATGGGAAGAGCCGACCTGAAGGCCGATGACGATCGGGGACTAATGGCACTGGGCGCTGGCTCTCCACCGGGCACACTGAAGATATTCCGTGGTTCACTGGAGGGGAGCAAGGTTGTGTCTGGTCGGGAGGTGCTGGCAGGCGCGGACGGTTCAACCAGTGGCCAAAGGGCCCAGGAGTGGGCAGCGCAACGGGCGGTCGACCTGGCACTCCGGCTGCATCTGGTAAGGGCAGTCCCGGAGCCCGGGTACTTCAGGGTTCCGTCCGAATATCGTCAAGCGGCCACGCAGGCCGAAGGTCTACTGGACGCTGAAAGCCGCAGGATTGCCGCCCTTCACCCCGGGCTGGAGATCGTCACCAGCTGCCGGGCCGGTGAGACGGTGGCAGTGTTGCTCGTGCTGTCCCAAGCGGCAGAAGCCGTGGTTCTGGGCTCGGACCGCCGGCCGGACCGCAGGGGAGAAGGATTCGGATCCATAAGCTTTCAGGCAGCAGTCCTGTGCCGGAGTCCGGTGGTTGTCGTGCCGGATGTTGATCCGGCCGTACCAACGGCGGACAGCGTGGGCGTTCTGGTCGGCGTTGACGGCTCACAAGAATCCGAACTCGCGCTGAAGGCGGCCGGGGAGGAGGCCCTCCGAACGGGAGCCGTCTTGACGGTCCTGCACGCTGTGGCCGGGGGAGATCTTTCGGGAAGGGCATTTCCGGGTGATGCTGGACGCACCCATCAGGCCGACCCGGAAGAACTCCTGTCCGCTGCTGTCCGTAGGGTCACGACCTCCTGCCCCGGGCTGGAGGTGCACCAGGCGCTCAAAACGGGCGTCCTCCCTGCCGACGCACTGATACGGGCAGCCATGCATGCCAAGTTGCTGGTGATCGGCTGCAGGGGCCGGGGCGGTCTCCGGAAACCAGTGGGCTCCATCGCCGAAAAGGTGCTGCTGGAGTTGCCCTGCCCCACCATGATCGCCCGTTGAGCTCCTCGGCAGCCGTGGACCCTGGAGTGACTTTTGGCCCTACTCCATCCCTCTTCGAGAACCCACCCTTAAGAAGCACTGGCACCTAAGGAGGACATCCATGAAGGCCCGTTCCATAGTCATGCTCATACTTGGTATCTTGCTGTCGATGGCAGGTGCAGGACTCCTGTTCTGCGGCATCGGTGCATCCTGGCTGAACCTCGTCCAGAACGACGACGGGTACCTCACCTCACCTCAGGAACGCTTCGCCGTCGACACCCATGCGATTGTGTCTGCCAGTACGGAAGGCATGCGCGACGACGTGGGGCCCGCCCCATTGCCCTTCGACGTGGGCAGCCTCCGTATTAGCGGGGAATCAGCAAACCCAGCCAAGGAAGTCTTCATCGGGATTGCGGCGAGGGCCGACGTCGAGCGCTATCTGGGCGGATCAAACTATTCGGAGCTGCGGGAGGTGGATTTCAGGCCCTTCCGGGCCGAATATCGGGAAGTGGCAGGTACGGAGCCCCTCTCACCGCCGGCGGAACAGGAATTCTGGGTAGCTTCTGCCGCCGGCCCTGGCCAACAGGAGGTCAACTGGAATATCGAGTCCGGGAACTGGTCGGTGGTGATCATGAACACCGACGCCTCCCCTGGGCTTGCGGTGGACCTGCAGGCCGGTTTCAGGTCAGAGCTGTTCGGGCCGATCGCGGCCGGGCTTCTGGCAGCGGGTGTGATTCTGCTGGTCATTGGCGTCCCGTTGCTGGTTTTTGGTGCCCGCGGGTTGGGGCGGCGGACCGGCCCTCCCACCGGGTCCGGAACTCCGGCGTTGGCGTCTGCTGCCTATCCCGGGCAGAGAAGCGGCTCGGCGCCGGTAGTGGTTCAGGGGCAGGCTCAAGGCTCAGTTACGGGACGGGATTCAACTCCGGGGTCTTTGGAGGCTGTCGAGGCGGCGCCGTACCCCGCACGGCTCAGTGGTGAAATCGACCCGTTGCTGTCCAGGTGGATGTGGCTGGTCAAATGGTTCCTCGCCATCCCGCACCTGATTGTCCTCTTCTTCCTGTGGTTCGCGTTCGCAGTGGTCACTATCGTGGCCGGGTTCGCGATTCTGTTCACCGGCCGCTATCCCCATTCGCTCTTCGTCTTCAACGTGGGCGTCCTGCGCTGGAACTGGCGCGTGGCCTTCTATGCGTACGCCGCGGTGGGAACGGACAGGTATCCGCCCTTCACGCTGTCCCGGACGGATTATCCCGCCGATTTTGAAGTGGATTATCCGGAACGGCTTTCCCGCGGGCTTGTCCTGGTCAAGTGGTGGCTGCTGTCGATTCCGCACTTGCTGGTTGTCGCCGCCTTCACAAGTGCCAGCGCCATCCGCTGGAGCAACCCCGAAACCCCCGCCGTCAGATACGAAACGGGCTCGGGGATCTCCCTGCTGGGGTTGCTGGTATTGATCGCCGCCGTAATTCTCCTGTTCAGCGGACGCTACCAGCGGCCGCTTTTTGGGCTGATCCTGGGCATCAATCGCTGGATTTACCGGGTCATCACGTACGTGGCCCTGCTGCGGGATGAGTACCCGCCGTTCCGCCTGGACCAGGGCTCCAGCGACAACCACCGGCAGCAGATCAGTGTGGATGACGGGCCGGGCCGGCCTCCTGCCCCGCCCCGGCCCACTGCAGGGCTCGGTTGAGGCTGCGCGGAAGCACGATAGCGGATCCGGAGGCCTCTAGCTGCAACTGTCGGACGGACCTAAGGTCGAGATCATGGACCAAGCAGCTCTGAGGGCGGTAATTGGGCGGTTTCCGCTGGTGGCGGCCACGGTAGCAGCGGGAATTGTCGTCGCGGTGTTGCTGGGGCTGGGGGAGGACCTGGCGGCCCGATGGACTGCAAGCGCCTATGCCATGGTGGTTGCCGTTGTCCGGTCCGGCTCGATGTTCAAGGCGCTGCTGCGGGGCCGGTGGGGGATTGACCTCCTGGCCGTGACAGCCATCGCCGCGACGGTGGTCGTCGGGGAGTATGTGGCCGCTCTGATCATTGTGCTGATGCTGGCCGGGGGAGAAGCCCTGGAAGACATTGCCGAAGGACGGGCTACCCGCGAGCTCAGGTCGCTGCTGGAGCGAACCCCGCAAACTGCCCACCGGGAACGGAACGGCGGTCCGCCGGAGGACATCCCGGCCGACGCCGTCTGCCCCGGCGACGTCCTCCTGATCAAACCCTCAGAAGTGGTCCCCGTTGACGGGATGCTGCTGACCGCTGCCGGCAGCTTCGATGAATCCACATTGACAGGCGAGAGCCTGCCGGTGGAACACGTGAAGGGCGATGCGTTGCTCAGCGGATCCGTCAATGGTGACAACGCTGTACACATGAAGGCCGCATCGACGGCCAAGGACTCGCAGTACAGCCAGATCGTTGCCTTGGTCCAGGAGGCGGCAGCCAGCCGGGCGCCGGTGGTCCGGCTCGCTGACAGGTACGCCGTTCCCTTCACGCTCCTCGCCTTCGCCTTGGCGATGGTGGGCTGGTATATGAGCCAGGACCCGGCGCGGTTCGCCCAGGTTCTTGTCGTGGCTACCCCTTGTCCGCTACTCATCGCAGCCCCGGTGGCGTTCCTCGCCGGCACAAGCCGGGCAGCCCGCTCGGGAATCATCATTAAGAACGGGGGCACCCTCGAACAGCTGGCCCGGGTGCGGACGGCCGTTTTCGACAAGACGGGCACGCTCACCCACGGCCGGCCCACGCTGGAGGAGACCAGGATCTCAACGGAAGCCGCAGGGCTAATCACCGCGGACCGGCTGCTACAGCTTGCCGCGTCGGCCGAGCAGTACTCCTCCCATGTCCTTGCTTCATCCGTCATTGACGCGGCCCGCCAACATGGTCTGGACCTGCTGCCGGGCAGCAACGCGACTGAACACGCCACGCAGGGTGTCACCGCAACATGCGGCCATCACGCGGTGGTGGTCGGCAAACCCGGCTTCGTGCGTTCCGTCACCACCGGTTTTGAGGAAGCCGATACGGCAGGGGGACAACTGGCGGTCTACGTCGGTGTTGACGGACACTTCGTTGGCGCGCTGGTCATGCGCGACCCGCTGCGGAACAATGCGGTGCGCACACTGGATGCCCTGCGCAGGCTGGGCGTCCAGGAAACCCTCCTCCTGACGGGTGATGCCCAAGGGACGGCCGAACAAATTGCATCCCAGGCCGGGATCGCCCGGGTCAAGTCAGGATGCCTGCCCGGTGACAAAGTCTCCATCGTCGCAGGACTGCGGAAACGCCCGGTCATGATGGTGGGCGACGGAGTCAACGACGCTCCTGTCCTGGCGGCAGCGGATGTCGGCGTCGCCATGGGCGCAAAAGGATCAACCGCGGCGAGCGAGTCAGCCGACGTGGTCATCCTGCTCGACGATCTATCCAAGGCAGCGTTGGCGGTCGACATCGGCCAACGAACCATCAGGATAGCGCTGGCAAGCATCTGGACCGGGATCCTGCTGAGCATCGGCCTAATGATTGCGGCAGTATTCGGCTACATTCCTGCTGTGGCCGGTGCGCTCCTTCAGGAGCTGGTGGACTTGGCCACCATCCTGAACGCGCTCCGTGCCCTGCGAAGCGGCGGCCGGGGCAGCACGACGGCGATGGGCGGCAGCCCAGTCATCGCCGCCGGCCTGAGGTGAGCGCCGGCGTCGTGAGCTGGTTTTGCCCTGCCGGGGCGTCACTGCCGTTGGGTGTCCAGGGGCGGCCACCAGCGGGCCGCCGGGTTGATGACAAAACGCCGGCCGCTGACCTCCGTCGGCGTTACCCGCACCAGGTGGTCTTTGCTTCCCGCTTCCCAGGGCGAAAGCCCTGCGTCTGCTGCTTCCTGGAAATCCGCTTCGGTGTCCACAACGGCGGCAGTTCCCTTGACGACGACGCTCCACGCAATGGTGCCGTAGGTATTCAGTCCATCGGCTTCCAATGCGACCGGACTTCCCCCCAGCACGGCATCCAGTTTGGTTCCCCGGCCCGTCCTGAAGACCACCGTGCCGTAGTCGGGGACGTAATTCACCGGGAAGATTTCAGGCTCCCCGCCTGTGGTGACTGCTATCCGGCCTACTGAAGCCGAACGGAGGTATTTCCAGCAGTCATGAGTGCTGAGGACTTCCGTGTCCGGTCCTGAAGAGTTGTTTTGCATTCCTGTGCGCCTACTTCCCGTGCTTCATACGCCGGATAGGGGTTATCACCGTGGGACAGGGCAAACGCGTCAGCACCGCGTGTGCGGTGGAGCCGAGAAGCAGCCGTTTGAAGCCGCCCCGGCCACGGCTTCCCACCACGAGCATTTGTGCGCCGGCCGCGGCCTGGACGAGTGCCGCTGCGGGTTCCTTCTCGGTGTCCAGGACCTGGTGCACCACAAGGTCCGGGTAGTCCTCTCGAAGTCCGGAGATGGTTTCTGCGAGCACGATCCGCTCCTCGTCCTCCATCAACTGGGGGAGGTTTTCGGTCAGGAGGCCGCTGTCAGTGAACCGGTCGGGCGGGCTGAAAGCATAAAGGACTGTCAGTTCCTGTCCCTCGCGGTCTGCCTCAGCAGCACCGAAGGCAACGGCCTGGGTGGCTTCTTCCGAGCCGTCAACCCCTACAACCACACCTCGGCCGCCTTCTGTCCCAGTGTCTCCGATCACGGCCACCGGACATTTCGCCGCGGCAGCGACCTGCAGGGCGCGATCGGTCAGTGATCCACCCAGATGGGGGGCGCCGGACCCCACCACAAGCATCGACACCTTGCCGGAATACCTGCGCAACTCGCCCGCGATGCTTCCCTCGAGGACCTTGGTAGTGATGTCAATCGGAACGGTGCCGCGAACCCGTTTGGCCGCCACATCCAGCAGTTCGCTGCCCTTCTCCAGCAGAATCCCGGTCCACGAGACAGGCTCCGCCACCCAGCGGTCGTCAACAACATGAAGGATGACCAGCGGCACACCGGCACGTGCGGCCCGGGCTGCAGCCCACCTCACAGCCGCCTGGCTTTGGGCAGACTCATTGGTTGCAACGGCGATCGGCTTAGAATTTCTCACTGCTGGTCTTCCTTTCCTTATTGGGGCTATGTACCACCAGGACGGGACAGTGCGCATGGGCTACGCAGGCGGAGCTGACGGACCCCAGGAGCATGCCGCCGAATCCACCATGACCGCGCCTGCCGACGATGAGCATGTCGGCATGCCGACTGGCGTCTATTAGCGACTCACGGGCATGGCCCCGGACCACCTGCGGTATGACATTCGGCGGAGTCTCCTGGCCGAAGGCCTGTCTCAAGGCGTCCGTGAGGACCATCATCACTCGTTCCTCGAAGCGGTCGATCCCCATCGCCACGTAGCCCGCATAGACTTGCGGATCCTCCCAGTAGGCGGTGGCCAGTACCTTGGCCCCAAGAGGGAGAGCCAGCCGCTGGGCCTGCCGGAGGGCTTCCACCGACGCCTCCGATCCGTCCACCCCCACCACGAACCTGCCACCCTCTGACGCTGACTCCTCCATGGCCGCTTCCCTTCATCGCTCCGTTGCTGCTATCAGCCTGCGGGGTTCCACCGGGCGCCGATAGGGCCAAAAGCCACCTAAAAGCTGGACGAACTGCCCGATCCGGAAAAGCTTCCCCCGCTGCTCCCATATCCTGTGGTTGCCCCGCCGCCCCTCGCTGTACTGACGCTGCCAACGCCGGTGCTGAGGCCGGAGTTGAAGGCGGGAACCGAGAAGAAGTAGTAGGAGGGATAGACCGTTCCCAGGATGCTGGGTTCGTACCGCCGCCCCCGGTGGCGGTCCAGGCCATCCTCGGCGTTCTCCATCTCCGCGCGCATGAGCTTCGCTTCCCGCTCGGTCCTGGCAAAACCTTCGATGACCGTTTCGGCATGGCTTTTCAAGAGCTCTGACAGCTGGGTCCGGGCATCACGTAACCGGTCGAGCGCAGCTTCCGGCGTGATGGAGCCGTCGGAGAGTTCGGCGGTCCAGCGCTCGATGTTGTGCAGGCTCTCGGCCCGGAAGGACCTGAGTGCTGCGGCCGTGGCCGAGCCGCCTTGCCCGTGACGCTTGGTGAGCAGTTGTTCCAGCCCGGCGAGGTCGGTGCGGAACGGTGCCAGTTGTCGGTCCCAAGCCGTGGGCCAGGTACTGGCCAGGTTCAGCAAAGCGTTGCTGTCCGCGATGACGTCATCCAGGGCGTCCAGTTCGGCCGCCGCATTTGCGTACTCCTGTACCAGCTTGAGGCTGGACCTGCGGCCCAGCGCCTTCGGGCTGAGGGCGTGCACCCGGTTGGCCAATCCAGTAGCGGCGTTGTACCGGTTGAGGAAGGTGCGATGTTTTTCCAGGACGTTGCTGCCATAGCGGGAGGACTCGGGGATGGTGCTGGCATTGAGTTCAGTGACGTCCAGGTCCGTACTCACGTTGACGTAACTCCGGTCCCCCCGCTCCAACTCCTTACGGCTGCCGGCCCTGGTCACTACCTGGACAATCAACCATGCGGCAGCGGCCAGCGCGGCGAGTGAACCGGCTATCCAGGCGGTGATGACGAAGGCAGCCGACTGGTACCAGGGCTGGTTAATCAGTTCAGCGCCACGTCGGACACCGGCTATGGTTCCCTCTGTCCATTGGGCGTCCCGCAGGAGGTCCTTTGCAGCGTTCTGGATGTCGTCACGTTGTTCCAGGGAAACCTTTCGGTCTTCGCCCATGTAGGTGCCCACGTGCCGTCCCACGGGGTCGAGGGCGAAGATGAAGAGCCCGTTTGCCCACTTCTGCCCGTCCGAGCTGATCCATTCCGGGTGTTCGGCGCGGGCGAAGCGAAGAACTTCTTCGTTCAGATTGTCAGCGGCGCTGCCGTTGTAGGTGTACACGGCCACCTTGGTGGGCTCATGAAACTCGACCGCGCTGATGGCCGGGTCGAGGGTATTGCGGTCAAGAACTCCTGCCCGGTCCTCGACAACCACATCCCCCGGTGCAGCTGCCAAGGCTGTTGGGCCAGCCACAACCAGCAGAGCAGCCAGCAGCAGCAGCGCGGTACTTTTCCACCAAGGTGCCTGAAGCAGAAACCGCCCACGCATCAGGCGACCGGCCACACGATTCTTGTCTGCCATTTCAAGGGATCGACCTCCGTCGATGGACCGTTTAAGTAGTATTCCCACATCGTGTCCAAAGGGGTTCGTCCTGCCACTTTTATCTGTTCCTGAAGGGCCGCGTAGGTCCTGTTCAACGTCTCGTAGGGCCCGGTGTGCAGCGCCTCGAAAGCGTCGGCCTCCGGAAGGTTGCTGGTGACGACATTCCCAGCGCCTGCTAGGTTGCCTGCGATCGGAAAACCGGCCTCGACGTCGACTGTCCGGGTGGGTGCGCCGCGGTAGAGCGCAAAAGGCGGACCGGCGAGTTGGACGTTCTGCGCCTCGGCCTCCGCTGCGACGGCAGCGAACGCACGACCGAAGAAATCAGTCAGGGCAGCCATCGGAACGCTTTCGCGAAGCACAGCAGTCTGCTGCTCAGCTATGTGAACCATTCTCGGTTCTGTGTGCACGGTATTCACAAGGAGAAGATCTCACTTGGAACTGGTCTGCGACAGGGCCGAATGGCACAGGGCGTGAGCTAAAGAATGCGTTGCGGAGGTACGCGGCCACGGTCAGGGACGAGAGCTGGAAAATGCCAGGAAGTCCTTGGCTCTATGGTGCCGGCGGGGTAGATGGATTCGGCGTTGATTCCGCCGGTTTGGGTGGGTGCGGCGATGGTGGCGGCGTGCGGTTTGGGAGCCGTCGCATATTGTCGCGATCATCGAACTCGTCAAGCGATACCGCTCTCTCCGGACCAGCGATGCCGCTCTCTGACCGTCACAGATCCTTCCTATGGGCCCCTTCGGGGGCTTTTTCAGCTGGCGGCGGATGTCGCATATATCTGCCTCCCGACGGGTTCGCACCGCTGGCCTTCAGCCCGTGAGTCCCTGGCTGAATGAGACGAGGCGCGATTGCATCTCCCAGTACGGAGTGGCGGCCGGCAGCGGCTTGCCGTCACGCAGGGCGTTCGCGACGTTCACAGCCGCGTCAACTGCTGCACGGTACGGCAGGGAGCCGGAACTCACCCGTCGGACCCCCAGCTCACCAAGTTCGGTAACAGTCAGCGAGGGATGTGCCAGCACGTTGACCGGCAGCCGCATACCGGCGGTGATGATCTGGATGTCCTCCGGAACCACGAGTCCGGGGACAAAGATCCCGTCCGCCCCGGCGTCGGCGTAGACACGGCCTCGGAGCAGGACGGCTTCCAAAGTGGCCTGCTCGCCGAACCATATGTTGTCGACTCGGGCGTTGATGAACATAGCCGGGCTTCGTCGCTTAACGGCGGCGAGCTTGTCGGCAAAGGCTGTTGGATCGATTAGGTGCCCCGCCTTGCTGTCCTCAAGGTTGACCCCGGCCACACCCAGGGCAGCCAGTTGGGCGACAAATTCCGCGACCTCGGCGGGGTCGTCGGAGTAACCGTCCTCGATGTCTACCGTGACGTGGACAGGCAGTCGGCACAGCTGCGCCACCAGTGCGGCGGTTACCGCCTTGCTGGACCGGCCTCCGTCAGGCAGGCCAGCACTGGCCGCAATGCCGAAGCTGGTGGTGCCGACGGCCGGGAATCCCGCCGTCACAAATGCCAAGGCGGATCCGATGTCCCAGGCATTGGGCAGGAGCAGTGGCGCCACAGCGTGGTGGAGTTCCCGAAAAGTAGCCATTTTCATTCCGATCAGGCCGGCTGCCACTTGACCGGGAGCGCCTTCAGCCCATAGACGATAGTGCTTTCCATTCGTTCCAGATTGGCTCCCTCAACCAGAGAAAGCCCGGGCAATCGGGACAGCAGGGCCTCCAGCGCGATCCTGGCCTCGAGCCGGGCCAGCGGCGCGCCGAGGCAGAAGTGAATGCCGTGGCCGAAAGCCAAATGCCGGTTCTGGCCGCGGTCGACGTCGAACTCACCAGGCCGCTGGAACTGCCGCTCGTCGCGGTTGGCGGAGCCGATCCAAGCCACGATCGGCGCACCCGCGGGAATCCGTTCGTCTCCCAGGGTTGTCCCTGCGACCGTTACCCGGTACATGGACTGGACCGGCGACCGAAAGCGCAGCACTTCTTCGATGGTCTGGGGAAGCAAGGCGGGTTCCTGCCGGAGACGGTCGATGGTGCCGGGCGACTCAGCGAGGCACAAAACGGCGTTGCCAATCAGGTTGGTGGTGGTCTCATTGCCGGCAACAAGCAGCAAACTGCAAAAACCGAGCAGTTCGGGCACCGTCAGATTTTGGCCGTCAATCTTGGCGGAAAGCAGGTTGCTGATCAGGTCCTTACCGGGCCGGCTCCTGCGCTGTTCGATCAGGGCCAGGAAGTACTCCGTCATCTCGGAGTTGGTGGCGTAGTGCTCCTCACTGGTCGAACCAGTCCGCGTTTGGCTGACAATCACATCGGACCAGTACTTGAAGTGCTCACGGTCCTGGGCAGGAATGCCCATAAGTTCGGAGATCACTATGACCGGCAACGGGTACGCCAGTTCCCTAATCAAGTCGGCGCTCCCGCGGGCCGCAATCCCCTCCAGAAGCTCGTCCGCGAGCCCGGCGATACGGGGAGCCAGGGCATCCACAGCTTTCGGCGTGAACGCCTGGGTGACCAGGGAGCGTAGCTGCCGGTGCCGTGGAGGATCGGTGGTGATCAGGCTCGAGGCGAACAGTTGGCCGGTCCCTGATGGATCCTCACCGCCGATGCGCGACGAGAACGTAGCATGCTCTGACAGGACCCGTTGAACGTCGTCGTACCGGAAGACGTGCCAACTTCCCGATTGTTCGTCGTGAAAGACAGGGGCTTTTTCCCGCATTCGTTCATACCCGGGAAAGGGGTCGAGCTGATGTTCGCCGAACTGGGTGAAGTCCATGGATGGCCTCTCTGCCCGCCTGGCGCTCTGTCGGCCTGACGGACGCCCGGGCTTCGGTTGACTGACCCTTGAGCCTTGATTTTATCCATCGCCTGCTCCTGGGTCATTAGCAGGCGACGAACCCGGGTCTGCTCGGCGGGCGGCAGCGGCCACGGCGGCATCTTTCAGTACGGTCGGCCAAGCATTTCCCCTTGTGGGGTCGTTTTGCCGGTCGATACCGGTGCTTGCTCCGTGAACTGGGTGAATGGTATCCATCCCAGCAGATTGGGGCCGAGCACGATTCCGAGGACTATTTCGAACACCTCGGCTGGTTCCAAGGAAAGAGTTCCAAAGCTGCAGCCATCGTCAGCGGTGGCCCCATAGCAGCCCGTTCCGCGAGGAATCACCAAGTTGGGTTAAGAAAGCCCATCCTCTAAGGTTGGTGCTCGATGAAAGCCCCTAACGAGACGTCCGATCAGCCGCGCGCCGCGTCGCCACATGGTCCTGTATTTGTTGATGCGTCGGGCCGGCGGTTGCGGCGGGTCAAGCTTTTGGGTTTGGGGGCCCTCGGGATCGTGGCAGGGTACGTGGTCCTCCTCCTGGTTGCGCTCATGGGCGGTTCCAACGTGGCTGCACCCTACCTGCCCCTCCCCGCCGCCGCGGGGACGGGCAATCTGCCGTCTTCCCCACCGGCACCGGCTTCCCACGCCGGTAACCTCCAAGGCGCTGAAGGCCCCGCTGCTGTCCCGGCAGCGCCAGCCGCCTTCCAGGTCCCGGTAGCAGCGCCCCAGGCCGTTCCCGTAGCACCGCCTGCTGCTGCCGCGCTCCCGCCTGCGGCCCCCGCCGGAGCCGTAGTTGCGCCAGCGGCCACTGGGAAGCCGACGGCCCCCGGAATGAGCAGCTCCGTGCAGGGCGCGAACGAGTTGGCGCCAGGCCAGGCAACACGGCCCTCGTCACCGCCGCGCCCGTGAGTTATCCTCGCCCGAGCAGAGACGGCGTCCGCACCGAAGGCCCTCGTCCTGCCAAGGTGCGGGCCCACTGGCTGGTCCTCATGGCCACCCTGTTGGCCTTGGGCCTTGCCCTGGTGGTACAGGGGTACATGCACCACCAGGGTCGGGTCGGTGATAACCCGGTAGCGGCAGCCGAATCTGCCGGTGAAGTCCCGAAGGCCGTATCGCAGGGCGGTCCGGTGGTGGATTCCCGTGGCGGGGCGGTCCGTGCGGCCGGCCCTCCGGACCGCACCGTGGCCCTGACTTTCGACGACGGACCGGACCCCGTTTGGACGCCGCGGATCCTCGACATCCTTCGGAAGCACCAGGTCCATGCAACCTTCTTCGTCATCGGTTCCGCGGCAGCGGACAACCCCGATATTTTGCGCCGTATTGTCGCTGAAGGCCACGAAGTGGGCGTCCATACGCTCACCCACGCTGATCTCGGCACTGCCGAGGCGTGGCGCACGCAACTCGAGGTGCAGGGTGCCCAGGATGTAATTGTGGGCATCACGGGTCAATCCGCGTCCCTGTTGCGTCCGCCGTACAGTTCCGGCAACGCGGCGCTCACCAATGGCACGTGGTCCGCGATGCAGGAACTGGCGGACGATGGTTACCTCACCGTGCTCAGCAGCATGGACAGCGAGGACTGGCGGCTCCCAGGCGCGGCGGCGATCCAGGGCAACCTCGATCCTTCAGGCCCGCAGGGGCAGGTGGTCCTGATGCACGACGGCGGAGGCGACCGGGAGCAGACCGTCGCCGCCCTCGACTCCGCCCTGACGAAGTTCGAGGACCAGGGCTTCCGGGTCACCACCGTGGGTGACTCAATAGGCATTGACAGCACGCGGCCAGCCTCCAGCATGGAAAAGGTCAGCGGGACAGCCTTCCTGTGGGGCATCCGCCTCAGTGACTTCGTGGTCACGGCCATCTCGTGGGCGCTCGTTGCTGCCGGAGTCGTAACCTTCATCCGCGCCGTCCTCGTGGTCTTCTTTGCCGCGCGCCACAGCCGCGCCGCTCGCCGCATCACGGCGGCCGGCCGTGGCCGGCGCAGGGTGGACGTGATGGTCCGGCCCGAGATTACTGAACCGGTCACCGTGATCGTGCCCGCGTACAACGAGTCGGCCGGCATCGAGGCCGCGGTCCGGTCCATTGTGGCCTCGACCCACCCCGTTGAGATCATCGTGGTGGACGACGGTTCAACCGACGGAACGGCGGACATCGTGGACGTGCTCGGACTGCCGGGCGTCACGGTGATCCGTAAGGAGAACGGCGGCAAACCGTCTGCGCTGAACGCGGGGCTGCAAGCTGCCACCCACGAGCTTGTGGTGATGGTGGACGGCGACACCGTCTTCGAACCGGACACGGTCCATGCCCTCATCCAGCCCTTCGCCGACCCGCGCGTGGGCGCCATTTCCGGGAACACGAAGGTCGCCAACCGCGGGGGCATCCTCGGCGCCTGGCAGCACATCGAGTACGTCGTCGGCTTCAACCTGGACCGAAGGCTGTTCGACGTCGCCGAATGCATGCCGACTGTCCCCGGCGCTATCGGTGCTTTCCGCCGTGAGGCCCTCCTCCGGGTCGGTGGCGTCAGTGACGACACACTCGCCGAGGACACCGACCTGACCATGTCCCTGTGCCGTGATGGCTGGCGTGTGGTGTATCAGGAGGATGCGCGGGCCTGGACCGAGGCGCCGGCAAGCCTCGCAGCGCTCTGGAAACAGCGCTACCGCTGGTGCTACGGCACTTTGCAGGCCATGTGGAAGCACCGGGGCGCGGTGGTGCAGGGAGGCGCTGCGGGCAAGCTCGGCCGGCGCGGACTTGGTTACCTGCTGGTCCTGCAGGTGCTGCTGCCCCTGTTCGCGCCCGTCGTCGATGTCTTTGCTGTCTACGGCCTGATCTTCCTCGATCCACTCCGGATTGCCGCGCTCTGGCTCATCTTCCTGGCCGTTCAGTTCCTGATGGCTGCCTACGCGTTCAGGCTCGACAATGAACGGCTACGGCCGCTGTGGACGCTTCCGCTTCAGCAGTTCGTCTACCGGCAGCTGATGTATCTCGTGGTCATCCAGGCAGTGGTTACGGCGCTGGCCGGCGTGCACCTTCGGTGGCACCGCATGGAAAGGTACGGCAGCCTGGGCGACGCCCCGATTGGCCAGGGCCAAGCCTAGGACGTGCGGAAGCCCGCCATGGAGTCTTGGGGCCAGGAAACCCGGTATCCAACACCTATCCCACCGGGTGCGCGGTTTGCCTGTCCAGGATCAGCGCCGTGAATCACTGTCGGTGCCTCAAGACATCAGGAAGTTCAGACAGTCTGATCGGGCACCGACCAAGAGTCCGGAGCATGGTTGATATTGTGGAATTCGGGTGCTGGAACAGGAAGTGCGACGGGAGTTGCCTTTCCGGCGGCTCGGGCGTTCCACTGGCGGATGTCGTGCAGGAAATGCGCGAGAACTGGATGCAAAGGGGCTCGGATGGTTGCTGCACTGACAATCGGCGGGCTGGACTGCCTGTTCACGGGCTCGGCATGGGCCGAGGGTCCCTTGTGGGTGCCATCGTCCCAGGCAGTTCGCTGGAGCGATATCCCGAATGACCGCATCCTCGAGTTCGACCCCGCCGCGGGGAGGACCCGCGAATACGCGCTTGGGGTCGAATTCACAAACGGCCGTACCCTCGACGCCGACGGCAGTGTGGTGCAGTGCAGCCACGGGCGCCGCAGGATTGAGCGTGACCGCGGGGGAGTGGTGACAGGACTGGTTGATTCCTACCGGGGCCGCCGGCTGAACTCGCCCAACGACGTCGTGATTGCACGTGACTCCAGCATCTGGTTCACGGACCCGCCGTACGGGATCCTTCCAGGCACTAAGGAAGGGCACGAGGGGGAGCAGGAGTACGGCGGCTGCTACGTTTTCCGGTTCGAGCCCGCTTCAGGAACACTGACAGCAATGATCACTGACCTCGTCCACCCCAACGGGCTGGCCTTCTCACCGGATGAGTCCGTTCTCTATGTTGCGGACACAGCAGGTCCTCATTATGGGGTTCCGTTGAGGATCGCCGCCTACGATGTGGCGGACGGCACCTGCCGCCCCAGCGGAATGGTTCTCGAGCTGGAAGAAGGCAATGCTGCTGACGGTTTGCGGGTTGATGTGCAAGGCAGGATCTGGACCTCTGCCGGCCCCGCCGTCCGGGTCTATTCACCGTCCTTCGAACTCCTGGCTACCGTGGCAGTGCCTGAGCGGGTGTCGAACTTGTGCTTTGGCGGCCCGGACGGCCAGGACCTTTACATCACAGCCACCGCCAGCCTGTACTGCATCCGCAGCACCACGCGGGACGCGGCGGCCAAGGATTTTAACACCCGCAACCGAACACGAGGATAACAGTGGAATACAGGACCCTGGGCCGCAGCGGCGCCGTCGTTTCCAACTACTCGCTGGGAACCATGACCTTCGGTGCGGAGGCCACCGAGGAGACCTCACACGCCATCCTGGACAGGTACTTTGCGGCAGGCGGGAATTTCATCGACACTGCCGATGTCTACAGCGCCGGTATTTCGGAAGAAATCATCGGCCGCTGGCTGGCCAAGCGTCCGGACGTCAGGGATACAGCGGTGATAGCCACGAAGGGCCGCTTTCCGATGGGGACAGCACCGAACGACGTCGGAACATCCCGCCGGCATTTGACGCGCGCCCTGGATGATTCCCTCCGACGTCTTGGCGTGGAACAGATCGACCTGTACCAGATGCACGCGTGGGACCCGATTACTCCATTGGAGGAGACCCTGCGCTTCCTGGACGAATCAGTCAGCCGGGGCAAGATTGCCTATTACGGCTTTTCCAACTTTCTGGGATGGCAACTGACCAAGGCCGTCCATGTCGCCCGGGCGAGCGGCTGGAATCCGCCGGTGACCCTGCAGCCCCAGTACAGCCTGCTGGTCAGGGACATCGAATCCGAGATTGTTCCGGCGGCGCTCGACGCCGGCATCGGCCTGCTGCCCTGGTCGCCGCTGGGCGGTGGGTGGCTATCGGGCAAGTACAAGCGGGACCAGCCTCCTGCAGGTGCCACGAGGCTCGGTGAAAACCCCGAACGCGGAATGGAGGCCTGGAAGGCGCGCAACGACAACCCGCGTACCTGGGCCGTCATCGATGCGGTGGAAGACATTGCCGCTGCCCGGGGAGTCAGCCCTACCCAAGTGGCGCTGGCCTGGCTGGTCGACAGGCCGGCGGTCACGTCAGTGATCCTGGGTGCCCGGAGCAAGGAGCAGCTTGCCGACAACCTCGCTGCGGCCGAACTGCAGCTCAGTCCTGACGACGCGAATCAGCTGACTCAGGTCAGCCAGCCCGAGACGGGGGTCTATCCCTACGGGCCGATGGCGCAGGAGCAGCGCAGCCGCAAGATTGAGGGTGGACGGTAGCTGGGCGCCGGACCCTCCGACCAGGGCCCGGCGCTCAAAGTCCGTCGCTCGAAGTCCATTCAGGAAGTCGGAGCAGCTTCAGGAGGGACAGCCTCCGGGGGTGCTGTTTCCGATGGCAGTGCCTCTGCTGGGGCGGCTTCAGGCTGCAGGCTCACTTGCTCCCGGGAAGGAACGGCGGCGGCTCCGGCAACGGCGGGCTTGATGTTCTGGTTGACGTGGAAGAAGTTGTCAGGATCATACTTCGCCTTGAGCTCGGCGAGCCGAGCGTAGTTCGAGCCGAGAGTGTCCTCGATCCTGGACTGGTCGTCGGCGTCCTGGAAATTGATGTAGCCGCCCGGCTCGGAATACTCGTGGAGCGCGGCCCAGTACGCGCGGACCCAGGCAATGTTATTAGCGTTCTCTGCAGGCTCGGGCCACTGCCCGGCGATGACCGGCGCGAACTTCACATCGCGGTAGGCAAAGGCAGTGGCTTCGGGCGCAACCCGGTTGACGGCCCCATCGATGGGATAGAAGTGGTTGGCCGTGTGGATGCTGGGAATTCCCGGGGCGAATTCGACGGCGGTGCGGAGCGCATCGTCACTGAGGGTGCGAAGGAAATCGGCCTTCCAGTAGCCCTGAAGTCCGGCGGCATTGAGCCCGTCGAACATGACGTTGAGTGCCGGGTACGGCATCGGCGAAAAGAAGCTCCCCAGCGCCGGCCCGGCGTCCAGCATGGTCTGCCAGTGTGCAGGCCCGGCGTCAAGATCGCCCGTCCACATGCCGGCGATCACAGCTACTGGCCGCCCATGCCATTCCTCAGGCAGGAAGGGGACCGGGGGACCTTGGTGGAATCCGAGGAAGGCGCCCATCTCCTCGGGTTCGGAGGCAATCCATTCCCGGTACGCCGCGCCGATGTCAACTCCCCTGGCAGCATCAAAGAACATGATCCCCACATGGACCATGTCCACAGGGTGCAGGCGGAACTCCATCGACGTAACCACGCCGAAATTGCCACTGCCGCCGCGGAGTGCCCAGAAGAGGTCAACGTTCCCGGCCTCGCTGGCCGTCACGAATGTTCCGTCCGCAAGAACCACGTCCGCCGAGGCCAGGTTGTCGCAGGCGAGCCCGTACTTGCGGGAAAGGTAACCGATGCCGCCACCCAGCGTGAGGCCTGTTACACCGGTGGAGCCGACGATGCCGCCCGTGCTTGCGAGGCCGAACCCGTGAGTCGCGTGGTTGTAGTCAGCCCACGTGGCGCCCGGTTCCACACGCGCAGTCCTCGCGACGGGGTCGACGCGGACCCCGCGGCGGGCCGAGAAGTCAAGGACGAGGCCGCCGTCGACCGTTCCGAAGCCCGCCGCACTGTGCCCGCCGCCTCTCACGGCGACCTCAATTCCCAGGCCCCGGGCAAAGCGGACGGCGGCCAGGACGTCTGCCACCTGGGACACCCGCAGCACGGCTGCAGGACGACGGTCAATCATGCCGTTGTGCACGAGGCGCGCCGCCTCGTACTCGGCGTCGTCTTCCTCGATAACCTGCCCGCGGACCTGCTCGCGGAGTACGTCAAACCGATCGCTACCCATGACAACTCCAGATACCTTCAGAGACCAAAGGGCAGCCGGCTCCGTCTCGAGTCCCAGCGAGGGCCAGCGCTATGACCCTCCCGGTATACGCCTGGGCCTCATGCGGGTCAAGAGCGCAGCAGCACTTCAGTTACCCCAGTTCGTGCACCCGGTAGCGGATGTGTGTCACCAGGGGTGTGCCGCTCACTTCCGTCGGCTCAAGCTGAAGGTTTCCCACGCCGTCCAGGAGCCGTTCGCCCGCTCCGAGGAGAAGGGGTGCGATGTGGAGCCGCAACTCATCGATCAGCCCGGCGGAAAGATATTGCCGGGCAGTTTCCGCCCCACCGGCTATGGCGACGTCCTTTCCGGCCGCGGCCTCCCGCGCCCTGGCCAGCGCGGATTCGATGCCGTCGTTCACGAAATGAAATGTGGTGCCGCCCTGCATCTCCAGCGGCGGGCGGGGATGATGCGTGAGGACAAAGACGGGGGCGTGGTACGGCGGTTCCTCGCCCCACCAGCCGCGCCAGTCCTCGTCCCAAGGTCCTGGCCCGGGGCCGGCAAACATGTTGCGGCCCATGATGTAGGCGCCGGCGGCGAGGATGCCCTCAAGCGCTGCGGCATTGGCCTCGGGTTCTTCGAACTGCCACCGGTGCAGGTCCTCGCCGCCCTCGCCCAGGGGATTGTCAGGGGTCTGGTTGGGGCCGGCGAGGAAGCCGTCAAGGGATACGGTGAGATCACAGGTGACGCTGTTCATGGCTTCCCTTTTACGGTGGCAGGGGTGTTCAGGACGTGGATGGGCTAGGGGCCATGCTAATGGCGTCCGACGGCGGCCGGAAGGGATCTCCTTAAGGTCGCCTTAAGCATGCGGCAGGCAGGATCGGCGGCATGGAATCCGTTGGCAACGGTCCTGAGTGGGACCCCGTGCGCTTCGCGTAGCCGTACCGGCTCCGGGCGTTGGTCGCGGCACCCGGCAGCCCGCGGAACTAAGGCGCCGCTGATGGGAGCACGGCAGCGACCGCGCTGATCTCCACGAGGGCACCGGGCACCCCCAGCCCGGCCACAAGGGCAGCGGTCACCAAAGCCGGCTCGTCGGACGCGAGTTCCGCAGCGATGGCCCGGTACCCGCCGGCGATGTCGGCGCCGTCGACGAACAGCACAGTCCACTGCACCACGTCGCCGAGGGTTGCGCCGGCCGCGGCGAGGGCGGTCTTCGCGTTCGCCAGGGCGCGGGCGGACTGCACGGCGGCGTCGCCTGCGCCGACAAGGGAACCGTTGGCATCAACCGCGTTCTGGCCGCCGACATAGATGGTGGTGGCGCCCGGAGGCACAACAGCAACATGGCTAAAGGCAGGACTCGCAACGAGTCCTTTGGGGCGGAGGCGCTGTATGGGCGACATGTCCGTATGCTCTCATGCAGGCTGCTGGACGGATAGACCCGGCAGCCTTCCAGGGATAGCATGGCCGGCACCGGAACCTGCGGCGTCTTAGCACCTTGCTGCCGGTCCGGAATCCGCCGATTCAACGAGGGGACGGCCATGGGTGACCCAACCGGAAAAGCACCAGCAGCAAACCTGATGGTCGACCTCATCATTTCTTTGGACGGGTATGCGTCCGCCGAGGGATGGCCAGGCTGGTGGGGACTGGAAGGCCCGGAATACCTTGCCTGGCTCGAGGAGGAGGGGCAGAAGAACTACACCTTCCTGCTCGGGGCCAACACCTATCGGCTGATGTCCAGCATGTCGCAGGAGGCCGCGGGCGGCGGTTCGGAATTCTCCGACAACGAGGGGGCCAGCCTCACCGGCCTGGCCGCCGTGCCCAAGGTGGTCTTCTCCTCCACCCTGAAGGCTCCTTTGACATGGCCAAACTCCCGGCTTGTGGCTGGGGACGCGGTGGAGGCAGTGGCGGAGATGAAACTTACCGCGGCCGGGCCCATGGCCACGCTGGGCAGCCTCAGCCTCTCCCGGTCGCTGCTGACTTCCGGCCTGGTGGACAGGTTCCGGTTGGTGCTCTTCCCGGTGATCACAGGCCGGACGGGACGCGAGCGGATCTATGACAGTTACCCCGACGTCTTGCTGGAGATGGTGAACAGCCGGACGTTCGACGGCCGGCTCCAGCTGCTCGAATACATCCCCACCGTGCTTGACGGGCCACCCGGCACGGGCGTTTCGTGAGGGGCCGGACCCCCGCCAAAGAGATTCATTATTGTGCATCCACAGAGGACGCTCCGCCGGTAGTAGAGGTGCAAGCACAAGCACAGCCCGTCCCCCGGGCGTCCCTCTGAGGAGTTTGAAATGCGCAAAACAACCTCCGCCGCCGGAGCACTGTAACTCGCGGCCCGCTCTGACCTTTGCGGCTCCGGCCCAGGCCGGCGGCCGGAACCACCACGGCGATGACCCAGGCACGCTCTCGGTTCTGCATGGTGTGCCCGGGTTGACCGTGGACGTATGGGTCGACGGCAACCTCACCCTTGATGACTTCAAATCCTGACGAGGCCACCCTGAAGCTGACGGCCGGAACCATTTCGGCCTCCGTTGCCGCGGCCGGGACCACCGTTCCTGATCGAGCCGGCCGACATCACCGTCGAGGGCGGCAAAAACACGATCGTATATGCCTGGGGCAGTCTGGCTGAAGGCACCCTGGCCACCGCGGTCCAGTTGTTGACTCCGGGAACCAAGCGGGTAGCCCCGCTGCCGTGTGTGTGCGTAGGTTGGGTGACTATGAAAGCCATCGTCTACCGCGCCACCGGCGATCCGTCAGTTCTTGAGCTCGTTCACCGGCAGGTCCGCGACCCGGGGCCCGGGGAGGTGCGGGTACGCGTGGTGGTCTCCGCGGTGAACCCTACAGACTGGAAGTCACGCAGAGGCGCCAGACCTGGTGCACCCTTGGCCTTCCCGGAAGTCGTGCCGAACCAGGACGGCGCGGGCACGGTGGACGCGGTGGGCCCCGGAACCAGCGGGTTCGAGATCGGAGACCGCGTATGGGTGGCCCTCGCCGCCTACCAGAGGGCTGATGGCGGAACCGCCCAGGAGTTCACGGTCCTCCCGGTTGAGCGTGTCTTTGCACTGCCGGACAACGCCGGGTTCGACGTCGGCGCAAGCCTTGGTGTTCCGGCCATCACTGCCCACCGGGCCCTGACTGTTGCCGAGGACGGCCCGCGGCGGCTCCACCCCGGAGCCCTCGCCAGCAAGGTAGTGCTCGTCGCCGGAGGGGCTGGTGCTGTCGGTCATGCCGCGGTTCAGCTCGCCAAGTGGGCCGGCGCCGTCGTGATCACCACCATCAGCAGTCCCGAAAAGGAGGCGCTGGTCCGGAGCGCCGGAGCCCACCACGTCATCAATTACAAGGAAAGCGATCCAGCGGCGGAAATCCGTCGAATCGCTCCGGACGGCGTTGATGTGATCGTGGAGGTGGCACCTGCACAGAACGCCGAACTCGACCTGGCCGTCATCCGCAACCGCGGCTCCGTCGCCGTGTATGCCAACAACGGCGGCGACTTTGTGAACCTGGACGTGCGGAAGAATTTCAGCCTGAACGTCCGGTACCAGTTTGTGCTGCTGTATACCGTGGGCATGGAGGCGGTACGCGCCGCCGCCGAGGACATCAAGGCGGCGCTAGCTGACGGGGCGCTCCCTGTGGGAGGGCCTGCAGGACTTCCGCTGCACCGCTTCGGACTGGCTGACACGGCTGCCGCCCACGCCGCCGTGGAAGGCAGCATCGTCGGCAAGGTGCTGATTGACGTCTCTGACGAGTAGCCGGCGCCCGGGCTACGCCTGGCGCCGGCTACGGCTGGTGCGGGGCCTCGGTTTGCGTGTGGAGCCAGCGGCGTACCGCATTCACCACTTCGTCCGGATCAACGGTGTAGATGGTTTTCGGCCCGGAAGCCGGGGAATCGCTGTAGGTCATCCGTGCCCGAAAGCCGGGACTCTGGTTTGGTTCGTTCCAGGTTCGGATGACCATAGTTCCCATCCAAGGCGCAGGATGGTCAGGCTCGTCGTCGCGAGGAATTCCTGACGGTGGAGCGTCCTCTGCCAAGCCGTTTCACCTTGCTCTCCTTCAGTGGGTACCCAATCTGCCTTGATCCTCCTGCAGAACAATCAGGAATCAGCATGGTGTACGCCCAAAATCTGCTCAAGTTCGGCCGAAGAAGTGGGGGACAATGGGTGCCATGGCTGATTCTGAAGCGGTGACGACCCAGGATTCGACGGTTGAAGCATGGACCCGGGCGCTGGCGGAGTCCAAGGGTTCGCCGGGAGGAGGGGCCGGGACGGGAGTCATGCTGGCCATCGCCGCGTCGCTCGCGTCCATGGTGGCCGGCTACACCGAACCCGGTGAAGAGCGGCGGAAGGAACTGGCGGATGTCCACGCACGGGCGCACACGCTGCGCAGGACGGCCCTCACACTTGCCGACGACGATGCTGCCGCTTCCAAGGCGTTTGGCGCCGCGTTCCGCCTGGAACCAGGGCCGGGACGCGACGACGCCATCCACCGGGCCTCGGTGAACGCCGCCAAAGCATCGGCCGTGCTGGGCGAACGTGCCATTGAAGCCATTGAAGACCTCGGCTGGCTTGCTGCCAACGGCAACCCTGCGCTCATTGCCGATGTGGTGGTCGCGTTCGGCGCCCTGCGGGCAGCGGTGGCAGGGGCGCGCACCAACATCAGCTTCGACCTCGCAACCCTTCGATCCGCCGGCGCCACACTCGAACAGATCCGCGACGAGCAGCCGGTCCTGTGGGCAACGGTCCAGCAGCTCAACTCAGCGCTGGAAAGGATCGACGAACTGGCAGCCGGGGTGGATCACCGCGCCGCGCCGACAGACACCGATGCTGCGGTTGAGCCGGCGGCGCCCAGGGTTAGTGCTGATTAACCGGTTTCGCGCCCAATCCGCACCAGGCTCCTTAGGGTAGCGACGTGGCACTCGATGGGGATGTCCCAACGGCTTCTGGGCCCTGACCGCTTTCACGCTGCAGATTGCCCTGGTGCTGCTCACCGGTTACGTGCTGGCAACCTCCCCGCCGGTGGCCAGGCTCATCAACCGGCTGGTGCTCATCCTGATGGCGATTTCTCCCGTGTTGTATCAGTCTTGGCGGCGGAGGGCCGCCAAGGCGTCCGCAAGGTTCATCTGCAGGGCCGGACCATGGCCGGGAAGTATCACTGATGCGGAGACGTCGTCGAACCGGTGCGTTGCCTCCAGGGCCGCGGCCGGGTCCGAGTGGTACATGTGGTGGAGCATCTGGGGTCCGCCCTTCCGGCTCAGCGGATGGCCGGTGACAAAGGAATCCCCTACGGCGATAGCGCCGGCTTTTGCGAGGAGTATCGCGGCGTTCCCGGGCGTGTGTCCCGGCACCGGGATTGCTTCGGGGCGGCCGGGCAGGCTGCGAAGCGTCTCCGCGTCCCATTCACGGGCCTGGGTTGCCGGCTGTGCCGTCAGGGCGCCGGCTTTAATGACGTGGAGCATCCAGCGGAAGACCCGGGGACGCCAGGCGCGGACGATGACCTGGCCGAAAGTGACCTGGTGCTTTTCCCTGCCCTGGACGTGGGCCAGCTCTTCCGGCCCGCAGAGGATGGGGGTGCCGAAGGTGTTGGCGAAGTAGGCCGCGGACCCGGTGTGGTCCACGTGGCCGTGCGTGATGAGCACAGCCCGGGCGTCAGCGGGCTCCAGTCCCAGGTGGCGGATGGACTCCAGAACCAGGGGCCGGTCGGACGGGTAGCCGGAGTCGATGAGCATAAAGCCCGTCAGGTCGCGGACCACGATCCAGTTCGAGGCCGGGCCCTGGACGTGATAGACGCCTGGTGCCGCCTCGGAAACACGGGATGCGGGTTGCCAGTCAGTGGCTTCGGGTTGCACGGGTAAAGCGTAGCTGGCGTAAATCGCAGCTGGCGTAAATCGTGCCTGCCCGCCGGTCCTGTCACTGGCCGAATGCCTTTGGTGACCTATACCAGCGGCCAGGGGTAACGCATGCCCGTGGGGTCAACCGGCAGGACACCGCTGTCCAGTACGCGCTGGACCCGGCGCCGCAGCGCACGGACCTCCGCAGGATCCAGCAGCTCCGCCACCTCAGGCGGGACGTCCTCTGCGAGCGGGGCGATATCCTGCAGCAGGGCGTCCGGGACCGGTTCGCCGGCGAAGTCCCAGATGACAGTGCGGAGTTTGAAGTCTGCAGCAAAGCACAGCCCGTGGTCGATGCCCCACACGCGTCCGTCGCGGTCCCGCAGGACATGCCCGCTCTTGCGGTCGGTGTTGTTGGTAACGAAATCGAACAGGGCAATCCGGGACAGGACGCTGTGCGTTTCAGGCGCGTCCTCGTACAGGATGAAGTAATGCTCCCGGTAGTCGCAGGCTACAAACCATTGCAGCGAGCCGACACCCAAGGGTGGGTCATCGCGGATCACCGTGGGCGGCACGAGGCCCCACCGCAGGTATTCGCTCAGCAGGTACGCCGCGCGCTCGCGCCGGTACAGCCCGGGCTCAAAGTCCCGCAACGGCCGTTCCCCGGACTCGGGTTTATACACACCATGGGCCGAGTCGTCGCCGCAGGAGACCCTGACCAGGAAGGTTGCGTTGCTGCTGCGGGGGATGCGCGCAATGAGTTCCACGCGGCCTTCGCCCAGCAGCGTCAGTTCCCGCCCGGACACCGGCCGTCCCTTTGTTTGGTGCCCGGAAATATCATGGCGCCCTCAGCCCGCTCAGGGGTTCCGCCGTCGAATTCACCATCAGCACGGCTGGCGGACGGCCCTCCACATACTCGATGGCCGACACCGAAGCAGGGCTGATCATGATCCGCTGGAACAGGTCCAGGTGCGTGCCCATGGCGTGCGCCACGGCGGCCTTGATGGGGTCGGCATGGGAGAAACATACGACGACGGCGCCGGGATGTGCGGCGCGCAGCAGCTCAAGTGCGCCAACCATTCTTGCCTGCATCTGCGTGAAGCTTTCCCCGTTGGGAAAGCGGAACGTCGACGGGCTGTACTGCACGCCCTGCCACTGCGGCAAGGCTGCCAGGTCGGCGAGTGCCTCGCCCGTCCAGTCGCCGAAGTCGCATTCGATCAGCCCGTCGTCGTGATTCAGCGGCAGGCCGGCGCGGGATGCGGTGGGGGCAGCAGTCTCAGTGGTCCGCTCCAGGGGTGAGGAGTAGATGGCGCCCACGGGCAAACCCGTGAGGCGTTCGGAGACCCGTTCAGCCTGGGCAAGGCCCCGTTCGGAGAGGTGCAGTCCCGGCGCACGGCCGGGCAGCACCTTCCCGGTGGTAGGCGTCTCCCCGTGGCGCACCAGTAGAAGGAGTGTCCGCCCGGGCGCCAGGAGCGCACGCGAAGGCATCGTCCCTGTGGCTCCATTCATCAGCACTAAGCGTAGCGGCAGGGGCCCCACCCGAGCTTGCGAGGGATGGGGGAGGCGCGTAGCGGTAGCGGCAGGGGCCCCCGCCCGAGCTTGCGAGGGATGGGGGAGGCGCGTAGCGGTAGCGGCAGGGGCCCCGCCCGAGCTTGCGAGGGGATTCTGAGAATTCCCTCGATTCATGGCAGGGGTAGGGCTACCGTGGAGTGGTGACTGACCGACCCGAAATCTTCACTGTTGGCGAATTGCGTGCAGCCGGCCATCTCCAGAAAGACCTGCGCCACGAAATCCGCGACAACCTGCTCGCCGCGCTCGCGGAAGGCCGCGATCCCTGGCCGGGACTGTACGGCTTCAGCCGCACAGTCCTTCCCCAGCTTGAGCGCGCCCTGATCGCGGGCCACGACGTGGTCCTGCTGGGTGAGCGGGGGCAGGGCAAGACACGGCTCCTGCGCACACTGGCCGGGCTGCTGGACGAATGGTCGCCCGTGATCGAGGACTCGGAACTGAACGAGCACCCGTACGAGCCCATTACCGAGCAATCGCGGGCCCGTGCCCTCGCTGAAGGGGACAGGCTGCGGGTGGCGTGGCGCCACCGCTCCGAACGGTACGTGGAAAAGCTTGCCACCCCTGATACCAGCGTCGCCGACCTCATCGGCGACGTCGACCCGATGCGCGTGGCCGAGGGCCGGCGCCTGGGCGACCCCGAAACCATCCACTACGGCCTGGTCCCGCGCTCCAACCGCGGCATCATCGCCATCAACGAACTGCCGGACCTGGCCGAACGGATCCAGGTGTCGATGCTCAACGTGATGGAGGAGCGCGATATCCAGATCCGCGGCTACGTGCTGCGGCTGCCGCTGGACGTGCTCGTCGTCGCATCCGCGAACCCGGAGGACTACACCAACCGCGGGCGGATCATCACACCCCTGAAGGACCGCTTCGGCGCCGAGATCCGAACGCACTACCCCATCGAACTCGATGACGAGGTGGCTGTGGTCCGGCAGGAGGGACAGCTGGTGGCCGACGTTCCGCCGGTGATCCTTGAAATCCTGGCCCGCTATACCCGTGCCCTGCGGCAGTCGCCCGCGATCAACCAGACCTCCGGCGTATCGGCACGGTTTGCCATCGCGGGTGCCGAAACGGTCGCGGCAGCTGCACTGCGCCGCGCCAGCGTCCGCGGGGAAAGCGAGGCCGTGGCACGGATCGTGGACCTCGGCACCGCAGTGGACGTCCTCTCGGGGAAGATCGAATTCGAATCCGGCGAGGAAGGCCGGGAACAGGCGGTCCTCGACCACCTCCTGCGGACGGCCACGGCAGAAGCGGTGCGCGCCCACTACCACGGCATCGACCTGGGACCGCTCGTCGCTGCACTGGACGGCCACCGGACAGTGACCACCGGGGAGCAGATTACGGCGCAGGAATTCCTCGAGAACCTGCCCTCGCTCAACGGGTCGGGGCTTTACGACGAGATCAGCGGGCGCCTGGGCGCGACGAACCAGGGGCAGCGCGCCGCCGCCATCGAACTTGCCTTGGAAGGCTTGTACCTCGCCCGCCGGATCTCCAAGGAGTCCGACGACGAGGAAACCATTTACGGCTAGCCGCACGGCTGGAAGCAGTACAGCCAGGAACAGGGGCCGGAACAGGAGGCGTCATGGCCAGCCACAACCACTCCGCCAGGTACGGCCGGTACACGGGCGGTCCGGACCCGCTCGCGCCGCCGGTTGACCTTGCCGAGGCGCTGGACGCCGTGGCCGAGGACGTGATGGCAGGCTACTCACCCCGGCATGCGCTGCAGGAGTTCCTGCGCCGCGGCGGCCGGGACCGGGAGGGCCTGGATGATCTTGCGCGGCGTGTCCAGCAGCGCCGCAGCGAACTGCTGGGCCGGCACCGGCTGGACGGCACCCTGGACGAGGTGCAGAAGCTCTTGGAGACGGCGGTGCTGGAGGAGCGCAAGCAGCTCGCCCGCGACGCCATGATGGACAACAACGATCGCGCCTTCCGGGAGATGCAGCTGCAGAACCTGCCGCAGTCCACACCGGCTGCGGTCAACGAACTGGCCTCCTATGACTGGCAGTCGAGTACCGCCCGGGAGGCTTACGAGCGGATCAAGGACCTCCTGGGCCGCGAGGTCCTGGACCAGCGGTTCGCCGGTATGAAGCAGGCACTCGAAAACGCCACGGACGAAGACAAGGCAGCCGTGGCCGGGATGCTGCGGGACCTCAACGAACTGTTGGACAAACACCGGCGCGGCGAGGACACGAAGGCGGACTTCCAGGAGTTCATGGCCAAGCACGGCGACTACTTTCCGGAGAATCCCCAGTCCGTCGAGGAGCTGATCGACGCCCTCGCCAAGCGTGCAGCCGCGGCCCAACGGCTCCTGCAATCGATGTCTCCGGAACAGCGTGATGAGCTGATGCGGCTCTCCGCCCAGGCTTTCGGCTCCCCGGAACTGATGGCGCAGCTTGACCAGCTCGATTCAAGCCTGCGTGCCCTGCGGCCGGGCGAGGACTGGACCGGCTCGGAGCGTTTCGAGGGCCAGGAGGGCCTGGGGCTGGGCGACGGCACCGGCGTGCTCCAGGACATCGCTGAGCTGGACGGGCTGGCCGACCAGCTGTCCCAGTCCTACAACGGCTCCAACCTGGATGACCTGGACCTCGATGCCCTCGCCCGCCAGCTCGGGCAGAACGCCGCCGTCACCGCCCGCACCCTGGCTGAGATTGAACGGGCCATGCAGGACGGCGGCTACCTGCGGCGGGGAAGCGACGGCGACCTGCGGCTGTCCCCGCAGGCCATGCGGCAACTCGGGAGGTCCCTGCTGCGGGACACCGCAAAGCAGCTGTCCGGCCGGCAGGGGCGGCGGGACACGCGCGTCGCCGGCGCAGCCGGCGAGCAGACCGGTTCGAGCCGCCAGTGGGAGTTCGGGGACGCCGAGCCCTGGGACGTCACTCGCACCCTGACCAACGCGCTCAGCCGCACCGTGGCCGGCGGCGGCAACCCGGCCCAAGGGATCCACCTCACCGCTGCCGACATCGAAGTCAGCGAAACGGAGGCCCGTACCCAGGCCGCCGTCGTCCTGCTTGTTGACGTGTCCTTCTCCATGGCCGCCGAGGGACGCTGGGTGCCGATGAAGCGCACCGCGCTGGCCCTGCACCACCTCATCTCCACGCGCTTCCGGGGAGACCGGCTGGAGCTGGTCACGTTCGGGCGCTACGCACGGTCCATGGACATCGGCGAGCTGACCGCCCTGCCGTCCCGCCGGGAACAGGGAACCAACCTCCATCACGGCCTGTTGCTGGCCGGCCGTTTCTTCCGCCGCCATCCATCAATGCAGCCCGTCCTCCTGCTGGTGACCGACGGCGAACCCACCGTCCACCTGCTTCCGGACGGCGAGGCCTGGTTCTGCTGGCCCTCCGACCCGGAAACCATCCGGGCCACCGTGGCCGAGCTCGACCGGCTGGGGCGTGCCGGCACGCAGGCCACGTTCTTCCGGCTCGGGAACGACCCCAGCCTCGAGCGGTTCGTGCAGCGCATGGCCCGGCGGGTGGGGGCCAGGGTGGTGGCGCCCGACGTCGGCGGCCTGGGCGCTGCAGTGGTGGGGGAGTACCTGCGTGCCCACTTCCGCGGCCGGGCATTCGACGACGCCGACTGGGCTTCCTGGGACCGCTGACTGTCTGGCGGGTGTTACTTCTGCGTAGGCAGGGTGAGGATTTCCGCACCGTCGTCGGTGATGGCGATCGTGTGCTCGCTGTGGGCCGTCAGGCAGCCTGTGGCGCTGCGCAGCGTCCAACCGTCGGGATCGGTGACGAGTTCTGCGGTGTCCGCCATCACCCAGGGCTCCAACGCCAGCAGGAGCCCGGGGCGCAGCGTGTACCCGCGGCCGGGACGGCCGGTGTTGGGAACGTGCGGGTCCTGGTGCATGGTTGATCCGATGCCGTGGCCGCCGAACTGGGTGTTGACCGGGTAGCCGGCTTCGCTGAGGACGGAACCGATGGCATGGGAGATGTCGCCGATGCGCGCTCCGGGACCGGCCACTGCGATCCCGGCATACAGGGCGCGTTCGGTCGCGTCGATCATGGTGATGCCCTCCAACGGCTTGGCGTCGCCGACGAGGAAGCTGATGGCGGAGTCCGCAGCCACTCCGTCTTTGGAGACGGCAAGGTCGAGTGTCAGCAGGTCGCCGTCGGCCAGTGCGTAGCCGTAGGGCATCCCGTGCAGCACGGCGTCGTTGACGGCTGTGCAGATGTAGTGGCCGAACGGCCCGCGTCCGAAGGACGGCTCGTAGTCGATGTAGCAGGACGAGGCTCCGGCGCCGAGGATCATCTCCCCGGCCCACCGGTTAATGTCCAGGAGGTTGGTTCCCACTGCCGCCCGGCTCTTCAGGGCCTGCAGGATATCAGCGACCAAGGCTCCTGTTTCCCTTGCCCGGGAGATTTCGGTGGGGCTCAGGATCTCGATCATGCGGCGCCTTCCTGGGGAGACCAACAACTATACCCACCGTGTCAGGCGCGGGAATCTTCGGCGGATCCCTTGTCCTGGGCCTTAGTAGTGGACGCGTTGGCCTCATCGGCCGGGGCGCCCTGCCGCCGGCTGGCCAGCAGGAACGGAATCGCCAGGCTCTGGAAAACACCGGCCAGCGCCAAAGACGCCGGATAACCGAACAGGTCGGCGCTCCGGCCGAGCAGCGGCTGAACTACCGCGCCCCCGCTCGATCCCATCAGCGAGTCGAAGCTGAGGACCGTGGCCCGCTCTTTCGAAGGGATCATGTCGTTGATGTACGCCGGCCGCACCGGCCTTGCCGAGGAGTCGACAACGGCCCAGATCGCCAGCAGGACCAAGGCCACCCAGAACACCCGCGTAAACCCCAACACCACAAAAATCAACGTACTGATACAGCCGCTGGCGATCAGCACCGAAGTCCGTTTGCGGAACAGGCTTCGGGTGTAGGGCGCAAGCCAACCGCCAACGACCTGCGCGCCCGCTGCAATTGCCGCAGCGAGCCCGGCCACCGAATAGGCACTGGGGTCACCGAAGAGCTCCAGCAGGTACGGCTGCAGGGCGTAGAAGACATAAATCCCGACGCCGGCGCTGAAGGGCGCGGCCAGCATCACGTAACGGACGGGCCTGACTTTCAGTCCGTTATCGATCGACGCGGACAGGACAGCCCGGGTCGCCCCAAGCGGGTGGGTGGAGCGCGCGGGGGTGAACCCGACGTCGTGCATGAGCCACATCGCTACGCCGAACATTGCCAGCAACACCCCTGCGCGCACCAGGAACGGCACGCCAAGGTTCGTGGCCTGGGCAATCGCCCCGCCGGATGCAGACCCGGCCAGCATGGCCGCCCCCGCCACCATTTGTCCGCGGCCGAATACTGCCTCCAGCCCGCCCTCATATCCGGAGTAGCGGAGTGCATCGACAAGCCAGGCCTCAACAGCGCCGGAGAAGAAGGTGAAACCCAGGCCGAGCAGGACCGACACCACCGCCCACAGCGGGAACGGGGCCGAGAACTGCCACAGGAGGTAATAGAGGAAGGTGGAGCCGGCGAGGGTTACGGTGCCCAGCAGGAACGACACCCGGCGGCCCCAGCCGTCGGCGACCACCCCGGTGGGAATTTCGAAAATCACCATGCCCACCGTGAAGAACGCGTTGGCGGCGAACGCCTCAAAGTTGCTGAGGCCCGCGTCCAGCAGGAACAGCGTGTTGACGCCCCAGATGAAGGAGGCCGCAAGGGTATTGCCCAGCGTCAATGTCAGGTAGATGCGCTGGATCCTTCGGGCGGCGGCGTTCATCGGTTCGCTGCCCGCGCTGCGGAGAGCGGGGAACACGAGGCCATTCTCGCGCCGTTCACCCCGCTATGCCAGAGGCCCCTACCAGGGCCGGTGTGTTCCGGACCCTCTGTTCCGGACCCGCTGTTCAGCCGCTAAGGCTCGTGCGTGGCGGGAATATCGTGCGACGCGGCCCATTCGCCCACATCCCGCCGCTCAATGGCCGCCGCCATGAGGTCCGGGAACAGGTCCGGCGTGCAGGCGAACGCGGGGACGCCGATGCCGGCGAGGGCGGCGGCGTGGTTGGAGTCGAACGACGGGTGGCCGCTGTCGCTCAGGGCCAGCAGCGCGATCAGGGCGGTACCGGATCCGACGATGCTCGCGGCGCGCCGCAGCATCTCCTCGGCAATGCCGCCCTCATAGAGGTCGCTGATGAGCACCAGGATGGTCTCGGCGGGCTGGGTGATCCGGTCCTGGCAGTAGGCCAGGGCACGGTTGATGTCCGTGCCGCCGCCCAGCTGCACGCCGAACAGCACATCAACCGGATCATCCAGCTCGTCCGTCAGGTCAACCACTTCGGTGTCGAAGACCACCAGCCGGGTGCGCACCGACCGCAGCGAGCCGAGCACCGCGCCGAACACGCTGGAGTACACCACGGATTCGGCCATGGAGCCGGACTGGTCGATGCACAGGATGATGTCGCGCTGGATCTCGGTGCTGCGCCGGGCATGGCCCACCAGCCGCTCGGGAATAATGGTGCGGTGCTCGGGCTGGTAGTGCTTGAGGTTCGCGGCGATAGTCCTGTTCCAATCGATGTCCTGGTGCCGGGGCCGCCTGGTCCGGGCGGCCCGGTTCAATGCGCCGGTAACCGCCTGGATGGTCCGGGCACGCAGCCGCTCCTCCAGCTCGTCCGTCACCTGCCGCACCACGGTCCGAGCCGTCTCCCGGGAGTGCTCGGGAATCACCCGGCCGAGGCCGATCAGCGTACTGACAAGGCCGACGTCGGGCTGTACAGTCCGCAGCATCTCCGGCTCCAGGAGCAGTTGCCGCAGGCCCAGCCGGTCCATGGCGTCCGCCTGCATCACCTGCACCACGCTGGACGGGAAGTACCCGCGGATGTCGCCCAGCCAGCGGGACACCCGGGGGCTGGACGCGCCCAGTCCGCCGCGGCGGCGCTGATCGTCCCCGTACAGGTCCTCCAAGGCCTGGTCCCGCCGGGCGTCGGCGGCCGAAAGCTCCACCCGGTTGCCGTTGCCGTCGGTAACCCCGTCCGCGTCGTGGCCGCCAAGCACCAGCCGCCAGCGGCCCAGGCGGTTGCGGCTCTTGTTATCCGGTTCTGTCACGCCACCACGTCCCATCCGAGATACCGGGCCATCGTCCGGACCGCCGGCCCGGCCGCAGCCAGGTCCATCGTTTCGTCGCTTCCGGCCTGGACGGTGCCGCCCATCCGGCTGACTTGTTCGCCGATCTCCCGCCGTTCGGGTTGGCTGAACGCCGAAAACGTCCTGCGCAGCAGCGGCAGGACATCGGCGAAGATGTCCTCGTCAACGCCTGCCACCCAGCCGTCCACGAGCTGCAGGAGGCGCCGGTCGTAGATCAGCAGTGTCGCATCGCCGGAGACCAGGCCGTCCAGCCAGGCGGCGGCTTCCCTGGCGGGGGCGGCGATGGACAGGCGTCGGCTGAGCCGGGCGGCAACCTCATCAGTTTCCACCAGTCCCGCGTCCAGCAGCAGCCGGGTGGCCCTTCCTGCCACTGATCCGTGGACCACGTCCGAGCCTGCGACGGCGGCCAGCGCCCTGTGCCAGTCATCCAAGGGCAGGTCCGGCACCAGGGACAGGCCCTGCTGGGCCGAGTCAACGGCGCGCCGCATCTCCTCCGCTGCTTCGTCATCCAGGCCTGCGCATGCAGTGGGCAGGCCCACGCAGGCCCGCACTACGGTGGTGTCCAGGATCTTCCGCACGCCCGTGACGTCAACCCCGCGAACGTTGCCGTACCGGCAGGTGCGGGCGAGGGGTGCGATGGTTTCCAGAAGCGGGGCGACATCCTGCTGCAGGGCGGTACGCTCGGCGAGGACCGCCACAACCGCTGTAAGTCCCTCGGGCAGGTCGGCCAGGAGGCAGTTCGCGAGCAGTTCGCCCAGGGTGGCCAGGCTGCCGTCTTCCCGGGCGTTTTCGGATACGCAGGCTGCCGCAGCCGCGGCCACGGTGGTGCCGTACCGGCTGGCCTCCACCACTGCGATGGCCAGTTCCGGCTTCCACTGCAGCGTCCACGCCTCCTTGAACGTACCCAGGGTCCGGCCCGTTTCGGTGGGGATTCCCCAGTCCACTCCGAGCAGTGCCAGCCGGTGCAGCAGCACGGAGCGGGCCAGTTGGGCGGGCTTGCGCAGGTCGAGGGTCAGGATCTCCTCCATGGCACTTGGCTTCCACCGCAGCCTGCGCTGGGTGGCGGCAAGATCGGCGGCGAGGGGGACGGTGGGGGCGGAATCCGGGACGCTTCCCAGCTCGAGCCCCACTGTCAGTTCCCGGTGCACCAGGGCCAGCGGGAGTGGCGACCCGTCACACAGCACCGACTGCGCGGCATCATCAAGTTCTGCCAGCCCCGGGCTGGGGCGGCCGCGGACGGCGGCGAGCGCGTTTGCCATCCGGTTCGCCTCCACCACGGAGGCCGTGGACGCGTCCAGGTTCTCGTGGCGCAGGGCATGCGCTACCCGGACCAGCCAGGTGGTGGCTACGTCCGTGCCGGGATCCTGGCCCATCCAGTGGGTGAAAAGATGCTGGTACCAGCCGGGCGCCGTGACTCCGGCACCGTAGCTGCTGGCCAGGCTGAGCCGGCCGGAGGTCCACGGAACCCAGGTTGCCGCGACCTTTGTTTTGGGCAGGCCGGCCAGCACCTTGTTGTCAGCCGAGGCCGGAGGGAAGTCGGCAGGCACCAGCGCCGGGGCATGGAAGGCTCCACACACCACAACAATCCGGGCGTGCCCCTCGCGGAGCGCGGCCCGCAGCAGCCGCCGCATCCAAGCCTCCCGCCGGTTGTTCTCCACCACATCGGGATGGTGGGCGGGCCTGTCATCGGCGGCCCGGATCTCCGCAATCGCGTCCGTGAGCGCCGCGAACCGTTCGACCGGGTCGCTGTGGCGGTGCTCCATGGCGTCCTCCCACCAGCGCTCGGCGTCGCTGTATCCGGCGGCGCGGGCAAGGATACCTATGGCGTCCGGCCGGTAGGGGCGTGACCGCGTGGCGGAGGTGCCGTCGTCGTCCTCCGCTGACGGCGCCGAGCCTGGCAGTGCCTCCTCTGGCAGCTGCTCCTCTGGCAGCGCCCCGCCTGGCAGCTGCACGGCAGGCTCAGCCGCCAGCTGCAGGGCAAAAGTATGTGCCGCGGGAAGGTCGATGGCCCGTACCGGGGTACCGGTGGACAATGCCCAGCGCATGGCCACCCATTCGGGGGAGAACGCGGCCAGCGGGTAGAAGGAGGCCAGCCGGGGTTCATCGGGGACGTAGATCAGCCCTGCCACCGGCGGGAGCATCTCCGGGTCGTTGAGCAGGGGGATCACCTGGTCCAGTTCCGGCGGCGCCTCCACGAGCACCAGGTCCGGCCGGAGGGCGGCGAGTGCCTCGGCCACGGAGTGCGCCGAGCCGGGACCGTGGTGCCGGATCCCAAGGACATGGACCTCTGTCATGGTTGAGGAATCCCGGCCTAGTTCGACGATTCGAGGTCGCGGCAGGCCCGGTACAGGTCCTTCCACTCCGGCCGGTTCCGCACCACGGTTTCCAGGTATTCCTGCCAGATCACCCGGTCCTGCACAGGATCCTTGACCACGGCGCCCACCAGGCTGGCCGCCACGTCCTGCGCCCGGACGGTTCCATCCCCGAAGTGCGCGGCCAGGGAGAGTCCGTTGGTCATCACCGAGATGGCTTCCGCGGTGGACAGCGTGGCGGAGGGCGATTTGATGGTGGTCCGCTGGTCCTGCGTCACGCCGGCACGGAGCTCCCGCATCACTGTCACCACCCGGCGGACCTCGGAGAGAGCGGCCAGGTCCGCCGGCAGTTCAAGGGCCTCGCCAAGGCTGCGGACGCGGGTGGTGACGATCTCCACCTCCTGTTCCATGCTGTCCGGGAGCGGCAGCACCACGGTGTTGAACCGGCGGCGGAGTGCCGAGGAGAGGTCATTGACGCCTTTGTCCCGGTTGTTGGCCGTGGCGATGATGTTGAATCCCTTCCGTGCCTGCACCTCCTCATTGAGTTCCGGAATGGGCAGGCTCTTTTCGCTGAGGATCGTGATGAGGGAGTCCTGCACATCCGAGGGGATCCGGGTGAGTTCCTCCACCCGTACCAGGCTCCCGGCCTCCATGGCGCGCATCACCGGCCCGGGAACGAGGGCAGCGCGGGACGGTCCGTCGGCGAGCAGGCGGGCATAGTTCCAGCCATAGCGCAGTGCCTCTTCGGGGGTGCCGGCGGTGCCCTGCACCACCAGGGTGGAGGTTCCCGAGATGGCCGCCGCAAGGTGTTCTCCGAGCCAGGTCTTGGCCGTGCCCGGCACGCCGAGCAGCAGCAGGGCCCGGTCCGTGGCCAGTGATGCCACCGCGATTTCCACGAGCCGTTCCGAGCCCAGGTACTTGGGGGTGATGCGGACACCGCTGGGCAGCTGGCCGCCGAGGATGTAGGTGGTGACGGCCCAGGGGGACAGCCGCCAGCTGGGCGGCCTGGGCCGCTCGTCTGCAGCGGCGAGGGCTGCGAGCTCCCCGGCGTAGGCGTTTTCGGCGTGGGCGCGGAGCACGTCCTGGGCGGGCTGGGCGTCGGTCATTGGAAAGCCTCCGTCAGGGATTGTCGGAACGATTGGTATTGCACGGCGTCGCGGAGCACGCGGCGCCGGCCGGCGTCGTCGTCGGAGCGCTCCAGCAGCTGCCGGCACTGTCCGGCCGCCTCGGGCGGAAGCGCCGCGGGAAGGATGCCGGCCAGCATGACCGCCAGCTGGCCGCCGTTTTTGGCGGTGATTTGCTCCAGCACTGCGGCAGCCAGTGGTGGTCCCCACGGGCGGGGAAGGCTGCGGAGCGGTTCAACCAGCGTGAAGGGCTGCACCGGGCCGCTCCGCAGATACCGCAGCAGCCTCTCCTCGCGTTCGGCCGGCGGGAGGCAAGCCAGCAGGCGCAGGTCCAGGTGGTCATCCAGCAGCGCACGCACCCACTCAAGGTCGGCCCGCAGGGCGGCGATTGACGCGATGGCCTCCAGCACCCGCGTTTCTCCCTTGAGCAGCGCAAGCGTCGACGCCGGGCTTCCGGCGGCAAGCGATGTCCAGGTATCGAGGGGGGCCCCGCGGATGATGGCGTCAAGCCGGACCAGCCGGTCGGGTTCACCGATGTGGGAATCCGCGGGGATTCCGTCCCGGAGTGCGGCAGTGTCCGGTTCGGGCGGGAGGTCGATGTCGAGGTGTTTGCGCAGGACGCCGCCCAGCCGGAGCAGCGGGCGGAGCCTGGCGGCCATCCGGGCGGCACGGGCGCTGTCCGGCAACCGGTCGAGCAGTCCGGCGGCGGTGTCACGCACGCTTTTGGCTTTGCTGTCCAGGGCGCGCTCCAGCAGTTCCTCGTCGTCGGGCCCGAGGTTTGTGGCAAACGTGGCAAGGTGGGCTGCACGCTCCCGGGCGGCCAGGCCCTCCCAGTGCTCGCCAAGCTGCCTGCGCGCGGCGGCAGGATCAGTGCGGCGGAGCCTCTCCAGTTCGGTGGTGGCGTCAGCGCTAGCCAGCTCCGCCCAGTCATCCACCGCCGGAGCCTGCTGATCTCCACCCGGTATATCGTTGCCCCCTTGAGTACCGGCCGGCAGGCCCTGCAGCCAGCGGCCCCGCATTCCAATGGCCGGGTTTAAGTGTTCCGCCACGGATGGTTTGGAATCCGCCACCGCGAGGAGTGGCGGGAGGAGCCGGTGCGGGACCCGCAACCCGGACGCTGCGGCGGACTGCAGCCAGTCCGCCACCAGTTGGGTCCGCAGCTCCGCCCCCACCGGCGGCTGGGTGAGCAGGAGGTCCAGCAGCCTGGCGGCCTCGCCTGCTGCCTGGGGGCAATCGTCCGTTGGCGCCGGCTCGGCCAGTGCGGCGGGGTCCGGGCGGCGGGGGTGCCGGGCGGAGCGGGTGATGGCGTCGGCGAGCGCGGCCTGGTCCAGGAGTAACTCCTCGGCCGGCACAGCTTGCGGCGGGAGGACGCCCAGCTCCGCGGGCGGGGAAGGCGCCGCGTGCCTGGCGGTCCCTACCAGGGCGGCAACCCGCAGCTCTTCCCTCCATGTCATGGCGTCACCACTGCCCCATCGACGACGGCGGACAGCGGCCGCACGCGGCCCTCCTCCAGCTCGCCGAAAAGGTCGACGGGATGGCCGCCGGTGAGCGCGAGCAGGGAGTGCAGGGGCGCATCGACCAGGGGGAGGGCATCACCGGCTTGGTCCAGAAGCCAGCCGGAGCCGCCGGTGCAGACGCGCACTCCGGCCAGCAGCACCGGGTGGCGGTCCCGCCACGGGGACAGGGCGACGGCGGCTGACTCGTCGGCGAGCGCCTGCAAAATACTGCTTCCCCCGCCCAGTGATCCGGCCGTTCCACGCGTGCCCACCGTGCCGGTGAACCTCGCCCGCTGGGGTGCCGATCCGGGGTACCGGGCCACCGAGGCATCCAGCACCGCACCGGCGAGCTGGGGTGTCGCCAGGGACTCGCTGCGGGCAGCGAAATCCAGGAGGAGCACCACCCTTCCGTCCGGCCCGCGCAGCCAGGTCCGCTGCTGCTGGAGCCGCCCGTCGTCGCTGCGGTGGGCGCCGAGCACCAGCCACGGACCGGGCAGTGCCTCTGTTCCCTCGACTTCCGCAGCAGGAACCGTCCAGCCGACGGCAACGCGGAGGTCGGCAAGCTCCCCGGGGGTCAGCTGGTCCCGCATCCGCCAGGCTTTGGTGAGCGCCCACCACCGGCCCGCCCGGTGGAGGAGGTGATCGGTCCAGTCGGTGCGGGCGTGGATGTCCGAGCCCATGGCGCGCACTTGTTCGGCCAGTCCAGGCAGTTGGGCGTCCACCAGGCGGGCAGCCGCCCCGTCCCACCAGGAATACGGCTGCGTCCGGGCGGACGCCATGCCGGTCCGCACCAGGTCGGCCAACCATCGGGAGAAGTCGCTGATGCCGGCGTCCATCAGTGCCAGCCGGTCGGCCAGCCTTTTGGCCTGCGCCGCAGGATCGGCCGGCTGGTCAGGCTGGCGCCGCTCACGCACCGTTGCCCGGTCCGCGCGCTGGGCCGCCCATTCCTGGGCGAAACCGGCAGCCTCCGTGCCGCCGTCGGCCGCTTCTCCCCGTGACCACAGCAGCAGGAGGGCGAGTGCGTGCTTGCAGGGGAACTTCCGGCTGGGGCAGGAGCACCGGTAGGCCGGGGCGGCGATGTCAACGCTCACCTGGTAGGGCGTCTTTCCGCTGCCCTGGCATTTGCCCCAAACCAGCACGTCGTTGCTGCCTGTGCCGGACCAGGGGCCCGGGCGGGCAAGCTTGCGGGCAGCAGCCAGGGAGGCTGCGTCGGGCGCGGCGCCGGCCACCCTGTCCTCGCTCCAACGCCCCATAAACCACATTGTGCCCGATGTTCCGGGCGGCGCAAGACGCACCGACGGCGTGGCGGCCGCCCGGTCCTGCGCCGGGCCGCCCTCTTCCATGTCAGGATCAGGGTATGCCTGACCGCCTGATGCTGCTGGACACCGCCTCGCTGTACTTTCGTGCCTTCTACGGCCTGCCCGATTCGATCCGCCGCCCGGACGGAACGCCCGTCAACGCAGTCCGGGGCCTCCTGGACATGATCGCCCGGCTCACCACCGATTACGGGGCCACCCACCTCATCGCCTGCTGGGACGACGACTGGCGGCCGCAATGGCGCGTGGACCTTCTCCCAACCTATAAGGCCCACCGCGTGGCCGAGGCCCATACTGACGCTCCTGACGTGGAGGTGGTGCCGGATGCGCTCGACGCGCAACTGCCCATGATCCGGACAGTGCTGGGGCTGGCCGGCATCGCCATCGTCGGTGCGGCCGAGCACGAGGCCGACGACGTCATAGGCACCTACGCCAGCCATGCCGGCATCCCGGTAGACGTGGTCACGGGGGACCGCGATCTTTTCCAGGTTTGCGATGACGAGCGCAAGGTGCGCGTCATCTACACCGCCAGGGGCATGAAGAACCTGGAGGTGATGACCGAAGAAGTGGTGGTGGGAAAGTACCGGGTCCTGCCCCAGCAGTATGCCGATTACGCCACACTGCGCGGTGACGCCTCGGACGGGCTGCCAGGTGTGGCGGGAATAGGTGAAAAAACGGCATCATCGCTGCTGCTGAAATACGGATCCCTCGAAAACCTTCTCCAGGCAACAGCAGATGCGCACAGCGGACTCTCCTCACCAGTCCGGGCCAAGCTGGAGGCCGCCGCGGACTACCTCACGGCCGCGCCCGCCGTCGTGCGCCTGGTCCGGGACCTTGACCTGCCCACTTTGGAGGAGGCCGGCGCCCGGCTGCACCCCGTCACGGGGGAAGCCCGTACCGGACTGGAACGCCTCGGCGTGGACTGGAACCTGGGCGGCTCTGTGCGGCGGCTGCTCGACGCACTGGACCGGCCCCGGCCGGCCTGAACATGGCCGCCCCTGCCCGGCCGGGACTGCCTGGCCGAAAGTGAGCGGAAACTGCCCATTTCTTGAGCAAAAGTGACATCAAAGGACGGCTCCCCTGCGGCTAGGGTGGGCTTCAGTGGTTCAAGCAGCCGGACCTCTTCGTCGGGGGATGGGAGTGGGTCATGGCTGATAGCCCGCACAGGGGCGGCAGCGGCAAAGACGAAGGCCGGAAGAAACGCCCGCCGTCCGACGCGGGGGAGGCAGAGGACGTGCAGCAGGAAGAAACCGCGGCTGCCGGGCCGGAGGAAGAGGAAGCCGGGCCGGAGGAGGCGCACCGCCCGCCACGACTTTACGGCTACGACCCCGACCAATGGCCGGAACCGAATTGATGGACGGTTCCGGGTCAAAGCTTCCGGGAAGTTTCCCGCCGGCCTCTGCACGCAGACAAGCAAAGCAGGGCGTGGCTAAGCTGGGTGTGTTCTGCCATGATCAGTCTTGCTGACGAAAGTACGGTGGGTGCCATGCCGAAGACGGGAAAGAACGATCACGCCCGCAAGGACGAGCTTCCCTCGACCCTGCAGCGCTCGGACCAGAAGGCACAGGACACCTTCGCCAAAACCTACGATTCCGCGATGGAGTCCTACAACAACGACGAAAGCCGTGCCGCCCGGGCCGCTTACGCATCCTTGAAGCACAGCTACGAAAAGGTGGGTGACCACTGGGAGCCCAAGGAGAAGCGCGGGCCTTCGGACGAGCGGGCGGAAAAGGGACTTGGCGCGGCCGAGCCCACCGCGGGAGGTGTGGACGCCAATGCCTCCAAGAAGCACCTGATGGAGCGGGCCCGGGAACTGAATATCAGCGGCCGCTCCGCGATGGACAAAGAAGAACTGGTCAGAGCGCTGCAAAAGGCGAACGACGCCGCAACCCGCAAGGCACGCGGCCGGTAACAACAGCGGCCCGGTAAAACAGCGGCCAGTAAAACAACCAGGCAAAGAGGCCAGGAGGTTCCGATGTCGGTGAAAGGCACCAAGGACGCAGCAGGCCGGGGCGGACCGGAAGGACGCCAGGGCACTGGCGCCGCCGCTATCTCGCCCAGGGACCCTGCCCTGGTCCGGAATGTGGCGCTCGTAGGCCGTTCCGGTGCCGGCAAAACCACCCTCATCGAGGCGCTGCTTGAGGCGAACGGGATGATCACGCGGAAGGGCTCGGTAGTTGACGGAACCACCGTGAGCGATTCCGATCCCGCCGCCATCCACCAGCAGCGCTCCGTGGCGTTGTCGGTGGTGCCGCTGCCGGTGGCAGGCATGAAGATCAACCTCCTGGATACGCCCGGCTATCCGGACTTCATCGGCGAACTCCGCGCGGGCCTGCGCGCTGCTGACGCCGTCCTGTTCGCCGTCTCCGCCGTGGACGGGGTGGATGCGGGCACCACGGCCATCTGGCAGGAGTGCCAGTACCTGGAAATTCCCCGTGCCGTGGTCATCACCCGGCTGGACCATCCCCGGGCGGACTACGACGGCGTCCTGGCCGCCTGCCGCGAAGCGTTCGGCGACACGGTGCTGCCGTTGTACGTCCCGCTCCCGGGCGGCGGGGAGGTCACCGGCCTGCTCGGCCTGCTGTCCGGGAGGGTCTTTGAGTATCCGGCGGAGAATTCCGGCCCGCGGGCACGGCCGGCGGAACCGGGGGAGCTGGCGGCAGCGGAGTCTGCCAGGGCCGAGCTGATCGAGGGAATCATCGCCGAAAGCGAAGACGAGACGCTGATGGACCGTTACCTCGGCGGCGAGGACATCGCTGCCGATGTCCTCATCCCGGACCTGGAAACGGCCGTCGCCCGCGGGTCCTTTTTCCCGGCGGTGCCCGCCTCGGCGCTCACGGGGCTCGGAACCGCCGAACTGCTGGAGCTCCTGACAAAGGCGTTCCCGTCCCCCCCGGAGCGCAGCCTGCCGCCGGCCACGGACCTGTCCGGATCCCCGGTCCGCGCCCTTACCTGCGACCCCGACGGGCCGCTCGCGGCGGAGGTGGTCCGCACGACGGTGGACGCTTTCCTGGGCCGGGTCTGCCTGGTCCGGGTCTTCTCCGGAACGCTGAGCGGGGACACGCCGATACACGTCAGCGGGCACGGGCTCGCGGACCGCGGGCACCAGGACCATGACACCGACGAGCGGCTCACGCATCTTTACTCGCCGCTGGGAGCCAATCTTCGCCCCGTCCCATTTTGTATCGCCGGTGACATCGCAGCCGTCGCCAAGCTGGGCACTGCCGAGACCGGGGACACCATCTCGGCGAAGGAGCAGCCCTTGCTGCTGGCCACCTGGGAGATGCCGGAGCCGCTGATGCCTGTCGCCATCGAAGCCGATTCCCACAGCGACGAGGATGCCCTTGCCCGCAGCCTGGGGAAAGTGGCGGCGGGAGACCCGACGCTTCGGGTGGAACGGAACGCCGAGACCCACCAGCTGATCCTCTGGTGCATGGGGGAAGCACACGCGGAAGTGGTGCTGGACAGGCTGCGCGACCAGGGAGTGAAGCTGCACACCATGGAGGTGGTGACACCGTTGCGGGAAACCTTCGCAACTCCGGCCGCCGGTCACGGGCGCCACGTCAAACAGTCCGGCGGCCACGGCCAGTACGCGGTGTGCGACATCGAGGTGGAACCCTTGGCCAGGGGCGCCGGTTTCGAATTCGTGGACAAAACAGTGGGCGGCGTGATTCCGGGAACGTTCATTTCGTCCGTGGAAAAGGGCGTCCGCGCGCAGATGCAGAAAGGCGTTGCCTCCGGCTTTCCCGTGGTGGACCTCCGCGTGACCCTGGTGGGAGGCAAAGCACACAGTGTTGATTCCTCGGACGCAGCCTTCCAGGCGGCCGGGGCCCTGGCACTGCGGGAGGCGGCCGCGGCGGGAAGCATCCAGCTGCTCGAGCCCGTCTCGTCGGTGGTGCTCAGCGTTCCGGACGAGCACGTGGGAACAGTGATGAGCGACCTTTCCGGGCGCCGCGGCCGGCTCACGGGGACCTCGTCATCCGGCGGGGACCGGACCGAAATCACAGCGGAGGTCCCGGACCAGGAGCTCCTGAAATACGCTGTGGAACTGCGCGCCCTGACGGCCGGCACGGGTACTTTCAGCCGCAGCTACCTCCGGCATGATCCCGTGCCGGGCAACCTTGCCGCCGCCGGCCGCTGACACCGGGTTGATCCACGCGGCCGGCATTCAGGAGCTGAGCGTACCCCGGACGATGCTGACGCTTGAGTGCGCCGGGTTGCCGTCGAGCGGTTCATCGGAAACATCGACGATGGGGTACCCGGACAAATCCAGGCCGGCCGGAACCTCAAAGCGGCCGGACGGCGAGTTCATGATCCCCAGGCTGACCAGGCGGGACAGGTCCGGGGCAATCAGCCAGACTTCCTGGTAACCCCGGGCCTCTGCCTTATTGAGCTGCACCTCGATAGTCCGCGAACCGTCACTGGCCTCCGTGACCGTGGCCGAACCGGTGGCAGTGAACTGCTCCAGAGGTTCCAGCCGGGCCGAGGCGAGGGTCACCGGGGCGGCAGTCTGGTTAACGGCCAGCACCACGCCGGTGGTGATGAGCACGGCGGCTGCGGCGGCGGCGAGCCACGTCACCGGCCGGCGCAGCCAGGTCACATTGCTGCGCGGTTTTTCAGCCGAGGGTCCTGCATCATGAGGTTCGTCCGGCCGTACTTTTTGGGCGTCTGCAGCCTGCCCGCCGGCGGGGCCCAGTGGATCCGTCGCCACTGCGTCAGTAAGCCCAAGCTCCCGGTGGATTGCTTCCCAGACATTCGCGCCCGGGGCCGCCAGGCCGGCGGTGTCCGGGACGGTCCGTGCTGCACTGACGGCGCGGCGCAGCGCGGCAACCTCGGCAGCGCACTCGGGGCAGGAGCGGAGGTGGTTCGTGCTCTCGGCGTCGATTGGCTCGTCCAGGGCGAACAGGCTCAGGACTTCAGGGTCAAGGTGCTGCATGATCCACCTCCAATCGGTGTCTCAGGTGGCTTAGGCTGCGGCGGATGTGACTCTTGACCGTACCAAGGGGAAGGTTGAGTTGCCGTGAAATCTGGTCGTGGGTCAGATCGTCGTAAAAGGCCAGGCGCATGATGGAGCACTGGGGTTCGCCCAGGCGGGCCAACTCGCCGGCCAGGAGCAGCCGGTCCGCCAGGACTTCGGTGGACGGCGGTGCCACTGCGTCTTCTGCCTGGGGCTGCAGTCCCGCCGCCGCCACCACCTTGCTGGATTCCCGCGCGGAGGCGCCCAGAGCATCGGAGATAGCGTTCCGGGTGATGCCGACAATCCAGGCGGGCAGTGCCGCCTTCTCCGGATCGAACGCGGACCGTGACTTCCATACCCGGATAAACACTTCCTGGGTGACATCATCCGCGGCGCTGCGGTTCCGCAGCGCCCGGAGCGCCAGTGTGTACACAAGCGGCGAGAACTGGCGGTAGGCCTCAGCCAAAGCCTTCTCATCCCCCTCGGAAAACGAGTGGTCGAGCTGCAGGTTCCAGCTGCTGCCGGCAGGGGGCCGGTGCGGTGATCCACCAGTGGGCTGCCCGTCGCCCAAAGGCGGCTGGCCGGAAGGCGACTGGCCAGAAGGTGCCAAACCGGCCTCCTTCCCCTCCTCGGCAGTGAGTGTCAGGGCTGACTCGCGGCTCATTCCAGTTCCGCAGTGACAATGACATTGTCACTGTAGTCCTGTTTCTCGTCCAGCCATCGGCCGCCGCACGTCACGAGCCGGAGCTGGTGCGGCCCGTCACGGCGGAACAGGGAACCGCCGTCGAACTTGTCCTTAGCCATCAGCTCGACCGAACGCACCCGGTAGTTCAGCGCAGGCGCGCCGTAGCGCTCAATGGTGACGAGCGTTCCCGCCGCAAGGCCCTTCAACTGCGAAAACGGCGCCCGGTCCGAAGTGGTGTCCACGTGGGCGGCAACCACCGCTGCCCCCGACCCTGCGCCTGGTGCCGGTCCATATCGGTACCAGCCCGCCAGGTTGAAAGGTTCGGGGATCTCCATCGCCCCGTCCGGCGAGACGCCCACTTCCACGATCTCCATGCTGATGGCGGTGCCCTCCACCGTCAGGAAGCGCGGTGCCGGGTCGCGGGGCGCAGCGGGTGCAGCGGGTGCAGCAGTGGCCTGGCGGAGGGGCACGTCGGGTAGCGCGGACGGTGCAGGTGAGACTGCGGCGGCAGAAGCCGGCGCAGGCGGAAGGGCAGTTATCGGCTCTGCAGCGGAAATCGTCCCGGAGGGGACGGCCTCGGATGGGGGCGGCGCCGGTGTACCGCATGCGGAGAGGATGGCCGTGGCAAGGACGACGACGGCACCCACCACCCGCGCGCGGGGTGGACGGCCCGCCGTGGCCACCTGCGCAGGGCTCATCTGTGCTCGGACCTTCCAGGAGCCTCGGAACCATGCCGCCGGCGTCGTGCTGCCCATGTCAAACCCTCCTTCAAACCCAACCTGAAGTTCAATGCCACAGTGCTTCAGCTGACCTCTGAAAGGCCGGAAGACCGGCCGCCCGGCGGGAAATCCGGGCGGCCGGTCTCTTACGTCAGGGCTCGCACGCGGTGAGCACCCGGGCCCTAACACTTACGGCCGGCTAGTTGCGGCCGGCCCTGCGCAGGGCCACGGCGCGGGAAGCAGCCAGTGCGCCCAGCACCAGTGCGAGGCCTGCCGCTCCGATGCCGGCAACTGCGGTGGCTTGCCCTGCGGCACCCTCATCCGCCGCACCTGAGCGGCCGCCCGGGACTGCTCCCGGAGCCGAATGCAGCCCTTCGATGGTCTGCACGGCAAGCTGCAGGTTCTTGTCCGTCAGGCTGCCCCAGGCGTACACGATGGTGTGCGTGCCTTCGGCGACCGTCACGTCAGCCGGGCCGATGACGGGCTGCGTGGTTCCCGCCGCCGCCACTGCTGCCGGGATAGTGCCCGGGTCCAGTGTGAGGGTCTGCTCGTTTGGGTTCGCCAGGTTGGAAATGACCGCGGACCCGGCAGCCAGGACGTCGACGGCGGGTGCGGCAGCGGTGTGCCTGACGGTCAGCTTGCCCTTGCCGGCTGGAATCGGCGAGACATCGTTGGTGAACAGATTGGCGGTGGGCTTCCCCGAAGCATCCAGGTTTGCCACCGCAGTGTAGTTTCCGTTGGCGGCAAGGGTCACGTTGACCGGGCCGATCACCGCGGCGGAGGCGTCTGCGGCATCAGCGGCAGTGATCGCAAGGGCGTAGTTTCCTGCCGGAAGTGCCAGGGGACCGGCCAGGGTGCCGGGAGTGAAGTCGTCCAGGGTCCGTTCACCGTTAACCCAGACGTCGACGGTGAGGCCGGGAACACCGTGCAGGACGGACAGCCGGGCATCTCCCTCGGCAGCCTGGGCGGGGCCGGCGAAAGCCAGTGCCGCCGCGATTGCCACTGCTCCTGATGCGAAAATGCTGGTGCGCATGATTTCTCCTTCTTCGGCCCGCGGTGCGGGCGGTTTTTGCTTACACACCTACTACCGCCGCGGGCCGCCATCTGGATGCACCTGCATGAAAGATTTTTGGAGGAAGTTCTTTGGGCGCTGCCGCGCTCAGCGGAAAGCCGGCAGCCGCACGCAGGCCGCCGGGGCATCTGAGGGCTTAGGAGCCGTTTTCCATGACGGCGGATGTACGGGCATGACTCCCCGTTTCTGTCCGTGTCGATACATTGAGGGCCAGTTGAATCCGGGTAAAGGCGATGGTTTGGTGAGGTAACGATCCAACGAGAGGCCAATCCATGACAGCCACATCAGATCTTGCTCCGCGCCGGCTTCGCGATATTTTTGGAAACTTTGCCAGCGGGCTGACGGTGATCACCAGTTCCACCGCAAACGGGCGTGCCGGCTTCACGTGCCAGTCCTTCGCTTCGCTTTCCCTGGACCCTGCGCTGGTGACGTTCAGCCCGGCGCGGACCTCCAGCACCTGGCCGGCGTTGAGGGAGGCGGGTTCCTTCACGGTCAACATCCTTCCCGCTGAGCACCAGCACCTGGCCGGCCAGTTCGCCCGCTCGGGGGCGGACAAGTTCGCCGGCGTGAGCCACTCGTCCTCGCCCCTGGGTAACCCGGTCCTGGATGACGCGCTGGCCTGGATCGACTGTGAGTTGCACGCAGAGTACGACGGCGGCGACCACACCATTGTGGTGGCCGCAGTGCGCCACCTCAGCGCACGGCAGGACGCGGAACCATTGCTGTTTTTCAAGGGCCGGTACGCGGAACTGGCGCCTGCCGGACGCCTGCTGGAGGCTGCCGGCTGACACTGGTTCGGGCCTGGCACGGCACCGGACCTCAAAGGCCTGCCGTCACCATCCGGAGTTGGCATTAAAAAGCAGGTTGCCGGCCCGCCGTTACGGCGAAGTGGCAACCTGCTTGATGTTTATCTAGTCCCGTTGTGGCTTGCCGGCATCGTTGACAGGGCAATACCGGCATCAATATGAAATGAAGGCAACGAGTTCGCCCACCCGGTCCTCCGGATAGTTCCGGGCAATGTCGGCCTGGCTGACGACGCCCACCAGGTTGTGCCCGTCAATGACCGGCAACCTCCGGACCTGGTGGTCCTGCATGGTCCTGATGGCCTCCTCGATCGAATCATCGGCCCCGATAGTCACGGGCTTGCCTTCAGCGAATTGACCGGCCGTGGCCGTCCGTGGATCTCCACCCTCCGCCAGGCACTTAACCACGATGTCCCGGTCCGTCAGCATGCCCTTGAGGCGGTTGTCCTCGCCGCAGATGGGCAGTGAGCCGACGTCAAGATCCTTCATCTTCCGCGCGGCCGCTTCCAGGGTTTCGTTTTCACCCACGCACTCCGCGCCCCCGGTCATGATTTCCCGTGCCGTTGCCATAATCGCTCCTTGGTCCATGATGTGGTGCCGACTCTGCGGCCTGTTCGGATGGCCTTCGGGACATGGCTTGCAGTGGACGGCCCGGAGAACCCGCCGATGACCAAAATGCTAAGCCTGCTGATTATCTGTGTCCAGCGCTGCCGGATCGCAGCACACTGGCGGGCCGCATTCTTCTGGAGATCCGTTCTTGCTTCGCTGCGATCAGGTAGTAAGCTTGCTGACCAATACTAGTAAGCCTGCTGATTAATTTGACGACAGGAGTAGGGCTATGGGAACCATTTTTGCTGCCACCTCGGCACTGGTGGTCGCCGCTGCCGGTGCGGCCGCGGCTCTCAGCGCTCCCTTTGGTGCTGCCGGCCACGGAGGCCAGTACCTTGCCGGCCACGTGCTCCTGGGGTTGGGCCTCGGGCAGTCGATCGCCATCCTGCTGCGGATCGCAGTCAAGCGGCTGGTAGCACGGCGGGCAGTCGGCAATGCCCCTGCGGCTCCGGGGCAGACGGCTCCGGAGCGAGTACTGCCGGCCCGTCCGGCAACAATGGCCCCCGCAGCAGTGGCCTCCGGAGCAGTGACCTCCAGAGCAGTGGCTCAGGCACCCGCTGCCCGGGCAGCTACTGCTCCGGTAACCGTACTGCCGGCACCGCCTGCCGCGCTGGGTTCGCTGCGGGGCAGGCATGCCGCCTGAAGCGTCGGCGCCCCCCGGGGTCATTGCCGGCAGACCTGGCCGGAAGGCCTTCCGGCTGTGGCGGGCGGCGGCCCTGGCAGGTGCCGCGTGCGTTGCCTTGGCCCTATATGCCGCCTCCCCGCTGCTGCGGCCCCCGGATTCCGATGAGGGGACGCTTCGGGGCCTGCAGATCAGGGTCCTGAACATCAGCCAGGCGGCAGCAGAAAACAGAATGGACGGTGCCCTCGCGGCACTGGAAGCGCTGGAGAAGGACCTGAACGACGCCGCCGGCCAAGGTTTGATCTCCCTGTCCCGCTACCGCGGAATCGAAGCTGCAGTTGAGGACGTGCGGGCAGACATCGCCGGCCAGCTCGCGGCAGCATCCGCGGACACTGCCGCAACCGCATCGGATACGTCCACACCCGACGAACCGGCGCAAACGCAACAGGCACCCGGGACCGGACCCGAACAGCCTGCCGTTGTTCCGGTCCCGGCCCCGTCTGCGGTCCAACCGGAACCGGTATTGCCGGATCCGGCCAGTGAAGCCAGGGGCAAGGGGAAAGTGAAGGGAAAACCCTAGCTTCAGTTCCGGGCACAATGGACGGATGACTTCTCCGGGCAGGCAGCAACAGCCGTTCGCCGGCAAACCGTTCGACCTGGCGGCCGTTGGTGCCGGGCTGGTCTTCGCGGACTCCTTGGCTGCCCTCACGCAGGTGCTGGGTGGCGGGGCCGGCCGGGCGGCAGTGGTGCAGGCCCCGCCAGGCACCGGTAAGACCACGCTCGTCCCGCCGCTGCTGGCAAACCTCCCGGTGCACGGCGGCGGGCGGATCGTTGTCACCCAGCCCCGCCGCGTTGCTGCCCGGGCCGCTGCCAGGCGCCTCTCCTCGCTTGACGGCAGCCCCCTGGGCAGCCGCGTGGGCTATTCCGTTCGCGGGGAGCGGCAGGCGGGCCCGGGAACCGTCGTCGAATTTCTCACACCCGGCATCCTGCTGCGCCGCCTGCTGGCCGACCCCGGACTCGAGGGCGTGGCCGCGGTGGTCCTGGACGAGGTCCACGAACGCGGGCTGGAAACGGATCTGCTGGTGGGCATGCTCGCCGAGGTCAGGGAATTGCGGGGTGACCTTACCGTCGTGGCCATGTCCGCCACCCTGGACGCACCCCGGTTTGCCGCACTGCTTTCCACTGACGCTGGCGGAGCGCACGACGGCGGAACGCCGGCTCCCGTGGTGGACTGTCCCTCGGCTCTCCACCCCCTTCAGATCGACTGGCAGCCGGCGCCGGGACCGCGGCTGGATGGCAGGGGAGTGACGCCCACTTTCCTGGACCACGTGGCGCGGACGGCTGCGGAGGAGCTCACCCGCGCCCTCAGCGCCGACAGCTCGACGGACGCCCTCGTTTTCCTCCCCGGCGCGAGGGAAGTTTCCCGGGTTGCGGCCGATCTTAAAAGGCGGCTGGGAACTGGCGTTGACGTCCTGGAACTCCATGGCCAGGCGGCCGCCGCTGATCAGGACCGGGCGGTTTCCGGGCGGCTGCCCGGCGGCAATCCCAGGGTGATCGTCTCCACCGATCTTGCCGAGTCCTCCCTTACTGTTCCGGGTGTCCGGCTGGTCATTGATTCCGGCCTCACCCGGGAACCCCGCCGTGACGCCGGGAGGGGCATGAGCGGACTGGTCACCGTTTCCTGCTCCCGCGCCTCGGCCGACCAGCGCGCCGGGCGTGCTGCCCGCCAAGGTCCCGGCCGTGTTGTGCGGTGTTATGACCAGCAGGCCTATGGTGCCGCCCCGGCCCACGTAACGCCCGAAATCAGGGTGGCGGACCTCGCGGGAGCCGCGCTGCTGCTCGCGGCCTGGGGAGCTCCGCGGGGTGTTGGCCTCGCCCTGCCGGACCAGCCGCCGCAACAGGCCATGGACGATGCCATGGAGGTCCTGCGCGAACTTGGGGCCGTGGCCGAAGATGGCCACGCCACCGGCATGGGGCGGCTGCTGGCAACCATTCCGGCTGATCCGCGGCTGGGCCGGGCCCTGCTGGACGGAGCGGCCGCCGCGGGTCAGCTGGCTGCGGCGGAGGCAGTGGCGCTGGTGTCGGGTGACCATCGCGCCCCCGGGGCCGACCTCACCCGTCTCCTGTCCCAGCTGCGGAATGAACCAGGCCCGGCTGCCCGGCGCTGGGCGGAGGACACCCGCCGCCTTGCTGCCCTGGCGCAGCGGGGGCCGCTCTCCACCTCACCCGCCCTGCCGTCGCCGGTGACCGGCACTGCGGTGGTGGGGGCCGTCGTCGCACTGGCCTTCCCGGACCGGGTGGCACGCCTGGTGGGCGGCGGCGCACCGAACCGCTACCTGCTGTCCTCCGGAACCCGCGCCGGCTTGCCGGCCGGCAGCTCCCTGTCCGGCCACGAATGGCTGGCCGTGGCGGAAGTAACCCGGGCCGATGGCAGGGACTCCGCCGGTACCGGCGCCGTGATCCGGTCGGCTGCGCCGCTGACACCCGACCTTGCCGAGGCCGCAGCTTCGCACCTCCTGGCCGAGGCGGTTGAGGCAGAGTTTGCCGGCGGGCGCGTTTCCGCACGGAGGGTACGCCGCCTCGGGGCGATCGTCCTGGCCTCCACCCCCGTCCGGCCGTCGCCCGCCGAGGGGCGCGCCGCCGTCGCTGAGGCTTTGAAGAGGGAAGGCCTCGGGGTCCTGGAATGGTCGACGGCGGCCGACGCGCTGCGCCGCCGGCTCGCCTTCCTCCACCGAGGACTGCGCGCGCCCTGGCCGGATGTCTCGGACCAGTCCCTGCTGCTGCGGCTGCAGGAATGGCTGGGTCCGGAGCTGGAACAGCTCGCCGGCGGAACGGCCGCACGTTCCATTGACCTGGCCCACCCGCTCCGCCGGCTGCTGCCCTGGCCTGAAGCCGCCAAGCTCGATGACCTCGCGCCGGAATGGCTCGAGGTACCCAGCGGGTCACGGATCAGGATCGAGTACCCGGACGCGTCGGATGAGACGGCCCGCCCGGTGGTGGCCGTCAAGCTGCAGGAATGCTTCGGGTGGGCAGAGACACCCCGCCTCCTCGGCGGCCGCGTGCCGGTGCTGTTCCACCTGCTGTCACCGGCCCGGCGCCCTCTGGCTGTCACCGACGATCTCACCTCGTTCTGGTCCGGTCCCTACGCGCAGGTCCGGGCCGAAATGCGCGGCCGCTACCCCAAGCACCCCTGGCCTGAGGATCCCTGGTCGGCTACGGCCACGGCACGGGTCAAGCCGCGTCAGTAGCTGCTTCCGGGCACGCCCAGGCAGCAGAACCAGGGGCGTGAGAACTAAGATACACAGCCGAAACTTCCCGTCGACGTGCTGAAACATGCCCCGGTTAGGCTCGTTCCTACCTGGACAGAGTGGTCCACATCAGACATGGAAGGACGTAGAGATGTTTCTTTTGAACAGCCTTAACTTTTTGCTGGACGGCCGGCGCAATGAGGAGGGCCGGCCCCACAACGGTGCCGGCGGAAGCAGCGAGTTTCCCGAAGGCCGCCTGACCTCCGCCGCCTGGGAGGGCTGGTGGCACGAGGAGGCAGCAGCGTAGCTCTGCTTTCCCCTGGCGTGTGCCGTGGCGGGCCTCAGGGGGTAGCCCCACCAGGGGCGCCCTGTGTCAGGACTGGTCCTGAATGAAGGCGGCCACCGGCTGGGCCAGTGAAGCGCCGGCCTCAGCTGCGGGGCGCTTCATGCCGGCGACGGCGAAGGAGTGGTCGGCTCCCTCCACCCACTGGAGGACAGCATTGGTGCCGATGCGGGACACCACGTCCGCCAGGATCTCCGAACTGGCGAACGTGTCGCGGCTGCCCTGCAGGAACAGCATGGGCGTCGCCAGCCCGTACAGGTGCTCGTCCCGCAGCTTTTCCGGTTTTCCGGGTGGATGCAGGGGATAGCCCAGGTACACCAGCCCGGCGGCTTCCATTCCCTCCGCCACAGCCATGGACGCCATCCGGCCGCCGAAGGATTTGCCGGCCGCCCAGAGAGGGCCGGTGTCCTGGTGCTTCGCTGCCTCCTCAGCCGCCGCGGCCATGGCAGCACGCCACGCGGCTATGGCTACAGGCGGACGGTCCGGAAATTTCCTGCCGGCTTCCCGGTACGGGAAGTTGAAGCGCAGCGTCGCAACGCCAAGCCCGTTCAGTGCTGCCGTAAACCCTGTCAGGAACGGGTGCTCCATCCCGGCGCCGGCGCCGTGGGCCACCACCACGGTGGCGGACGGGTTGGCGGGGCGGGCATAAACGGCGGTGACGGTGACGTCGCCCGCCGTAACGGTCAGGGGCACTTCCGGCACTGGCATGCCTCCATCATGCCGGACGGGGACGCCGAAATCTGTCCGGTGTCCGCAGCCGGGGTGTACGTTGTCCCCATGGCGAGCGAACAGACCACCATTACCGTTCCGGGCCCGGACGGCGGGCGCGAGATGCGCATTTCCAGTCCCAGCCGGGTCCTTTGGCCGGACCTGGGGCTCACCAAGCTGGACCTGGCGCGCTACATCTGTGATGTGGGGGAGGCCTTCATCACGGCCAACGGTGACCGGCCGGTGGCCTTGCAGAGGTACTCGGACAACGTCGATGGCGACATGTTTTTCTCCAAGAACCCGCCCAAGGGGACGCCGGATTTCATCCGGACGCAGAAGGTGGTTTTTCCGAGTGCCCGCTCGCATCCCATGCTGATCCTGGACGAGCCCGCCGCAGCCGTGTGGGCGGTCCAGATGAACACGGTGGTCTTCCACCCCTGGCCGTCCCGCACTGCGAACACTGACAATCCGGACCAGCTGCGCATCGACCTGGATCCGCAGCCGGGAACAGACTTTGGGGATGCCGTCCCCGCCGCGCTGGTCATGAAGGAGGTCCTGGCCGAGGCAGGGCTGGCCTGCTTCATTAAGACCTCCGGCAACCGGGGGCTGCACGTGTACGCCCCCATCGAGCCCACGCGGGAGTTCCTTGACGTACGGCATGCGGTGATTGCTGCCGCCCGGGAAGTGGAGCGCAGGATGCCGAAGGAGGTCACCACCGCCTGGTGGAAGGAAGAACGGGGCAAGCGGATCTTCCTGGACTTCAACCAGGCCAACCGCGACCGCACCATCGCCGGCGCCTACAGCCCCAGGGCGCTGCCGCACGCCTCGGTCTCGTGCCCAATCACCTGGGATGAGCTGGAGACCGCGGACCCGAAGGACTTCACCATCCTGACCGTGCCGGACCGGCTTAGGACCGCGGGCGACCCGTGGGCGGACATGCACAGCAATGCGGGCACCATCGACACCCTGCTGGAGTGGTGGGACCGCGACCTGAAGGCCGGCCTGGAGGAACTGCCGTTTCCGCCGGATTACCCCAAGATGCCCGGGGAGCCGCCCCGGGTGCAGCCCAGCCGCGCCCGGAAGCAGGACTAGCAGCCTATTCGAAGCGGGACGGGTCCCCGGTTCCGCGCCGGACCACGTCGGCCACACCACTGGAGAAATCCACCACCGTGGTGGGCTCGGCTCCGCAATCACCGGCGTCGATCACCGCATCCACCTGGTGGTCCAGCCGCTCCTTGATCTCCCAGCCCTGGGTCAGCGGGTCCTCCTCGTCCGGCAGCAGCAGCGTGCTTGAAAGCAGCGGCTCACCGAGTTCTGCCAGCAGCGCCTGGACTACCCTGTTGTCCGGGATCCTGACGCCCACGGTCTTCTTCTTGGGGTGCAGCAGGCGCCGCGGAACCTCTTTGGTGGCCGGGAGGATGAACGTGTAGCTTCCGGGCGTCACGGACTTGATGCTGCGGAATACGTCGTTGCCGATGTTCACGAACTGCCCAAGCTGGGCGAAGTCCTTGCAGACCAGCGTGAAATGGTGCTTGTCGTCCAGCTTGCGGATGCTCCTGATCCTGTCCAGCGCATCCTTGTTGCCCAACTGGGCCCCCAATGCGTAGCAGGAGTCGGTGGGGTAGGCGATCAGGCCGCCGTCGAGCACTATGCGCACTGCCTGGGCAATGGCCCGGGGCTGCGGATCCTGGGGATGAACGTCAAAGTATCTGGCCATGCACCCGAGCCTACGTTCCCTGCCGCGCCCGCCGCACCACTTCCTCAGCCGGGAGCGTCACCGCCACCAGGAGCAGGGTGGGAGAATGTGGCTCATGGCTATGGAACGGATCGTCGTCGGCCTCCAGGGTGACGACGACGGGGAACTCCTGGTGCGCCGCGCCGCGAGGCTCCTCCACCGGGGCGACGGCGGCGAGCTGCTCGCCGTCCACGTACGCACCCCGGCCGGAACCCGGGCCGAGTCTCCGCAGGCACTCGAAGCCCAGCGCCGGCTCGTTGCGGACCTGGGCGGGAGCTATCACACCGTGTCGGCGTCCGACGTCGCCGCTGCCCTGGTGGAGTTCGCCCGTTCGGCAGAGGCCTCACACATCATCGTGGGGCAGTCGCGCCGCCACCGGATTACTGCCCCCTTCAGCCTGGGCGTGGACACCAAGGTGGTGCGGGAAGCAGCGGACATTGACGTCCAGGTGGTGCCCCTGGTCCGGTATTCCAGCAGTCACGGGAGGCGCGCGGAACTGGGCCGGGTGCGGACGGGGTTCGGGTTTGCCCTCGCCGCAGTCCTTCCGCCTCTGTTGCAGCTCCTCCTGGCCATGTTCGAGCACAGTGTGGCGACGGCGGTGCTGATCCAGCTCGCGGGCGCCGTCGCAGTATCCCTCGTGGGCGGACTATGGCCAGCCGTTGCCGGTGCGCTGTGGAGCAGCCTGCTGGTGAACTATTTTTCCACTCCGCCCCTTGGCGACCTCGCCATCCATGACCCCCAGGACCTCCTGTCGCTGGCGGTTTTTGTCGGCGTCTCGGTGGCGGTGGCGGGCGTGGTGGACGGATCAGCACGGCGTTCCAAGGAGGCGTCAAGGGCACAGGCCGAAGCCGCCACCCTGGGTGATCTTGCCCTGGGCGCCTCCCGCTCCGAGGACACCCTCCATGGGCTGCTCGCGGAAGCCCTCGATGCCTTCGGCGCCTCCGGGGCCGCCGTCGTCAGCAACCTTCCAACAGCGGGGCACGAGGATTCAGGGCACAAGGGGGTCCTGCTGGCCGGCGCCGGTGACATTTCCAGCTGGCAGGATGGAACTCAGGAGCTCCGCGGCGCTCCGGGGACCACCACCGTCCAAGTGGACCCGGTGACCTGGCTGGTCCTGTTCGGCCGGGAGGTGCCGCCGTCACGGCGGAGGCTGCTGGGCGCCTTCGCGGTGCACGTCAAGGCCCAGCTGGAACGCCGGCAGTTGGAGGCCAGCCGGCACGAGATCCTCCGGCTTGCAGAAGGGAACACCATGCGCACCGCCATCCTCCAGGCCGTGTCCCACGATCTGCGCACGCCACTGGCCGGGATCAAACTGGCGGCTGGCGGGCTCCTCCAAAATGGCGTTGCCTACACTCCGGCCGAACAGCGGGAGCTGCTTGAGACCATCGATGCGTGTACCGACCGGCTCGATTTGCTGGTAGGGAACCTGCTGGACATGTCGCGGATTACTGCCCGGTCGGTGGAGCCGCTGCTGGGCCCGGTCCGGTGGAGTGAGGCCATTGATGCGGCACTGCGCGGGCTTCCGGAGGCTGCCGTAGCGGTGGCGCTGCCCGCCAACCTGCCGCCCGTGGAGGCTGACCGCGGCCTTCTGGAACGGGTCATCGCGAACGTCCTTGAGAACGCGCTCAAACATGCGCCGGGTTCGGGAGTGGCAGTGACGACGACGGCGGACGGCTTGGGTGGCATGACCCCTGAGGGGCACCCCTGCGGCGAGCTCCGCATCGTCGACCACGGCCCCGGCGTCCCTGAACGGAAGGTGCTGGACATGTTCAGGCCTTTCCAGCGGGTGGACGACCTGCCCCAGGCCAGCGGGTTGGGCCTGGGACTCGCCGTCGCCCAGGGTTTCGTCCAGGCCATGCGGGGGACCCTTACGGCGGAGGGGACTCCGGGGGGAGGGCTGACGATGATTATCCGGCTGCCGCTCTCCACCGGCAGCCAAGGTGACGCGGCCGGCACTGCCCCGAGTACGGATGCCATCCGGGGCACCGGGACGGTGTTGACGTGACTGGACCCGCGCCGCATGCTGCGAAAGTCCTCGTGGTGGATGACGATCCCCATCTGCTGAAGGCACTGCGCATCACGCTGGCGGCGCATGGCTACGACGTGGACGTGGCGGCGGACGGAGCGTCTGCCCTGCTGGCTGCGAGCCGCAACGTGCCGGACGTTGTGGTCCTGGACCTCGGACTGCCGGACATGGACGGCGCAGGCGTCCTGGGTGATCTTCGGCGGTGGAGCTCGGTCCCGGTGCTGGTCCTGTCGGCGCGCCACGGGTCATCGGACAAGGTGGGGGCGCTGGATGCCGGCGCCGACGACTACATCACCAAACCTTTCGGGCTCGACGAACTCCTGGCCCGGCTGCGCGCGCTGTTGCGGCGCGTGCCGGGACCGGAATCTGCTCCGGTGGTGGCATCGTCCGGCTTTACTGTGGACCTCGTGCACCGGCAGGTGCTGCGTGACGGAAACCCGGTCCGGCTCACGCCCACGGAGTGGAGCATCCTCGAAATACTGGTGCGGAATCCGAGAGGACTCATAACCCACCAGCAGTTGCTGGCGCATGCCTGGGGGCCTGGCTACAGGAAGGAAGCCAATTATCTGCGGGTTTACATGGCCCAGCTCCGCAGGAAACTGGAAACCGACCCCGGCAACCCGCGCCACCTGCAGACCGAACCTGGAATCGGCTACCGCTTCGTTCCCTGAGTTCGGGGTAACGCGGGGGTCATGCCCCCTACCCAGAGGGCTGCCCGTGGGGCAGGATGTTGTCTGGTTCCATTCCTTTCAGTTCAAACGCAAGGAGATCCGGCCATGCCCACCACCCTCAACCCCTATCTCAGCTTCCGTGACGATGCCAGGGAAGCCATGAACTTCTACCAGTCGGTTTTTGGAGGTGAGCTGACGCTAAGCACTTTTGGTGAGTTCCAGGCCAGCGAGGACCCGGCCGAAGCCGAAAAGATCATGCACGGCATGCTGACCACCACGCAGGGCCTGGTGCTGATGGGCGCCGACACTCCGAACAGTATGGAGTTCAGGCCCGGCTCGTCCATCTCCATCTCCCTTAGCGGGGATGACCAGGCGGAACTGCGCGGCTACTACGACAAGCTCAGTGGCAACGGCGGCACAGTGGCAGTGCCGATGGAACAGGCTCCGTGGGGCGACATCTTCGGAATGTGCACCGACCGGTATGGGGTGGCCTGGCTCGTCAACGTCAACAACGCGCAGGCAGCCGGGACTCCATAACTGGCGGCCGGCCAGGGCCCGGCCATGTTTCGTTGAGGAGGGACGCCACGCAACGCGACGATGTACGCGTGGAGTCCCTCTTTGATTTCCTGTCGGACGGAAGGAACCATGGCCCGACGCACGCTCTATCTCGACGTCGATGGCGTCGTGTGTCCTTTTGGTCCGGAAGGGCACAATGGCTGGGGCACCCGGTGGCTGCGCGCTGATGCCGGCCTGTTGCCCGTGGCCTTCGCGCCCGAACTCGTGGCGGGACTCAACAGCCTGGCGGCCATGGCGGAGCTGCGGTGCGTCTGGCTCACCAGCTGGGAGGAGCTGGCGGCCCAGTACCTCTGCCCGGCGATCGGCCTGGCCGGCGCCCGCTGGCCGCACCTGACGGCGCAAGGAGCCGGCAGCGGCCCCGGCTGGTGGAAGCTCGGCGCCATCCAGGACGATGTGGAACGGACCGCGCCCGATCTCGTCGCCTGGGTGGACGACCAGCTCGCGTACGAGGCCGAAGCCCAGGCCTGGGCCCGGATCATGGGCCACCGGCTGCTGGCTGTTTCACCGGATCCCAGGCGGGGGATCTCGCCGTCGGAGCTGGAAGCAGTCAGTTCCTTTCTCGGGCAGCCGGTGTTTTGACGTCTTGCCCCGGGCGCGTACGATCGATAAGGTTTCACGCCGGCTGTTTAGCGCCGCAGGTCATTCCAAGCGAACAGCTGGTGAATTATGCTGTGCAAGGCAGCCGGGGAAAGAAACTGCTGAACGTCGACTCTGCAGATTGGGCAACAGGTGGATATCACCTTCATGGTGGCGCTGGTCATCGCACTGGCACTATTTTTCGACTTCACTAACGGTTTCCACGACACCGCGAACGCCATGGCCACGCCCATCGCAACCGGTGCCATTAAACCGAAGACAGCTGTCACACTCGCCGCCATCCTGAACCTGGTGGGCGCCTTCCTGTCCACGGAAGTGGCGAAAACGGTCTCCGGCGGCATCATCCGTGAAGGCTCCGGTGGCGTACAGATCACACCGGACATTATTTTCGCCGGCCTCATGGGGGCCATCCTGTGGAACATGATCACCTGGTTGAAGGGCCTGCCGTCGAGTTCCTCGCACGCACTGTTCGGCGGCCTCATTGGCGCGGCCATCGCAGGCATCGGGTTCAACTCCATCAATCTTGAGACCCTGCTTCAGAAGGTCATCCTGCCGGCGATCTTCGCTCCGGTCATCGCCGGGGCCGCTGCCTACGTCTGTACCCGCCTCGCCTATGCACTGACTTCGCGCCACGACCCCGAAACGGGCAGCAAGCTGACGCAGAAGCGCGGCGGCTTCCGGACCGGCCAGATCTTCACCTCAAGCCTGGTGGCGCTGGCGCACGGCACCAATGACGCGCAGAAGACGATGGGCATCATCACGCTGGTGCTGATCGCCGCAGGCACGCAGGCTCCAGGCTCCGGCCCCCAGTTGTGGGTGATCGGAGCCTGCGCCCTCGCCATCGCCATCGGCACCTATGCCGGTGGTTGGCGCATCATCCGGACCATGGGTTCGGGCCTCACCGAGGTGAAGCCCGCGCAGGGCTTCGCCGCTGAAACCAGCACCGCTTCCGCCATTTTGGCATCCTCGCACCTTGGCTTCGCCCTCTCCACCACGCAGGTTGCGTCCGGCTCCGTGATCGGCTCAGGCATGGGCCGCAGGGGAACAACGGTGCGCTGGGGCATGGTGGGCAAGATCGCTCTCGGCTGGCTCTTCACCCTTCCTGCTGCAGGGATCGTGGGGGCGCTCACCGCGCTGCTGGTTAAGACCGGGGTGGTGGGCGTGCTGATCGCTGCCGTCGCTGGTACGGCGGCCGTCCTCTTTATGTTCTTCTACTCACGCAAGTCCGCCGTGGGCCACCACAACGCCGTCGAAGTCGAGGAAGTCGGCCAGGCCGTTCGCTTCGCCAAGAAGAAGGCGATGGCCCGTGCCCGTGCGGAAGCCAGGGCGAAGGCCAAGGCGGATGCCAAAGCGAAAGCCGCCGCGGAAGCCCCGGCTGAAGCGAAAGCCAAAACCACCACGGAAGCCCCGGCTGAAGCTGAAGCCGACGCCGTCAAAACGAAGGATGCCCAGCGATGAAGTGGTTGGAACTGCTGACCGTGGCCGGTGCCACCCTGGTGGCCGCAGTAACTGTGGTGGTCCTCTACTCGCTCGGCGTTCGGCTTACGGCCATTGCCGGCGACGTGCAGCAGGCCTCGCCCGGCCTGAAAAGATCCCTTGCCTACGCCTGTTTTGGCCTTTGCGGGCTGGCCGTCCTCTTCGGGCTCTACCTGATCATTCCCTACTTCTCCAGCTAGCCCCCCGCAGCACCCAAAGCAACAGTTGCCTAGGCCGTTGCCAAGCCGCGGCACATGGCTAGGCTGGAGCCATGTCACGGATCCAGTACTTTGTAGCGGCGTCCCTCGACGGTTTTATCGCCACCCCCAACGACGACCTCGGCTGGCTCCTGCAGTTCGACGGGTTCGAGGGCGGAATGGAAAGCTACGAGGCCTTCATGGCAGGTGTGGGCTGTGTTGTTATGGGCGGTGGCACCTACACCTGGCTCATGGAGCATGAACCCGGCAACTGGCCCTACGCGGGCACGCCCTGCTACGTCTTCACGCGGCATGAGTACGCGCCGCCTGACGGGGCGGACATCACCTTCGTCCGCGGGAACATCAGCGAGTTCATCGTGGACTTCAAAGCGGACGCCGGAGGCAAGAACGTCTGGCTGGTGGGCGGCGGAGAGCTCGCCGCCCAGTTCGCCGACGCCGGCCTGCTGGATGAACTCATCCTCTCCGTCATCCCAGTGGTGCTCGGAAACGGCAAGCGCCTTTTGCCGTTGGCGGGCCCGACGCCGCCACTTGAGTTGACTGCCTCGCGCGCCATGGGCAGGGGCATTGTTGAGCTGCGGTACCTGTTCAATGGCAGCGGTGGTTGAGCCTGTCGAAACCCGGTGGTTGAGCCTGTCGAAACCCGCTGGTTGGGACGCCCCACCACGTCCCGCCTTGGAACTGCCGAAGGTGATGGGGCCTCTGACGGCGTCGGTTCCGCGCTCTAGCCCTGGGAAGGCGCGGCGTTGTCCCGGATCATGTTGGTGATGCGGGCAGTGGAAAGCCGGCGGCCTTGATCATCCGTCATAACGATTTCGTGCGTTGCAAGCGTCCGGCCCAGATGGATGGCCGTACAGGTTCCGGTCACCGTGCCGCCTGAGATGGAACGGTGGTGGGTAGCGCTGACCTCGATGCCCACTGCATGGCGGCCAGGCCCTGCGTGCATGCCGGCCGAAAATGATCCAAGCGTTTCCGCCAGCACCACGTGGGCGCCGCCGTGAAGGATTCCAGCCACCTGGGTGTTTCCCGCCACCGGCATGGTGGCCACCGTCCGCTCAGGGCTCATCTCCAGGAAATGGATGCCCATTTTCACCACCAGTGCGCCAATTCCGAATTGGCCAAGCCAGCCATGCAGGTGCTCCGGGACTCCAGCGGCAGTGAGCTCCCCGGCGTAGGGGCCGGGCGTGAAATTGTCCATCATGGCAACTAGGCTGGCATCTGTGAGTGAAACAACCAAACCGGCCCCTTACCCGTCCAACGTCCTGCAGGAGGACGCTTCCCCGGAGGGCGCCTCTGCCCTTCAAGACCCTGCAGTTCAGGACGAGGCGCAAACCCAGGCCGGCGGCTCGGTTTCAGCAACTGCCGCACCCGTGATTCCCATCACCGGGCAGCCGCGGCTGCTGGTCCTGGATGGGCATTCGATGGCCTTCCGCGCGTTTTTTGCCCTGCCTGCGGACAAGTTCTCCACCGCGAGCGGGCAGCACACGAACGCCATCCACGGCTTCACCTCCATGCTGATCAACCTCATCAAGGAACAGCAGCCCACGCACATCGCCGTTGCCTTCGACGTCTCGGATGAGACCACCCACCGCAAGGCCGAGTACAGCGAATACAAGGGCGGCCGCAACGAGACGCCCCGCGAGATGAACAACCAGATCGACCTCATCGCGCAGGTGATGGAGGCCTGGGGCATCAAGACCATCGCAATGCCTGGCTACGAGGCCGATGACATTCTTGCCACCCTTGCCGCCATGGGCGAAAAGGCGGGCTTCGAAGTGCTGCTCGTTTCGGGTGACCGGGACGCGTTCCAGCTGATCACGGACAACGTTTTTGTGCTCTACCCGAAGAAGGGTGTCAGCGACATCCCCAAGATGGATGCCGCCGCCATTGAAGCGAAGTACTTCGTCAGCCCCGAACGGTATTCAGACCTCGCCGCGCTGGTGGGGGAGACGGCCGACAACCTGCCGGGTGTGCCGGGTGTGGGCCCCAAGACGGCCGCTAAGTGGATCAACCTTTATGGCGGGCTTGAAGGTGTACTGGAAAACCTCGACTCCATCGGCGGGAAGGTGGGAGACGCGCTGCGCGAGAACGTCGAGTCCGTCAAGCGCAACCGCCGGCTGAACAGGCTTCTCCCGGACCTTGAACTGCCCGTCACACTGGATGACCTGTACCAGCCCCGCCCTGACCAGGCCGCCCTTGAGGATCTCTTCGACCAGCTCGAATTCAAGGCCATCCGGGGCCGGCTCTTTGCCCTTTATGGCGACGACGATACCCCCGCGCCCGAGCGCGCGAGCATCGAAACCCCCGACTTCACCACACCCTCAGGGGCCGCGGAGCTCGCCGCATTCCTGGACGCAGGTGCCGGCCAGCGGTCCGCCCTCGCCGTGGACCTGGTTCCCGGGCGGATCGGCGAGGACGCCGCCGGCCTGGCCATCGTCCGGGACGGCGCCGCCGCCCACATCGATCTTGGCACCCAGGACGCCGAGGCCGAAAACGTCCTGGCCGCCTGGCTGCGGGACCCCGAAGCGCCCAAGGTGATGCACGGGTTCAAGGCGGCGCTGAAGGCCCTGACCTCCCGGGGACTGGAGCTCGAAGGCGTGGTGGATGACACGTCCATCTCCGGCTACCTCATCGAGCCGGACCGGCGCACCTACGAGCTCGCCGAACTCGCCCAGCACCACCTCAACGTCGGCATCCCCGCCGCCACTGCCAAGGCCGGCCAGCTGGAACTGTCCTTCGACGGCGACGACGAAGCCGCCGCGGGGGCGCTGGTGCAGGCCGCCGCCGTCGTGCTTGAACTGAGCCGCTTCTTCGCAGCGGAACTGAAGGAGCGCAGCGCCGAGGAACTGCTCTCCACCCTCGAACTTCCGGTCAGCCGTGTGCTGGCTGACATGGAGCTTGCCGGCATCGGGATCGACATGGCCCGGATGGACGAGCAGCTTGCAGACCTTTCCAGGGTCATCGACAACGCCCAGGAGCAGGCGTTCGCCGCGATCGGTCACGAGGTCAACCTCGGTTCACCCAAACAGCTGCAGACCGTGCTGTTCGAGGAACTCCAGCTGCCCAAGACTAAAAAGATCAAGTCCGGCTACACCACCGATGCCGCCTCCTTGAAAAATCTCCTGGACAAGACCGGTCACGAGTTCCTGGTCCAGCTCATGGCCCACCGTGAGGCTGCCAAGCTGCGCCAGATGCTGGAGTCGTTGAAGAAGTCCGTGGCGGAGGACGGCCGGATCCACACCACCTACGCCCAGAACGTTGCGGCCACGGGGCGGATCTCGTCCAACAACCCGAACCTGCAGAACATCCCCATCCGCAGCGAGGAGGGCCGGCGTGTCCGCGGGATCTTTGTGGTCAGTGACGGGTACGAGTGCCTGCTCTCCGCGGATTATTCCCAGATCGAAATGCGCATCATGGCGCACCTCTCCGGTGATGCGGGCCTGATCCAGGCGTACAAGGACGGGGAGGACCTGCACCGCTTTGTGGGCTCCAACATCTTCCACGTGCCAACTGAAGAAGTCACCAGCGCCATGCGCTCCAAGGTGAAGGCCATGTCCTACGGCCTGGCCTACGGGCTGACCTCCTTCGGCCTGTCGAAGCAGCTGGAGATTTCGGTGGACGAGGCACGGAGCCTCATGAAGGACTACTTCGACCGGTTCGGCGCCGTCCGCGACTACCTGCGGGGCGTGGTGGACCAGGCCCGTGTGGACGGCTACACGGCAACCATCGAGGGGCGCCGCCGGTACCTGCCCGACCTCACCAGCACCGACCGGCAGCTCCGGGAAAACGCTGAACGGATCGCGCTTAACAGCCCCATCCAGGGCTCTGCCGCGGACATCATCAAACGGGCCATGCTCGGCGTCCACGGGGAGCTCCAGTCGCAGGGCCTCAAGTCCAGGATGCTGCTGCAGGTCCATGACGAGCTGGTGCTGGAAGTTGCGGCCGGGGAGCGCGAAGCGGTGGAAAAGCTGGTTACCGAACAGATGGCCGCCGCCGCGGACCTCAGCGTTCCGCTGGAGGTCCAGATCGGTTTCGGTCCCAGCTGGTACGACGCCGGGCACTAGAGAAATCCAGGACACGACGCGGGCGGGGCGCGATGGACAAGTATGACGTCCGGAAACAGTTCAAGGAACTGTACGCGCCCCGCGCCCGGGACTTTCAACTGGTCACCGTCCCGCCGCTGAAGTACCTCATGGTGGACGGACACGGCAACCCGGGGACGGCCCCGGCCTACAAGGACGCCCTGGAAGCCCTGTTCTCGGTGTCTTACGCCGTGAAGTTCGCCAGCAAGCACGCGGGCCGCGACTACGCCGTCGGACCCCTGGAGGGTCTGTGGACGGCCGATGATCCCGGCGCTTTCAGCCGCGGTGACAAGGACAGCTGGAAGTGGACCATGATGATCGCGCAACCTGATTGGACCGGCTCGCCGGAAGTCCACGACGGCATCGCGAAGGCGGCAACGAAAAAGCTCCCGGCGCTGGACCTGCTCCGCCTTGAAACACTTGACGAGGGGTTGTCGGTGCAGGTGCTGCACATCGGCAGTTACGACGACGAAGGCCCCATACTCCACCGGCTGCACAGCGAGTTCATGCCGGCCAATGGCCTTGCCTTTGCAGGCCTGCACCACGAGATCTACCTCAACGATGCCCGCAGGGTGGCGCCGGAAAAACTCAAGACCATCCTCCGCCAACCCGTGCGGCGGCTCTGACGTCTGCCTCCCGCGCCCGTATGCCGGCGCTGGCGGGGCAGGGGAACTATTGGCTAGGCTCGGACGGGTGGCTGAGCTGAGCGGTAAGTACGAGATCCGGCGCTTCGGCGCAGTGTCCCAGGGCAACGACGGCTATGCGGCGGCGGAGACCTGGGCGCGGGCTGTCGCCTTCGGATTCCACGAGTCCACCCGTACGCCCGAGCACGTGGCAAAATCCCTCGCCACCTACGAACGGGACGGGCGCGTCCTGACCGGCGTTTACCAGACCGGTGAGGTGGCGCCGGCCTCGCTGCCGGCCGACGTACCGGTGGCCACGTTCGCCACCTTCCGCAAGACCCTCAACATCGGGTTCGGCCGGAGCCTGGAAAGCCAACTGGTCACCTCCGTCACAGTGCGGACCTCGCACCGCCGCCGGGGGCTGCTGCGCCGGATGATGAGCGAGGACCTGCGCCTCGCCAAGGATGACGGCATCGCGATGGCTGCCCTCACCGCTTCGGAAGGAACGATCTACGGACGCTTCGGCTACGGCGTCGCCAGCTTTGAGCGGACGGTCAAGGTGGATACCACCGCCCGCTTCGTCCTGCCGCACCAGCCGACGGGCAGCGTGGAAATCGCCGAGCCCAAAGCCCTGCTGCAACTGGCGCCGGAAGTTTTCGAGCGGGTGCATCGGGTAACCCCCGGTTCGCTCGGCCGCCAGGAGTGGTACCGGCAACTGGCCTCAGGATCACTTGGCCGCGACGGCAAGGAGGATCCAGCCGTCAAGGTTGCGCTCCACTACTCGGCTGACGGTACCGTGGATGGCTACGTTTCCTACAAGTTCCTTGGCTGGGACACGCAGCCCTACACGGTGGAAGTGGTTGACCTGGTAGCGGCCGCAAATGACGCCTACCTGGAACTCTGGCAGTTCCTTGCCGCCATCGACCTGGTGCAGCGCGTCTCCTGGGATGAAGCGCCACTCGATGACCCGCTCACCTGGGCCCTCGCGGACCCCCGCTGCATCGATTCCTCGGACAGCCGTGACATGCTGTGGCTCCGCATCCTCGACGCCGGCAGGGCCCTTGAAGCCAGGCATTACCCAGCGAATGGGGAGCTGGTCCTCGAAGTCCGGGACCCCCTGGGCCTCACGGCAGGCACCTACGCCCTCCGGGCCGACGGCGGCGAGGCCGCCGTCGAGCGTTTGGCCGATGCCGCGGAAGCGGACCTGACGCTGGATGTCTCGGCCCTGTCGTCGATCTACCTGGGCGCCGTCTGTCCGGTGACCCTCGCGGCTGCAGGAAGGATCCGCGAAAACGCGGCCGGCTCAGCGCTGAAGGCGCGGCAGATGTTCGCCGTCGAGCGGTCCACGCACTGCCTCACCCACTTCTGACGGCGCGCTGAATTTGTCGACTATGGCCTGTCCGTGCCCGGAAGCCTACGCTGAACTTGTCGTGAAGCCGACCGCGCACTTTCTCCACGCCGTTGTTTACCCGATGGCTTGATCTTTTCGTTTGAGGAGGCAGCAATGCCCAATGAAGCGGATGAAGGTGTTATCGACACACTGCGGGAACTCGAAGACATTGTCCGGGGAGAGGACCCCGTGTATGTCCGGTACTCCCGCGGGTATGAGGCGGACGCTGGTTCCGGAAGCACCGACACCGAAAGCGGACTGACGCTGCCGGGCCTCTCGGTCAACCCGTTGACACCGGAAGAGTGGTGGACCAGGCCGTTGAGGGACTGGCTTGCCCGCCAGATCTGCCAGTACCTGCATCTGGGCAAGAGGCAAGACCGGCACGCATGGATCCTGACCGGGAAGTGTGTGGGCCGGGGACCGGACTGCGAGCCGCTCCTTGCCAGTGTCCACCCGCTTGGCCGGCTCACGAACGGGCTGCTGGAAGAGGCGGAACGGGTTTACGAAGAACGGTTTAACGCACGGCAGGGCCCATGACGCGGCCGGCAGGGCATGCGCCCGGCGGCCCGAATGCCGCTTTGACCCGCGTTACGGGCAGCGACTAGAATGAACGGGCGTGTGTTACGTGTGCGCAGCTTTGGTTCGCATTTGAACGCCACGCAATCAGGATGACCCGGCAATCCGCCGCGCTCCGCCTCCAGGTCAGTACCCGGAGGTGGTGGTCGCCTGACCAACTAACTATCCACAACGGAGCCCCTACTACATGACCATCACCTCCACCGAGAAGCCCGGTACCCCCGTAGTCGCGATTAACGACATCGGTACCGCTGAGGACTTCCTCGCAGCTGTCGACGCCACCATCAAGTACTTCAACGACGGAGACCTCGTCGAAGGTACCGTCGTCAAGGTCGACCGCGATGAAGTTCTGCTCGACATCGGTTACAAGACCGAAGGTGTCATCCCCTCCCGCGAGCTTTCCATCAAGCACGACGTTGATCCCGGAGACGTTGTCTCCGTTGGCGATCAGGTCGAAGCCCTGGTGCTCACCAAGGAAGACAAAGAAGGCCGCCTGATCCTCTCCAAGAAGCGCGCTCAGTACGAGCGTGCCTGGGGCGACATCGAGAAGGTCAAGGAAGAAGACGGTGTTGTCACCGGTACCGTCATCGAGGTCGTCAAGGGTGGTCTTATCCTCGACATCGGCCTGCGCGGCTTCCTGCCCGCATCGCTCGTCGAGATGCGCCGTGTGCGCGACCTGGCTCCGTACATCGGCCAGCAGATCGAAGCCAAGATCATCGAACTGGACAAGAACCGCAACAACGTGGTCCTGTCCCGCCGTGCATGGCTTGAGCAGACCCAGTCCGAGGTCCGCTCCACGTTCCTCAACAAGCTGGAAAAGGGCCAGGTCCGTCCCGGCGTTGTTTCCTCCATCGTCAACTTCGGTGCCTTCGTGGACCTGGGCGGCGTAGACGGCCTCGTGCACGTTTCGGAGCTGTCCTGGAAGCACATCGACCACCCGTCCGAGGTTGTCGAAGTTGGCCAGGAAGTCACCGTCGAGGTTCTCGAGGTGGACCTGGACCGCGAGCGCGTCTCCCTGTCGCTCAAGGCTACGCAGGAAGACCCGTGGCAGACCTTCGCCCGCACCCACGCCCTCGGCCAGGTTGTTCCGGGTAAGGTCACCAAGCTGGTTCCGTTCGGTGCGTTCGTCCGCGTCGAAGACGGCATCGAAGGCCTGGTCCACATCTCCGAGCTCGCCGTGCGCCACGTTGAACTGGCAGAGCAGGTTGTCTCCGTTGGCGACGAACTGTTCGTCAAGGTCATCGACATCGACCTCGAGCGCCGCCGCATCTCGCTGTCCCTCAAGCAGGCCAACGAGGGCGTCGACGCCGACAGCACCGAATTCGACCCGGCTCTGTACGGCATGGCCGCAGAGTACGACGAAGAGGGCAACTACAAGTACCCCGAGGGCTTCGATCCCGAGTCCAACGAGTGGCTTGAAGGCTACGAGAACCAGCGCGCCGCCTGGGAGCAGCAGTACGCTGACGCCCAGACCCGTTGGGAAGCCCACAAGAAGCAGGTTGCCCAGCACGCTGCCGACGACGCTGCAGCTGCAACGTCCGGTGACAGCGATTCCGGCACCACCAGCTACTCCTCGGAGCCTGCTGCCACCGACACCGGTGCCGGCACCCTGGCTTCGGACGAGGCTCTTGCTGCCCTCCGCGAGAAGCTGACCGGCAACTAATTGCCACCGGCCCGGACCATCCGGGCCACCGCAACAGACCCCCTGCCTCCGGCAGGGGGTCTGTTGTTTAACGCAGCTGATGGGCCGTGATTTACCGGCAACCAGCAGCTTAGAGTTCGACGACGGCGCTTACGGTCCCGTCGTCGTCGGGCGTGAGTACGGCGCCGGCAGAGGCAAGCAGGCGCCGGGCACCGAGGTTTCCGGCCAGCGTACGGGCGGTCACCCGGAGGACACCGGCTTCGCGGGCCTCCGCCAGGACAAGGCGCAGCGCGGCGCTTCCGATACCACGGGACCGAAAGCTCCTGCCCAGCCAGAGGCCGGTCTCTGCCGCTTCCCGGCCCTTGCCGGTATCGGCGAGCTTGAGTCTGATGGTCCCCGCAAGGCTGCCATCAGCGCGAATGGCCCAGGTTTTCTCACCGGCTTCCCCTTCCAGGCCATGGGCGGCGGCGCGGTGGTAGCTGAAGAACCACGCGGTCCGCTCCAGGTTCCAGCCCGGTCCGCCCAGCGGGGGAGCAACCTCGTCCGGGGAGGCATCGCGCTTGGCCAGTTCGAGGAGTTGATCCAGGACAGCTTCATCCACGTCCAGCAGGGACACGTCAGGAGATCGGGACATCCACCCACTCCGTTCCTTCGGTGGTCAGGTGGGCGTTGCCTGCAGTCAACAACTGCACGCGTTCCGCGGCGCTGGCGATAGCCGCAGACTCGTCCGGTACGGCCACCCGCAGGACTGTATGCCGGGCGGCGTAGCTTGTTTCAGCCATGACGAAGCCCGCGGCACGAAGGTCGTTCTCCAGCCTGCCGGCAGCGGCGTGCGGCACTTCGACTGCGCAGACACGCAGCCGGCTCCGGCGCACCATGGGCGCCAGCGCAAGCGCTGAGGATACGGACTCTGAGTACGCGCGGACCAACCCGCCCGCCCCCAGCAGGACCCCGCCGAAATAGCGCACGACGACGGCACTTACGTCACTGAGGTCGGCCACCCCGGCTGCGGTTGCCCTTTTGGCCAGGGCCTCCAGCATCGGAATGCCCGCTGTTCCCGACGGTTCGCCGTCATCACTGGAGCGCTGGATGTCCCGGTCCGGGCCGATGATGAATGCCGAACAGTGGTGCCGTGCGTCATGGAATTCACGGCGGAGGCCGGCCACCAGGTCCCGTGCTGCTTCTTCCGTGCCGGCCCGTCGCAGGACGGTGATGAACCTGGAGCGCTTGATCTCGATCTCGTGGCGGAAATCCTGCCCGGGCGCCAGGGTGGTGTAGCTGGCAGCCCGGCTCTCTTGCTCTTGCACCCGCCCAAGTCTAGGCCCCGCTGCCCTCATCCCGAGGCGCCCGGTCAGGGAACCTGGCGGTGCGGGCTAGTAGGCTGACGGAGTGCTGAAAATCGGGTTGACGGGCGGCATCGCCTCAGGGAAGTCAGTGGTTGCCGCGCGGTTGAAGGAACTCGGCGCAGTCCTGGTGGATGCTGATGCGCTGGCACGGGAAGTCGTGGAACCGGGAACCGAGGGCCTGCAGCGGATCGCGGCGGAGTTCGGGGACGGGGTGCTTGCCCGCGACGGCCGGCTGGACAGGCCGAAGCTGGGCGCTCTGGTATTCGGAAACCCTGAACGCCTGGCGGTCCTGAACGGAATCGTCCATCCGCTGGTACGCTCACGCGCCGCGGCCATGGTGGCAGCAGCACAGGATGATGCCGTGGTGGTGCAGGACATTCCGCTTCTTGTGGAAACCGGGCAGGGCAGCGACTTCCACCTCGTCCTGGTGGTGGACGCGCCGGAGGACATCAGGCTGCAGCGGATGTTGGAGCACCGGGGCATGACGGAGGAGGCTGGGCTGTCCCGAATGGCCGCCCAGGCCACGCGGGAGGACCGGCTGGCCGCAGCCGACGTGGTCCTGGGCAACTCCGGCAGCGTGCAGGATTTGCTGGACCAGGTGAACCGGCTCTGGGACCAACGTTTACAGCCCTTCACGCGGAATCTAGCGGCAGGAGCGTGCGCCGAAAGGAACGGCGGACCCGTGCTGGTACCCGCGAACCCGCTGTGGCCCCAGCAGGCACAGCGGCTGATGAACCGGATTGCCAAGGCACTTCCCGTGGAGCATCCGGACGCGGTGCGGCTGGATCACATCGGGTCCACAGCGGTCCCCGGACTGGATGCCAAGGACGTCATCGACCTGCAGCTCACAGTGCCGGACCTTGAGGTTGCCGATTCCCTCGCCCCTGCCCTGGCCGCCGCCGGGTTTCCCGTGGTTCCCGGAATCAGGTCGGATACCCCGAAGCCCCGCCATCCGCACGGGGAAGACTGGCAGAAACGCTTCCACGCCAACGCCGACCCCGGGCGGGACGTCAACCTCCACGTCCGGGCCGAGGATTCCGCCGGCTGGCGCTTTGCCTTGTGCTTCCGCGACTGGCTCCGGACTGAACCGGCAGCCGCGGCGGAATACGTGGCCCTGAAGCGCAAGCTCGCCGCCGCCCACTCAGGCGACGGATCGACGGCAGGTTACGCGGATGCCAAGGAAGACTGGCTCGCGGCCGCCGAAGAACCCCTTGAACGGTGGGCTGAGCGCTCTGGCTGGCAGGCGCCGTCGTCCGTATCCTGACCCGCTGCCAAGCGCGTTTCCTGCCGGCCGCCGTCGAAGTCTTCCGTGAAACTGTCCTGCTTGTTCGCCCGTAACGGACTGGCCATGCCGGTGTCGGTGCCCGGTTGTAGATTAGATCCATGAGCCTTGCGCAGGAGATCAATCGTGTTGTAGCACCCTTCGAGGTGATCAGCGAGTTTAAGCCGGCAGGTGACCAGCCCGCCGCCATCGCGGAACTCACGGAGCGCATCAAAAACGGTGAAAAGGACGTGGTGCTGCTTGGCGCCACCGGTACCGGTAAGAGCGCCACCACTGCCTGGCTGATCGAGCAGGTCCAGCGACCCACCCTGGTGATGGTCCAGAACAAGACCCTCGCCGCGCAGCTGGCCAACGAGTTCCGGGAGCTGCTGCCCAACAATGCGGTGGAGTACTTCGTCTCCTACTACGACTATTACCAGCCGGAAGCCTACGTGCCGCAGACGGACACCTTCATCGAGAAGGACTCGTCGATTAATGAGGAAGTGGAGCGGCTGCGCCACTCCGCAACCAACGCCCTGCTGACCCGCCGCGATGTCATAGTGGTGGCCACCGTGTCCTGCATCTACGGCCTGGGCACGCCCGAAGAATACATCGCCGGCATGGTCACCCTTCGCAAGGGACAGGAAATGAACCGCGACGCGCTGCTGCGCAAGTTCGTTTCCATGCAGTACTCCCGCAACGACATGGACTTCCACCGCGGTACCTTCCGGGTACGGGGCGATACGGTCGAGATCATCCCCATGTACGAGGAACTGGCCCTGCGGATCGAGTTCTTCGGCGACGAAGTGGAGAACATCTACACCTTGCATCCGCTCACGGGCGAGGTCATCCGGGAAGAAACCGAGATGTACGTTTTCCCGGCCTCGCACTACGTGGCGGGACCCGAGCGGATGACCCGCGCCATCAAGTCCATCGAGGATGAACTCGCCAGCCGGCTGTCGGTGCTGGAAGGGCAGAACAAGCTCGTGGAGGCTCAGCGCCTGCGGATGCGCACCACCTACGACCTCGAGATGATGCAGCAGATGGGCTTCTGCAACGGGATCGAGAACTATTCGCGGCACATCGACGGCCGCGGCACCGGCACGGCCCCGCACTGCCTTATCGACTACTTCCCGGACGACTTCCTGCTGGTAGTGGACGAATCCCACGTAACGATCCCGCAGATCGGGGCCATGTACGAAGGGGATATGTCCCGCAAGCGCACCCTGGTGGACCACGGCTTCCGGCTGCCGTCCGCCATGGACAACCGGCCGCTGAAATGGGACGAGTTCCTGGAACGGATCGGCCAGACCGTTTACCTTTCCGCCACTCCCGGCAAGTACGAGCTGGGCAAGGCCGACGGTTTCGTCCAGCAGATCATCCGCCCCACCGGCCTGGTGGACCCCGAAGTCATCGTCAAACCCACCAAGGGCCAGATCGACGACCTCCTGGGTGAAATCAGGACCCGCGTGGAGCGGGACGAGCGTGTTTTGGTCACCACCTTGACCAAACGCATGGCGGAGGACCTCACGGACTACCTCCTGGGCCACGGCGTGAAGGTGGAGTATCTGCACTCCGACGTGGACACCCTGCGGCGTGTTGAACTGCTCCGCGAACTGCGGATGGGCAGCTTCGACGTACTGGTGGGCATCAACCTCCTCCGTGAAGGCCTTGACCTGCCGGAAGTCTCCCTCGTCAGCATCCTGGACGCGGACAAGGAAGGCTTCCTGCGCTCCTCAACGTCCCTGATCCAGACCATCGGGCGTGCCGCCCGCAACGTGTCCGGCCAGGTCCACATGTACGCGGACCGCATTACCGATTCCATGGCCCACGCCATTGACGAGACCAACCGGCGCCGTGCCATCCAGGTGGCCTACAACACGGAGAAGGGCATCGACCCGCAGCCGTTGCGGAAGAAGATTGCCGACATCACCGACCAACTGGCCAAGGAAGACGCCGACACCCAGGAGCTGCTCAGCAACAACCGCCTGGCCAAGGGCGGCAAGCGGAAGGCGGCAGCCAAGGGCGCAGCTCAGGCGCGTTCTGACGGTCTCGCCGCGGCTCCCGCCGAGGACCTGGTGGGACTCATTGAACAGCTGACCGAGCAGATGCACGGGGCAGCAGCTGAGCTGCAGTTCGAGGTTGCGGCGCGGATCAGGGACGAGGTCAGCGAGTTGAAGAAGGAACTGCGCCAGATGCAGGCCGCCGGGCACGCCTGACGCAAACACCTGCTTGGAGCGGGCCGGCAGCCGCCTGGGGTACAGTTAAGGTCACGTAGGGGAGTATCCCAAGCGCTACGATCGTCAACACGCAGGGCATGGTTGCCCCGCCGGGCGTAGCGGGCCGCCACATCAGCACCAAGTGCACAGGCAGGCCGGAGAGACTTACAACGCATCTCTGTACCCTGCGAAAGGCTACCCTGTGCTCGATTTGCCCGTGTGGTTCGAGGTCGGCTCCTTTGTCGTCCTCGGCCTGATCCTCCTGACCGACCTTCTCCTGGTGGTCCGCCGCCCCCACGAACCCTCCATGAAGGAAGCCGGCCTGTGGGTGACGTTCTACGTCACTTTGGCCCTGGTGTTCGCCGGTGCCATGTTTGCGTTCACCGGCCCCGAGTTCGGCGGCCAGTTCGTCGCCGGTTGGGTGACCGAATACAGCCTCAGCATCGACAACCTGTTTGTCTTCATCATCATCATGGCCAGGTTCTCCGTGCCGCGGAAATACCAGCAGGAAGTGCTGATGGTGGGCATCATCATCGCCCTGATCCTGCGCGGCATCTTCATCCTGCTCGGCGCCATCGTCATCGAACAGTTCAGCTGGGTGTTCTACATCTTCGGCGCCTTCCTGCTGTGGACCGCGTGGAAGCAGGCCCAGGATGAGGGCGAAGATGAGGAGGACCGGGAAAACCCGCTCATCGCGAAGATCCGCAAGATCATCCCGATGTCGGAGAAGTACGACGGCGGCAAGCTCCGCACGGTGGTGAACGGCAAGAAGGTCTTCACCCCGATGGTCATCGTGTTCATCACCATCGGCATGACCGACCTGCTGTTCGCCGTCGACTCCATCCCGGCCATCTTCGGACTCACCCAGAGCCCGTTCATTGTGTTCACGGCAAACCTCTTCGCCCTGATGGGCCTGCGCCAGCTGTACTTCCTGCTGGGTGGCCTGATGAACCGCCTCATTTACCTGAAGCACGCACTGTCCTTCATCCTGGCGTTCATCGGCGTCAAGCTGGTCCTGCACGCCATGCACGTCAACGAACTGCCGTTCATCAACGGTGGCCGGCACATCGAATGGGCTCCCGAGATCCCCACCTTCGTGTCCCTGGCAGTCATCGTGGGCACCATCCTGGTCGCAGTGGTGGCCAGCCTCCTCAGCTCCAAAGCCAAGGAAGCCCATCTCGATCCCCGGCTCGAGGAAGACGTGCGGAAGAGCCACAGCGACGTCGACTAGTTTTTCCGCAACTGCAAAGCAAGTAATCCCGGCCGCCCCCCGCGGCCGGGATTACTTGCTTAAAAATCGCTCTGCAAGACGGAAGCACCGAGGTCTATGCTCGGATCATGGCCGGCACTTTGATGACGGAAAGCGGAGTGCGCCAGGTGCAGCGGCGCACCGTGGTGCTGTTGAGTGCAGCCCAGGTGTTTGGCGGGATTGGGACCGGCGCCACGGTGTCCATCGGGTCCATCCTCGCCGTCGAGCTCTCCGGTTCAAGCGCGTGGGCGGGTGCCGTGGCCACGGTGATGACCCTCGGCGCCGCACTTGCTGCCCTGCCGCTGGCCGCCCTGGCTGACCGGCGGGGACGCCGCATTGGCCAGGTCGCGGGACTGTCGGCCGCCATGGCCGGCACGCTGCTGATGGTCCTGTCGGTGGTGTCCGGCCTCTTCGTCCTGCTCATCCTTGGCGCCGCCGGCATCGGGATAGGCACGGCCGCGAGCCTGCAGGCGCGCTTCGCCGCCGTCGACCTTGCCGACGCCGAACACCGCGGCCGGGCACTGTCCGCCGTCGTATGGGCCGTAACGGTCGGAGCCGTCACCGGACCGAACCTGATCCAGCCCGGGGCTGTGGTGGGCCAGGCCCTTGGCCTCCCGCCTGTGGCGGGTCCCTTTGTGATCTCCGCCGTGGGACTTCTGCTCGCCGTCGTCCTGCTGTTTTTTGGCCTTCGGCCTGACCCACTGCTGCTGGCCCGGGAACTCGCCGCCGCGCCGGCAGTGAATCAGCATGCCAGCCAGCCCGCAGGCCACCCCGTTAATCAGCCGGCAGCCCTGCAGGCCCGGGCACCCGGGTCACTGGTCCGGGGGACGCGGGCCATCCGGGGCTCCCGTGGCGCCCTGCTGGCGCTGGCCGCCCTGGTGGGAGCACACGGGGTGATGGTGGGCGTGATGTCCATGACGCCGCTCCACCTGCAGGAACTGGTGGCCGGGCCGGGCCACGCCGGCCATGCGGCCGCCGGCGACGTACTGGTGATCATCGGCTTCACCATTTCCCTGCACATTGCCGGGATGTTTGCGCTGTCACCGGTGATGGGCTGGCTGACAGACAAGGCCGGCAGGACTGAGACCATCATCATCGGCTTCGCCACCATGATCGCTGCCGTCGCCGTTGCCGGATTCGGCCAGGCGTCCACCGTCGCCGTGGCTGTGGGACTGGTCCTGTTGGGCATCGGCTGGTCCGCGTCCACCATTTCCGGCTCCACCCTCCTTGCCGAGAGCGTTGGCCAGGAATCCCGCGTGGTGGTCCAGGGTGTTTCGGACATGCTGATGGGGGTAGCCGGCGCGGTGGGCGGTGCCACGTCCGGCCTGGTCCTTAGCCAGGCCGGCTACCTGGGGCTGAACTTGGCGGGTGCGGTGGTGGGAGCGGCGGTACTGGCCGCCGCCATATGGACGAGGGTGGCGCGGCGGCGCAGGTCTCTGACGCCCTAAAGGCGGGCACCTGCCCGGCCGCAGCTCAGCTGCGGACCCCGCGCGCCATTCCCAACAGGCGGTTGAAGATCCCCTCACCATCGTCGGCGATCCCGTCATGGTGGAAGTCCGGCGTTTCCCAGACCTGCAGCCCACGGACGGCCGCGGCCGTCTCCAAGGAGAGGTCCCGGTCCACATAGATGTCCTCCGCATAGACGGCGGCCGCGACAGGCACGCTGTTGGCGGCAAGCCGCCCGGCATCGTAGAGCGGCTTCCAGTCAGGCTTGGCCGCCAGCAGTTCCGCGACTTCGCGCAGCGGCCGCAGAGCAGGGTCCTGGTCGAAATACCACGGATACACCATTTCGCCGGTGAGCAGCAGCGGGTCTGCGTCCGGCCGGAACTCCGGGAACTCGCGCAGTACCCGCCACGCTGACCACTCGGTGGCTTCGCCCTGCCCGTAGATGGACTCATGCATCAGGGCATAGAGCGGGTTGGAGCGGCGCGATACGATGCCCTGCACCTGTTCAAGGAACGGATCCGAAAGCCGGCGGCCGCCGGAAGCGTCCGTGAAGGCATCCTCCAGCAGGTAGTGGAGGCTGTCCACCCTTGTGTTGCCGCCCAGGAAGGCGCCCACCATCTGGAAACGCTCCACGGCGAGGGGGCTGCCGTCGGGCAGGAACTCCGGGGTGGTCCGCAAGTGGTGCGCAATCGCGTCCACCGTGCTCCGGTCCTCCGGGTACCACGTGAAGTACTCGGCGTTCCGTGCCGCCACCCGTTTGAACGTTGCCCGGTACACATCGTCGGCCGGGGCCGCGAGCGGTGCAAGGCCCCCGGTGATCAGCGCCTCGCGCAAACCCTCGGGGGCAAAGGAGAGGTAGGTGAGCGCGCAAAAGCCGCCGTAGCTTTGCCCGTAGATGCTCCAGGGCGGTGAACCCAGGGCAGCACGGATCAGTTCTGCGTCGGCCACGATCGAGTCTGCGCGGAAATGCTCCAGATAGGCTGCCTGCTGCGCCGCCGTCCCCCGCAGGGGCAGCGTATTCCGGTCCAGGGGAGTGGACAGGCCGGTGCCGCGCTGGTCCAGCATCAGGATGCGAAAGTCCTTGCCCGCAGCCTTGCTCCAGCCGCCCAGGGAGCCGAACCTGTTGCCGCTGCCGCCCGGGCCGCCCTGCAGGAACAGCAACCAGGGCAGCCTTGCTGCTTCTTCGGCGCTGTGGGCAGCCGAAACGTACTCACGGGCAAAGAGCGTAATCGCTGCGGAGCTGCCGGAGGCGCCGAAATGGTCCAGGGGCACCCTGAAGTAGTGCTCAACGGTCCGCATGCCGCGGAATTCGTGCCGGGCCCTGGTCTCGTGCTGGACGGTCCTGGTTCCGGAGGTCAGGCGCCCGGCGTCCACGCTGGCCTCAGGCATGTGCGTTAGCCATTGGCGGCGGCCGGAACGGCGCTGCCGAACTGCTCCAGCGCCTCGCCGGTGAGCCGGAATGTGGACCAGCCATCCATGGGCCGGGCACCCAACCGCCGGTAGAAGTTGATGGACGGCTCGTTCCAGTCCAGGACGCTCCACTCCACCCTCGCGTAGCCTTCTTCGACGGCGATTCCGGCCAGGTGCTGCAGCAGGGCCTTGCCGTGCCCCTCGCCGCGGGCCTCCGGGCTGACGTAGAGGTCCTCCAGGTAGATCCCGTGCGCGCCTTCCCAGGTGGAGTAGTTGAGGAACCACAATGCGAAGCCGCGGACTTCCCCGTTATCGTTCTCCGCCATGGCGGCGAAGACCCGGGGGTCGGCGCCGAAGAGAACCTGCTCCAGCATTTCCGGGGTGTTGCGGACGGCGTCCGGTTCCTTTTCGTAGTGCGCGAGTTCGTGGATCATGCGAAGGATCGCGGGGACATCATGCGGGGTTGCAGGGCGGATTACACTCATTGTTCGAGCTTACCGCCGCCGTCGCGCCCGTGCAGTGAGCAGGCGCCCCTTGTGCAGGCGGTTGGCGCAGGCGGTTGGCCGGTGCAGGCGGTTTGCCGGCGAAGGCACCAGCCCGCCCCGGCCCCGTCCCGGCCAACGACGGCTGTCAGAGCCGGTTGACGTCTGTCACGCGGACCACAGCGGTGCCGGATTCGTTCGACGCGTCCAGGTCCACTTCAGCGGAAATGCCCCAGTCGTGGTTGCCGGCGGGGTCGTCAAAAATCTGCCGGACCTTCCAGACGCCAGGTTCCTCCGTGATGATGAGCAGCCCGGGGCCGCGGGCGTCCGGGCCGGTGCCGATATCGTTGTGCTCGTCGAAGTAGTCGTCCAGCACGTCCTCCCAGCGCCCGGCGTCCCAGCCGGCGGCGCCGTCCAGTTCGCCCAGGGCCTCGGCGTCCTCGTCCGCGAACAGCTCCACCCGGCGGAACATCTCGTTGCGCACCATGACGCGGAAGGCGCGGATGTTGGACGTGAGCGCCGGCGGGGGAGGCGGCGGTGCGTCGTGCGGGGTGGGCGCCGCGCCCGACGTCAGTTCCTCCCACTCGTCCAGCAGGCTGGAGTCAACCTGCCGGACCAGCTCGCCGAGCCAGGCATTGAGATCTTCCAGGTCCTCCCGCAGCATGTCCTGCGGCACCGTCTGCCGCAGCGCCTTGAAGGCATCGGCGAGGTACCGCAGCACAATGCCCTCCGAGCGGGCCAGCCCGTAGAACTGCACGAATTCGCCAAAGTTCATGGCACGTTCGTACATGTCCCGCACCACGGACTTGGGAGCCAGCTCGAAGTCACCCACCCACGGGGCCGCCTTGCGGTACACCTCAAACGCCTCGCCCAGGATTTCGGCCAGCGGCTGCGGGTACGTCACCTCGTCCAGCATGGCCATCCGCTGGTCGTACTCAATGCCGTCGGCCTTCATTGCCGCTATGGCCTCGCCGCGGGCTTTCTTTTGCTGCGCAGAAAGGATCTGGCGCGGCTTTTCGAGCGTTGCCTCGATCACGGACACCACGTCCAGGGCGTACGACGGCGACTCCGGATCAAGGAGCTCCAGCGCGGCGAGTGCGAAGGGGGAGAGCGGCTGGTTCAGGGCGAAGTTGGGCTGCAGATGCACGGTGAGGCGGACGGTGCGGCCGTCCGGTCCCTGCTGCGCGGGAGGGATCCGCTCCACCACTTCGGCGGCCAGCAGTTCACGGTAGATCCCCAGCGCCTTCTTCATCAGCTTCAGCTGGGAGGACCGGGACTCATGGTTTTCCGTCAGCAGCCGGCGCGCGGCCGCAAAAGGATCGCCGGGCCGTTCCATGAGGTTCATGAGCATGGCATGCGTCACCGTGAAGCTGGAATTCAACGGCTCCGGCACGGATTCAACCAGCCGCTTGAACGTCGGCTCGCCCCAGGACACAAAACCCTCCGGCGGCTTCTTTTTCACCACCTGCCGCAGCTTCCGCTGGTCGTCCCCGAACTTGGCGGTGGCCTTGGCCATCGCCTTCACGTTCTCGATGACATGTTCTGGAGCCTGCACCACCACGGTGCCCGCAGTGTCGTAGCCCGCCCGCCCGGCCCGGCCGGCAATCTGGTGGAACTCACGCGGGTTCAGCAGCCGGGTGCGTACGCCGTCGTATTTGCTCAAGGCGGTCAGGAGCACCGTGCGGATGGGCACGTTGATGCCCACCCCCAAGGTGTCCGTGCCGCAGATGACTTTGAGCAGCCCGGCCTGGGCCAGCTGTTCCACAAGGCGGCGGTACTTCGGCAGCATCCCGGCGTGGTGCACCCCGATGCCGTGCCGCACCAGCCGGTTGAGGGTTTTGCCGAAGCCGGCGGCGAAACGGAAGTTGGCGATCAGCTCCGCGATTTTGTCCTTCTCCTCGCGGGTGCACACGTTGATGCTCATCAGCGTCTGGGCGCGGTCGATCGCCTCGATCTGACTGAAGTGCACCACGTAGACCGGCACCTGCCTGGTGGACAGCAGCTCCTCCAGCGTCTCGTGGACGGGAGTCTCGTGGTAGTAGTAGTGCAGCGGGATGGGCCGTTCCGCCGAGCTCACTGTGGTGGTGGGAAGCCCGGTCAGGTCCGTCAGGCCCTTTTCGAACCTGCTCACGTCACCCAGCGTGGCGGACATCAGGAGGAACTGTGCCTGGGGGAGCTCCAGCAGGGGTACCTGCCAGGCCCAACCGCGCTGCGGGTCCGAGTAGAAGTGGAACTCGTCCATGATCACGGATCCCAGGTCCGCGGCGGCCCCTTCCCGAAGGGCGATGTTGGCAAGGATTTCGGCCGTGCAGCAGATGATGGGTGCGTCCTGGTTGACGCCTGAATCACCCGTAATCATCCCTACGTTCCCGGCCCCGAAAATCTCGCAGAGCGCAAAGAACTTTTCCGAGACCAGCGCCTTGATGGGGGCGGTGTAATAGCTGCGCCGGCCCTGGGCCATCGCCTGGAAGTGCGCGGCGATGGCCACCAGCGACTTTCCGGAGCCCGTCGGGGTTGCAAGGATCACGTTGGCGCCGGTTGCCAGCTCCATGATCGCCTCGTCCTGGGCGGGGTACAGGTCCAGGCCGCGGCTTTCCGTCCATTCGAGGAACCGGGAGTAAAGGGCGTCAGGATCGACGACGGACGCGGGCAGGTCCCGGGCGGAGACATCGGGCAGCTGGTCAACGAGTTTCATTGTTTTCCAGCTTAGTGCCGGACGCCCCCGGAATTTAGCGAGCCGCAGGATAGGCTTCGGCGGTACCTGCGGCACAAGAAGGTGGAGAAAAGTATGAAATGGGATCCGGCAAAGTACGTTCAGTTCGGCGATTACCGGGACCGCCCATTCTTCGACCTCACCGGAAGGGTCCACGCTGACCGGCCGGTGCAGGTGGTGGACCTGGGGTGCGGTCCTGGAAATCTCACCGCAACGCTGGCTGAGCGCTGGCCGGGGGCCGACGTCGTGGGCCTGGATTCCTCGGCCGAGATGCTTGGCAAGGCGGCGGCCATTGCGGACGGAACACCGTCCCTGCGCTTTGAACTGATAGATATCGCCGACTGGATGCCCTCCGCTGATGCGGATGTCGTGGTGAGCAACGCCGCACTGCAGTGGGTGCCCGGCCACCAGGACATGATGCGGAAGTGGCTGGCCGCCCTTCGTCCCGGCTCGTGGTTTGCCATGCAGGTTCCCGGAAACTTCAATGCCCCGTCCCACGCACTGATGCGCGGGCTGGCCGGATCATCCCGCTGGGAGCCGAAGCTGCGCGGAGTGCTGCGGGGCGGGGAGTCCGTGGGCGAGCCCGGGGAGTACCTTCGGATCCTGCTCGACGCCGGGTTCAGGGCCGATGCGTGGGAGACCAGCTATCAGCAGGTGTTGTCCGGCGCGGACCCGGTGCTGGAGTGGGTGCGGGGCACCGCGCTTCGCCCGGTCCTGGCAGTCCTGTCCCCGGAAGACGGCGCAGCATTTGAGGCTGAATATGCCGCAGCGCTCCGGGACGCCTATCCGCCAACCGTTCACGGCACCGTGTTTCCTTTCCGCAGAATCTTTGCTGTAGGGCGCAAGGGATAGGGGGCGCAAGTCCGTTCGTTGGACGTTCTCTACTAGGCCGTCACGTCGTATGACAGCAAAAGATAGTGATCTGCCTTACAATGGCGGAGTTGGCCGGTTGGGGGGCCGCCATCAGCCGCCCCAGCTGGCGTCCCCAACCGCAGTGGAGGTATGGTGCTGATCGCTCTGATGAGGCGGCTGCTGGAGGGTCATAAAGCCCGGATTGCCGCCATCGTTCTGCTGCAACTGGTCCAGGCCGCGGCCAACCTCCTGCTGCCCACGGTTAATGCAGCGATTGTCGACGACGGCATCGTGGCAGGCAACACCGCAGTCATCTCGCGCCTGGGCGTGGTGATGGGGCTGATTGCCGTCCTGCAGGCGGCGGCAGCCATAGCAGCCGGCTATCTTGCCGCCGTGGTCGCCATGAAGATCGGGCAACAGCTCCGCGGTGAAATTTTTGCCAAAATCCAGTCGCTGTCTTCCCAGGATGTTGCCGTCTTCGGGACCCAGAGCCTGACCACCCGGGCCACCAACGATACCCAGCAGATCCAGTCCTTCGCCGTGCTGGTGTTCACCATGCTGGTGGCCGGTCCGGCCATGGGCGTGGGTGGGGTGGTCCTGGCCCTGCAGCAGGACGTGGCGCTGTCGTCCGTGGTGATCGCCATCGTGCCCGTGCTCCTGCTGATCATGTACCTCATTGTCCGGCGGCTGATTCCGCTTTACCGCGAAGGCCAGGAACTGCTGGACCGCGCAGGCGGCATCCTCAGGGAGCAGATCATCGGCGCCACCGTGATCCGTTCCTTTGTGCGCCAAAACCATGAAGTCCGCCGTTTTGGCCAGGTCAACAGCAGCCTCACCGCCAACAACCTCCAGTCCGCGCTACTGGTTGCCGGCATGCTCCCGCTGGTCATGCTCGTGGTCAACATCTCCTCGGTGGCCGTGGTGTGGTTCGGCGGGCACCGGGTCCAGACCGGCGTGATGAACATCGGTGCCCTGACGGCCTTCATCGCTTACATCCTGCAGATCCTGCTCGCCATCATGATGTCCATGTACGTCCTCATGACTGCGCCCCGCGCATCCGTCAGCGCCGAGCGGATCGGGGCCGTCCTGGACACCGAGCCATCCGTGCGTCAACCGCAGAACCCCCGGTTCCTGTTCCTGGAGCCCCTGCAGCCTCTTCCCCCGGCTGCGGATCCGCTGCAGCGCGTCCCGCTGCAGGATGCCGCCGTCGGGAACGGCCAGCGGCCGCAGCGGGCGGTGCCCGCGACGCTCGAGTTCAGCCAGGTCTCCTTCTCCTATCCGGGTGCGGAGGTGCCGGTCCTCGCCGACATCAGCTTTACCGCAGTTCCGGGCACCATGACAGCCATCGTGGGCTCTACCGGCAGCGGAAAATCAACCCTCCTCAACCTCATTCCGCGCTTCCTGGATTCCACGGCTGGGCACGTCAGCCTGGGCGGGGTGGACATCAAGGGCGTGTCCCTGGACAGCCTCCGGGCATCCATGGCGATCGTTCCGCAGCGGTCGCACCTCTTCACCGGCACTATCGGGGACAACCTCCGGATGGCAAAACCTGACGCAACGGATGGGGAACTTTGGGAGGTTCTTGAGACCGCCCAGACCATGCGCTTTATGCGGGACCTGCCGCTGGGGCTAGCAACCCCGCTGGGCCAGGGCGGCACAAACCTTTCCGGCGGCCAGAGGCAGCGCCTCTGCATTGCCCGTGCGCTGCTGCGCAAGGCGCCGCTGTACCTCTTTGACGACAGCTTTTCGGCACTGGACTACGATACCGATACCCGGCTGCGGCAGGCCCTCCAGGCAACGCTGGCAGCGGCCACGGTGATTATGGTGGCGGAAAGGATCTCCGCAGTTGTTGGCGCCGGGCTGATCCTGGTGCTCGACGGCGGGCGGCTGGTAGCGCAGGGAACGCACCAGGAGTTGCTTGAGACGTCCGCCACCTACCGTGAAATAGCCGAATCGCAGCTGGCCCTGGACGGCAGCCGGTGACCGTTGCAGCCGCCGCCGGGACGGCGACAGCGTTCTGGCCCACCGCCCGCCGTCTCCTTGGACTGCTCCGGCCCTTCCGGCGGCAGATGCTGGGCGCCGTTGCCGCCACCTGCGCGTTCGCGGGCCTCAATGTCGCGGCGCCGAAGTACCTGGGCGACGCCACCGACGTCGTGGTGGACGGCGTCCTCCGCGGGAACCTGGACGAGCACGCGCTGGGATTAATCCTGGGAGCAGTGGCGCTCATGTATATCGGCACCTCCCTGCTCAACTGGATCCAGGGGTCACTCGCCGCCCACTCGGTCCAGGGCCTGATGTACGGACTTCGCGGGTCGGTGGAGGAAAAGCTGCACCGGCTGCCGGTGACCTACTTCCGGGAACGGTCCCGGGGCGACGTCCTGAGCCGTGCCACGAACGACATCGACAACATCACCCAGGCCTTGAACCAGCTCCTGACACAACTCATCATGTCCGTGCTGATGCTCTCCGGCTCGCTGGCCATGATGCTGTGGATCTCGCCCTTGCTGGCTGCCATTGCGATCGCGACGGTCCCGCTGTCCACCTTGATCACCGTGCAGGTGGCGCGGAAATCCCAGGCACAGTTCGACAGTCAGTGGACCGAAACAGGTGAATTGAACGCGCACGTGGAGGAGTTCGTCACCGGCCACGAGGTCATCAAGGCCTTCGGACGGCAGGCGCAGGCAGCAGAAGTCTTTGCCCGGAGCAACGAGCGCCTGGCGCGCGCGGCCACCAAAGCGCAGTACACGGCGGGCGTTGTGCAGCCGCTGATGGTCCTGATGTCCAACCTCAGTTACATCGCCGTGGCGGTGGTGGGTGCCCTCCAGGTGATCGCCGGCGCCATGACCATCGGGGGAATCCAGGCTTTTATCCAGTTCAGCAGGCTTTTCACCCAGCCTGTGGGCCAGATCGGCGGCATGCTCAACCTCATGCAGTCCTGCGAGGCCTCGGCGGCCCGCGTCTTCGCCTTGCTCGATACGCAGGAGGAGCCGCCCGACGAGCCGGCAGCGGATGCTGTTGTCCAGGGGCGCGGACGCATTGAATTCCATGACGTGACGTTCGGTTATAACGATGCCGCGCCGGCGGTGCGCAACCTCTCCTTTACGGTGGAACCGGGCCGGACGGTGGCGATCGTGGGGCATACAGGGGCCGGCAAGAGCACTGTGATCAACCTCCTGCTGCGCTTTTGCGAGCCGGATACGGGGCGGATTACCATCGACACCGCGGATATCGCGGCCTTTCCCCGGGACCTCCTGCGGGCACAGTTCGGTGTGGTGCTGCAGGACGCATGGCTCTTCGCAGGCACTATCCGCGAAAACATCGCCTATGGAAGCCCGGGAGCCGCCGAGGCGGAGATCCTGGCCGCAGCCGAGGCCAGCTACGTGGACCGCTTTGTGAGGTCTCTGCCGAATGGTTATGACACAGTGCTGGAGAACGGGGGTGACGGGCTAAGCCAGGGCCAGCGGCAGTTGATCACCATTGCCCGGGCGCAGTTGGCAGCCCGGGCCGTACAGATCCTCGACGAGGCAACAAGTTCAGTGGATTCAAGGACGGAGCTGTTGATCCGTCAGGCCATGCAGCGGCTGCGCCGGGGCCGGACCAGCTTTGTTATTGCCCACCGTTTGTCCACAGTGCGCGACGCTGATCTAATCTTGGTCATGGACCACGGACGCATTGTCGAGCAGGGCACCCACCAGGACCTCCTTGCTGCGAACAGCTATTACACGCGCCTCTACAACGCCCAGTTCTCGCTGCAGGCGGAGCGCAGCGGCGTGCTTGAGGCCGGCATTTGAAAACGGCGGCCGACTTCCCGGGGGCCTGGAAGCCCAATTCAGCCAGTTCGGTCCCGCTGTTCGAGCAGTTGCGGCTCCAGGTGATCCATTGGGCCGACGCCGGAAAGCTGCCGCCGGGAACCCGGCTGCCCGCCGTGCGGTCCCTGGCGGAACGGCTGGACGTCGCACCCCATACCGTGGCCAGGGCCTACAAGGAGCTCGAGGCCGCCGGCGTCGTGGCCACCCGGGGGAGGAACGGCACCTTCGTCTGCGCCCGCGATGAGCGCCTGGGCGGGCTGTCCGCTGCCGCCGCAGAGTACGCGGCGGCCGCCAAGGCCCAAGGCGCATCGTTCGCCGAGGCGGTGCAGCTGCTGGCCGCAGCCTACGACGGCTCCTGAGAGCTGCCGCGTGGGTGTTCGAAGAAGTTTTCGATTAGCATTAGTGGGTGCCTAAAGCCGTAGCTGAAGAATCTGCCATCCAATCCGTTGACGTTTCGCCCGCCCGCTCCGCCGCGCCCAAGCGTCCGGACTTGTCCCGTCTTGTGGTCAAGGGCGCACGGGAGCACAACCTGCGCAACGTTGACCTGGACCTGCCGCGGGACGCCATGATCGTCTTCACGGGATTGTCCGGCTCCGGCAAATCATCCCTCGCCTTCGACACCATTTTCGCCGAGGGCCAGCGCCGCTACGTCGAGTCGCTCTCCGCGTACGCCCGCCAGTTCCTGGGCCAGGTGGACAAGCCCGACGTCGACTTCATCGAGGGGCTCTCCCCGGCCGTCTCCATCGACCAGAAGTCCACCAGCAAGAATCCCCGTTCCACCGTGGGAACCATCACCGAGATCTACGACTACATGCGCCTGCTCTGGGCGCGCGTGGGCCGGCCGCACTGCCCTGTCTGTGGCGAGCCGGTGGCGAAGCAAACGCCGCAGCAGATCGTCGACCAGCTGCTGGAGCTGGACGAAGGCACCCGTTTCCAGGTCCTCGCCCCCGTGGTGCGCGGCCGGAAGGGGGAATTTGTCGACCTCTTCAAGGAACTCACCGCCAAGGGTTACTCCCGCGCCCGGGTGGACGGAGACCTCGTCCAGCTCAATGACCCCCCCAAGCTGGGCAAGCAGTTCAAGCACACCATCGAAGTGGTAGTGGACCGCCTGGTGGTCAAGGAAGGCATCAGCCAGCGCCTCACCGACTCCATCGAAACCGCCCTGGGCCTCGCCGAGGGCAGGGTCCTCGCCGAATTCGTCGACCTGGAGGCCGATGATCCGCACCGCCTTCGCGCCTTCTCGGAGAACCTGGCCTGCCCCAACGAACATCCGCTGGCCATCGACGAAATCGAGCCAAGGTCTTTCTCCTTCAACAACCCCTTCGGCGCGTGCGCGGCGTGCAGCGGCATCGGCACCAGGCTGGAGGTGGACGAGGAACTCATCGTCCCCAACCCGGAGCTTTCGCTGTCCGAGGGCGCCATCGCTCCCTGGTCCCTGGGTACTGCCACCACGGAATACTGGAACAGGCTCCTGGAAGGCCTCGCGAAGGAACTCGGGTTTTCCATGGATACGCCATGGGAGAAGCTGGGCAGCGATGTCCGCCAGACGGTGCTGCACGGCAAGGACCACAAGGTGGTGGTGCAGTACCGGAACCGGTTCGGCCGGGAACGGAAATACAGCACCGGCTTTGAAGGTGCCATCCAGTACGTCCACCGGAAGCACGGCGAGACGGACTCCGAGTGGGCCCGCGACCGCTATGAAGAGTACATGCGGCAGATTCCGTGCCCTGCCTGCAATGGCGCCCGCCTCAATCCTGCCTCCCTGTCGGTGCTCATCAACGGGAAGTCGATTGCCGACGTCGCCGCCCTGCCCATGCGCGAGTGCGCTGACTTCCTGAACAACCTGGTGCTGACCGGCCGTGAAGCGCAGATCGCGCACCAGGTGCTGAAGGAGATCCAGGCGCGGCTGACCTTCCTGCTGGACGTCGGGCTGGAATACCTGAACCTCGAACGGCCGTCCGCCACGCTCTCCGGTGGCGAGGCCCAGCGCATCCGGCTGGCCACCCAGATCGGTTCCGGCCTGGTGGGCGTCCTGTACGTGCTGGACGAACCGTCCATCGGGCTGCACCAGCGCGACAACCGGCGCCTGATCGACACCCTGACCAGACTCCGCGACATGGGCAACACACTCATTGTGGTGGAGCACGACGAAGACACCATCCACGTGGCCGACTGGGTGGTGGACATTGGACCGGGCGCCGGCGAACACGGCGGCCAGGTGGTCCACTCCGGCTCCTACAAGGACCTGCTGGAGAACACCGCCTCGCTGACGGGGGACTACCTGTCCGGACGCAAGAAGATTGAGGTCCCCCAGAAACGCCGGAAGTACGACAAGAAGCGTGAGCTGAAGGTGGTGGGCGCCCGGGAGAACAACCTCCTGAACGTCGACGCCGCTTTCCCGCTGGGTCTCTTCACCGCCGTGACCGGCGTCAGCGGCTCCGGCAAGTCCACCCTGGTCAACGAAATCCTGTACAAGGTGCTGGCCAACAAGCTCAACGGCGCCAAGCAGGTGGCCGGCCGGCACAAAACGGTCCAGGGCCTGGAGCACCTGGACAAGGTGGTGCACGTTGACCAGAGCCCCATCGGCCGGACACCGCGCTCCAACCCGGCCACCTACACCGGCGTCTTCGACAACATCCGCAAGCTTTTCGCGGAGACCACCGAAGCGAAGGTCCGCGGCTACCTTCCCGGACGCTTCTCCTTCAACGTCAAGGGCGGACGGTGTGAGGCCTGCTCCGGTGACGGAACACTGAAGATCGAGATGAACTTCCTGCCCGACGTTTACGTGCCGTGCGAGGTGTGCCATGGTGCGCGCTACAACCGTGAAACGCTGGAAGTCCACTACAAGGGCAAAACCATCGCCGACGTGCTGAACATGCCCATCGAGGAGGGCGCAGAGTTCTTCGCGGCGTTCTCTCCCATCGCCCGCCACCTGAACACCCTGGTTGACGTGGGCCTTGGGTACGTCCGGCTTGGACAACCCGCCACCACGCTGTCCGGCGGCGAGGCCCAGCGCGTCAAACTGGCAGCCGAACTGCAGAAACGGTCAAACGGCCGCAGCGTCTATGTCCTGGACGAGCCCACCACGGGCCTGCACTTCGAGGACATCCGCAAGCTGCTGATGGTGCTGCAGGGCCTGGTGGACAAGGGCAACACGGTGATCACCATCGAACACAACCTGGACGTCATCAAGAGTGCCGACTGGATTGTGGATCTTGGTCCGGACGGCGGTTCGGGAGGCGGCCAGGTTGTCGCGGCCGGCACGCCTGAGCAGATCGCCAAGTCCACCACGAGCCACACTGCAACGTTCCTCGCCGAGATACTGCCGTAGATCGCCAGCCATCCCCGAAGTATTCCGTAGCGGGAATGCGAGTTTCAGGCATGAGTGCTGTCGTGAGAAACTAACCCGGTGACTCAAACAACAGTGCCCGTGATCTTTGACCTGGACGGCACTCTTGTCGATCCGGCCGGTGGGATAACAGATGGAATTGCTGCCGCCCTTCAGGGGGTGGGGCTTCCGGTTCCCGGCCAGGATCTGCTCGAAGCGATGATCGGCCCGAAGTTGAGCGACTCCCTGCTGAACGTGGCCCAGGTTCCGGCCGAGCTCCTGGACGAGGTGATCCGCCGCTACCGCGAGTACTACGTGGCCACCGGGATCAGCCGGAGCCGGGTTTATCCGGGCGTCCGTGAGCTTCTGGATTCTTTTGCGGCCGCAGGCCGGCCGATTGCCGTGGCCACGCAGAAACCGCAGGGGTTGGCCCGGACGGTCCTCGCACACCACGGAATCGACGGGCTGTTCCAGGGGATCCACGGCTCGGCAGATGACGAGTCCGCCGTGGCGGGGGTCCCGGTCGGGAAGACGGAGGTTATCGCTGCCGCGCTGAAGGACCTGGGCACCCAACACGCGTTGATGGTTGGAGACCGCGCGCAGGACGTCGCCGGTGCCATTGCCAATGGCCTGGACTGCATTGGGATCGCCTGGGGATTTGCCCCCAACGGGGAACTGGAGAATGCCGGAGCCGTGGCCGTGGTGGAGACCGCGGAAGAGCTGGTGACCGCCATCGGCCGCCTTGAATCCATCCACACCGCCGCCATGAGCGAGGTGACCAACGATGGCACTGTTTGACGCTGTCCGCTGGACCACGCGGAGCCTGATTTCCGGCACCTGCAGGCCCACCGTCGTCGGCCTGGAAAATGTTCCCGACGACGGCCCGTTCATCGTGGCGCCCAACCACCTCTCGTTTTTTGACAGTGTCATCGTCCAGGCGCTGATGCCCCGCCCGGTCGCGTTCTTTGCGAAGGCCGAGTACTTCACCACCGGCGGCGCCAAGGGCAAGGTCATGAAGGCCTTCTTTGAATCCGTAGGCTCCATTCCCGTGGAACGCGGTGAGCAGGCCGCCAGTGTGCAGGCACTCAAAACGCTCCTGGACATCCTGGAGTCCGGCAAGGGGATAGGTATTTACCCGGAGGGCACCCGGTCCAGGGACGGGATTCTCTACCGCGGACGCACCGGTGTTGGTTGGCTGGCGCTGACCACTGGCGCCCCCGTGATCCCCGTGGGCCTGATCGGGACCGAAAACCTTCAGCGCGCGGGTGAAAGCGGGGTCCGGCCGCAGCACTTCACCATGAAGGTGGGGGAGCCGCTGTACTTCGACAAGACGGGCCCGGACCATTCGCTGCCCGCCCGCAGGGAAGTCACGGACCGTGTCATGGACGCGATCGCCGAACTCAGCGGCCAGGAACGCTCCGCCAGCTACAACCAGAGCAAAACCATCGAGTAGCGGGACAGCGGAAATGCCGGCCTGGTCCTGCCTGGCACAGCCTCGCGGCCGCTGACTGGCACATCTCCCAGGCCTGCCGGCCATTGCACCCTGCGGGCCTCAGTAGAATGGATAGGTGGCAAATCCAGCAAGTTACCGGCCCCAGACGGGTGAGATACCCATCAATCCGGGGGTGTACCGGTTCCGCGACCCCAACGGACGGGTCATCTACGTGGGCAAGGCGAAAAGCCTTCGCTCCCGGTTGAACTCGTACTTCGCCAACCCGGCCGGGCTCCTGCCCAAAACCTATGCCATGGTCCATGCGGCCAGCAGCGTGGAGTGGACAGTGGTGGGCAGCGAGCTGGAGTCGCTGCAGCTGGAATACACGTGGATCAAGGAGTTCAAGCCCCGGTTCAACGTCGTCTTCCGGGACGACAAAACGTATCCCTACCTCGCCGTGACCATGGGCGAAAAGTATCCGCGGGTGCAGGTGATGCGCGGAGACAAGAGGAAGGGCACCCGCTACTTCGGCCCCTACACCGCCGGAGCCATCCGGGAAACCATGGATACCCTCCTCCGTGTCTTCCCGGTCCGCAGCTGCAGTGCGGGCGTATTCAAGCGGGCCGAGGCCAGCGGCAGGCCCTGCCTGCTGGGCTACATCGATAAGTGCTCCGCGCCCTGCGTGGGCCGGATCTCCCCGGACGACCACCGGGACCTGGCGGAGGATTTCTGCGCTTTTATGGGCGGCGAAGCCAAACGCTTTATCAGCAAGCTGGAAAAGCAAATGGCCGAAGCGGTGTCCGAGCTGAACTACGAGCGGGCGGCCCGACTGCGCGATGACATCACCGCGCTGCGCAAGGTCTTTGAACGGAACGCGGTGGTGCTCGCCGAAGACACCGACGCCGACGTCTTTGCCCTCCATGAGGACGAACTGGAAGCTGCCGTCCAGGTATTCCATGTCCGCGGCGGCCGGATCCGCGGCCAGCGCGGCTGGGTGGTGGAGAAGGTGGAGGATTCGACCACCCCGGACCTCGTGGAACACCTGCTTCAGCAGGTTTACGGGGACGAAGGCCAAAGCCACGGGAGGCTGCCCCGCGAAGTCCTGGTGCCGGACGCGCCCAGCAACCAGGCGGAGCTGACGCAATGGCTGAGCGGAATGCGCGGCGCCAAGGTGGACATCCGCGTGCCGCAGCGCGGGGACAAAGCCGCGCTGATGTCCACGGTCCGGGAAAACGCCGAACACGCCCTCAAGCTCCACAAGACGCGCCGCGCCGGTGACCTCACGGTCAGGTCCCAGGCGTTGCAGGAACTTCAGGAGGCGCTGGACCTGCCGGTGCCGCTGCTGCGGATCGAATGCTTTGACGTCTCGCACGTCCAGGGCACCAACGTGGTGGCCTCCATGGTGGTGGTGGAGGACGGGCTGCCGAAGAAATCGGATTACCGCAAGTTTTCCGTCACCGGTGCCGCGGCTGCCGATGACACCGCGGCCATGCACGACGTCCTGACCCGGCGCTTCCGGCACTACCTGAAGGACAAGTCGGCGCAGGTGGACGAATCCATCCTCAATACGAGTGGGGCCGACGCCGCAGAGGTTGGCAGGGCAGAACCCGCCCAGGCAGAGGCCGTGCCGGACAGCGCCCTGCTGGACACCACTACGCCGGCGCCCCGGGCCAGGTTCGCGTACCCGCCCAACCTGGTGGTGGTGGACGGCGGCAAACCCCAGGTCAACGCGGCGGCCCGCGCCCTCGCCGACCTCGGCATTGACGACGTATATGTGGTGGGCCTGGCCAAGCGGCTGGAGGAAGTGTGGCTGCCGGACAGCGACTTCCCGGTGATCCTGCCGCGGACGTCGCAGGGCCTGTACCTGCTGCAGCGGATCCGCGACGAAGCCCACCGGTTTGCGATCTCGTTCCACCGGCAAAAGCGTGGAAAGGCCATGACGGTGTCCGCACTGGACGGGGTACCGGGCCTCGGCGCTTCCAAGCGGAAGGCCCTCCTGGCGCACTTCGGATCCGTAAAGGGGGTCAAGGCGGCTTCCGCGGCGGAGCTTTCCGAAGCGAAGGGGATCGGACCTGCCCTCGCCGGCGCCATCGTGAACCATTTCTCCGCCAGCGGACCGGAGGCAGTTACCGTACCGGCCATCAACATGACCACCGGCGAAGTCATCGAATCCTAGAGACACCGCCGAAACTTAGCGGAGTTCGACGATTCTTAGCTAGGGTTGGGGAGGGGTACGGGCCACCGGAGCCACCCACCAGGCAATTGAAGAAACGGGGCGGACTTAATGGCAGACACAACGGCGGAATCCGGAGCAGGGCAGGACGGGATGCAACCCGTCAAGCCGCTCGAAGCGGAACTGCTGGTGGTCACCGGGATGTCCGGAGCGGGGCGGAGTACAGCGGCTGACGCACTGGAGGACCACGGCTGGTACGTCGTGGAAAACCTGCCGCCGCAGATGCTGGGCACCCTCGCCGAACTCGTCTCACATGCACCGCAGTCCATCCCTCGGCTGGCGGTGGTCATCGACGTCCGCAGCAAGGGACTCTTCGCGGACATCCGCGCGGCACTCGGCGCGCTGGCCGCCAGCGGTGTTACCTTCCGCGTCCTCTTCCTCGACGCCAGCGACAACGTGCTGGTCCGGAGGTTCGAACAGGGACGCCGGCCGCATCCCCTGCAGGGCGGCGGCCGCATCCTCGACGGCATCGCCGCCGAACGGGAGCTGCTGCAGGAACTGCGCGACAGCTCCGACGTCGTCCTGGACACCTCGGGCTACAACGTCCACGGCCTCGCCACCGCCATCACTGAGCTGTTTACTGAAACCGGCCCCGTGGCCCTGCGGCTGAACGTCATGAGTTTCGGCTTCAAGTACGGCCTTCCCGTGGACTCAAACTACGTGGCAGACGTCCGGTTCATCCCCAACCCGCACTGGGTGCCCCAGCTGCGCCCGCACACCGGGCTGGACAAGGACGTCAGCGACTACGTCCTCGAAGCCGAAGGGGTCAAGAACTTCGTGGACCGCTACGTGATGGCGCTGGAACCGGTCCTGGATGGCTACCGCCGCGAGAATAAGCACTACGCCACCATCGCCGTGGGCTGCACCGGAGGCAAACACCGCTCGGTGGCCGTCGCCGTCGAACTTTCCAAGAAGCTCGCCCAGTTCCCCCGGGTCACCGTGACCACCACGCACCGGGACCTGGGCCGCGAGTAATGTCGCTGTTCACTGGGGCCCTGCCGCTGGTTCCACCGGCCGGAACGGCCGGGAACCAGCAGGATAAAGGGCCGAACGTTGTTGCACTCGGCGGCGGCCACGGCCTGTCGGCCTCCCTCTCGGCGCTGCGCCTGCTCACCACGGAGCTGACGGCCATCGTTACGGTAGCGGACGACGGCGGATCTTCCGGCCGTCTGCGGGACGAGTACGGCGTCCTCCCGCCCGGGGACCTTCGGATGGCCCTCTCCGCCCTGTGCGACGACACGGACTGGGGCCGGACATGGCGGGATGTTATGCAGCACCGCTTCCGCCCCGGAAAGGGACCGGGCGGCTCGCTGGACGACCACGCTACCGGCAACCTGCTGATCGTCACGCTGTGGGAACTCCTCGGAGACGCCGTCGCCGGCCTCCGGTGGGCCGGGGCGCTGCTCGGCGCCCGCGGCCAGGTCCTGCCCATGGCCACGGAGCCGCTGACCATCGAAGGCGACGTCCGGGTCACCGCCCCGAACGGCACTTCCCAACTCCAGACCATCCGCGGCCAGGCACGCTGCGCCGTAGCCGGTTCACTGGAAGCGGTGCGCCTCCTGCCGGAAGCCGCGCCCGCCTGTGTCGAAGCGCTCTCGGCCATCGAACTGGCGGACTGGGTGATCCTGGGGCCGGGCTCCTGGTATACCTCCGTGCTGCCGCACCTGCTGCTCCCCGAGATGCGGGAGGCGCTGTGTGATACGCCGGCCAAACGCCTCCTCACCATGAACCTGGCCACGGACACTAAGGAAACTTCCGGCATGACGGCCGCCGACCATCTCCACGTCCTGCGCCGGTACGCCCCCGACTTCACCGTTGACGTTGTCCTGGCCGACCCCGCATCGGTTCCCGACCTGCCCGGGTTCGAGAAGGCCGCCGCGATGATCGGAGCCGAGGTGGTCTTGGGTAAAGTAGGGGCGTCGGGCCGCCGGCCTGTCCATGACCCCCTGCGTCTGGCCACGGCGTACCACGACATTTTCGGGAACAGTTAGGAAGGTGCCATGGCACTGACAGCATCAGTCAAGGAAGAACTTTCCCGTCTGGATATCAAGAAGTCATCAGTCCGGAAAGCGGAAGTCTCAGCCATGCTGCGCTTCGCCGGCGGACTGCACATCATCTCCGGCCGGATCGTTATCGAAGCCGAAGTGGACCTGGCCTCCACCGCCCGCCGCCTCCGCGCGGCTATCGCCGAAGTCTACGGACACCAGAGCGAAATTATCGTGGTGTCGGCCGGGGGACTGCGCCGCGCCAGCCGCTACGTGGTCCGTGTGGTGCGCGACGGCGAGGCGCTGGCCCGCCAGACAGGCCTGCTCGACGGCCGCGGCCGCCCTGTTCGGGGACTGCCGTCCGCCGTCGTCAACGGCTCCGCATCCGACGCCGAAGCGGTGTGGCGCGGTGCGTTCCTGGCCCACGGCTCACTCACCGAACCCGGGCGCTCCTCCTCGCTGGAAGTTACCTGCCCCGGCCCGGAATCGGCACTGGCACTGGTCGGTGCGGCACGCCGGCTGGACATCCAGGCGAAGGCACGCGAGGTCCGGGGAGTGGACCGCGTGGTCATCCGCGACGGCGACACGATCGCAGCCCTCCTCACCCGCATGGGCGCCCACGACGCCCTCATGGTGTGGGAGGAGCGCCGGATGCGGAAGGAAGTCCGCGCCACCGCCAACCGGCTCGCCAACTTCGACGACGCCAACCTGCGCCGTTCAGCCCAGGCCGCTGTGGCCGCAGGTGCCCGTGTCGACAGGGCGCTCGAGATCCTGGGCGACGACGTCCCGGAGCACCTGAAGTACGCCGGCGAACTCCGGGTGGCGCACAAGCAGGCCAGCCTGGACGAACTGGGCCGCCTGGCTGATCCCGTGATGACCAAGGACGCCATCGCCGGAAGGATCCGCCGGCTGCTGGCCATGGCCGACAAACGTGCCGTGGACCTCGGCATCCCGGGCACCGACGCCAATGTGACGCCTGAAATGCTGGACGAGTAACAGGCCCATAGAATCAAAAAGATTCCGGGTGCCAGACGCCCGGATGCACAATCCGAGAGTTACCAACCGGACCAAGGGTCCACGATATTGGAGGATTTTGTGACCGAGTACGTACTGCCTGAACTCAGCTACGACTACGCTGCCCTGGAGCCGCACATTTCTGCGCGCATCATGGAGCTGCACCACAGCAAGCACCACGCCACGTACGTGGCCGGCGCCAACAACGCCCTGGCGCAGCTGGCCGAAGCCCGCGAGAAGGGCGACTTCGCCAACATCAACCGGCTGTCGAAGGACCTCGCGTTCCACACCGGCGGACACGTCAACCACTCCGTGTTCTGGAACAACCTCTCCCCGGACGGGGGCGACAAGCCGGAAGGCGAGCTGGCAGCGGCCATTGATGACGCTTTCGGTTCCTTCGACGCATTCCGTGCCCAGTTCTCCGCAGCCGCCCTCGGCCTGCAGGGTTCCGGCTGGGGCTTCCTGGCCTACGAGCCCATCGGCGGAAACCTGGTCATCGAGCAGCTCTACGACCAGCAGGGGAACACCGCGCTGGGCACCACCCCGCTGCTGATGCTGGACATGTGGGAGCACGCCTTCTACCTGGACTACGTCAACGTCAAGGCCGACTACGTCAAGGCATTCTGGAACATCGTGAACTGGGCCGACGTCGCCAAGCGCTTCGAGGCCGCACGCACCAACGCCACGGGCCTCATCACCCTCCCCTAGTGACCAGCGCTACACGCGCCTGTAACAAACTTCACATTCGGACTTAAACCAACCGCAATGTGGACCGTCCGCCCCCGCACTTGCGGGGGCGGACCCAGTTAAACGTAAGATAGGTCACGGAAGGCGGTTAGCCTTCAGCAATGAGGCTGGTCGCCCTCCGTCTGTAAATCATCTCTGCCCAATGGCGTGCGGGATCTGTTAGTTGGCTTGAACGCCCGCTCAACTAGTTGTGCTTCTGAAAGCACCAAGGAGACTGAAAAAGTGACGACCCGTATTGGTATCAACGGCTTTGGCCGTATTGGCCGCAACTACTTCCGCGCAGCACTCGCACAGGGCGCGGACCTGGAGATCGTTGCAGTCAACGACCTCACCAGCCCGGAAGCCCTGGCCCACCTGTTCAAGTACGACTCCGTCGGCGGCCGGCTGAAGGAAACCATCGAGGTCAAGGACGGCAACATCGTCGTCAACGGCAACGTCATCAAGGTGCTGGCCGAGCGCGACCCCGCCAACCTGCCCTGGGGCGAGCTCGGCGTGGACATTGTCATCGAATCCACCGGCTTCTTCACCAAGGCTGCAGCCGCGCAGAAGCACATCGATGCAGGCGCTAAGAAGGTCCTGATCTCTGCCCCGGCGTCCGATGAAGACATCACCATCGTCATGGGCGTGAACCACGGCCTGTACGACAACGCCACGCACCACATCATCTCGAACGCTTCGTGCACCACCAACTGCCTCGGTCCGCTGGCCAAGGTCATCAACGACGAGTTCGGCATCGAACGCGGCCTGATGACCACGGTCCACGCCTACACGGCCGACCAGAACCTGCAGGACGGCCCGCACAGCGACCTCCGCCGTGCACGCGCCGCAGCCATCAACATGGTTCCCACCTCCACCGGTGCAGCCAAGGCCATCGGCCTGGTACTGCCCGAGCTCAAGGGCAAGCTGGACGGCTACGCCATCCGCGTTCCCGTGCCCACCGGCTCCGCCACCGACCTCACGGTCACCGTCTCCCGTGAGACCACCGTGGAGGAAGTGAACGCCGCCCTCAAGCGTGCCGCTGAATCCGAGGAGCTGCAGGGCTTCCTGACCTACACGGATGAGCCCATCGTCTCCTCCGACATCGTTGGCGACCCGGCCTCGTCCATCTTCGACTCCGGCCTGACCAAGGTAATCGGCAACCAGGTCAAGGTTGTTTCCTGGTATGACAACGAATGGGGCTATTCAAACCGCCTCGTTGACCTTACGGAGCTTGTCGCATCCAAGCTGGGCTAGGGTTAGACACATGACATCTCACACCCTCAACGAACTCATCGCTGAAGGTGTCCGCGGGCGGTACATTCTGGTTCGAAGTGACCTGAATGTGCCGCTCGACGGCTCTACAGTCACTGACGACGGCCGCATCAAGGCCTCCCTCCCAGTGCTGTCAAAGCTCACGGACGCCGGTGCCCGCGTGCTGGTAACAGCCCACCTCGGACGCCCTAAGGGCGCCCCTGAGGACAAATACTCCCTCCGCCCCGCGGTCGCCCGACTGGCGGAGCTGGCGGACTTCAAGGTTTCCCTGGCCGGGGACACCGTGGGCAGTTCTGCCAAGGAAGCTGCAGCCTCCCTGCAGGACGGTGAAGTGCTGGTCCTGGAGAACGTGCGCTTCGATGCCCGCGAAACCAGCAAGGACGACGCCGAGCGCGGCGCCTTCGCTGACGAGCTGGTGGCCCTGACCGGCGATAATGGAGCCTACGTGGATGACGCCTTCGGCGCCGTGCACCGCAAGCATGCCAGCGTGTACGACGTCGCCACCCGGCTGCCGTCCTACCTGGGTGACCTCGTACACACCGAGGTGGAGGTGCTGCGCAAGCTGACTGCTGACACTCAACGCCCCTACGTGGTAGTGCTCGGCGGTTCAAAGGTCTCGGACAAGCTGGCAGTCATCAATAACCTGCTCGGCAAGGCAGACACCATCCTGGTGGGCGGCGGCATGCTGTTCACCTTCCTCGCCGCGGCCGGCCACAAGGTTGCCTCCAGCCTCCTGGAAGAAGACCAGATCCCCGTGGTCCAGGACTACCTGAAGCGCGCAGCAGACGCCGGCACCGAATTTGTGGTGCCCACGGACGTGGTGGTGGCGGAGAAGTTCGCTGCTGACGCCGCCCACGAGACCGTTGCCGCGGACGCCATCGAAGGCAGCAGCTTTGGAGCCCAGGGCATCGGCCTCGACATCGGACCCGACTCGGCAGCTGCTTTCGCCGAGCGGATCAAGGGTGCCAAGACTGTCTTCTGGAACGGCCCCATGGGTGTCTTCGAATTCGAAGCATTTTCTGCCGGCACCCGCGCCATCGCCCGGGCCCTCACGGAGGCCGGCGCGTTCACGGTAGTGGGTGGGGGCGACTCCGCCGCCGCAGTCCGCACCCTCGGGTTCGCGGATGACCAGTTCGGGCACATTTCCACCGGCGGCGGCGCCAGCCTGGAATACCTCGAAGGCAAGGAACTTCCGGGGCTCAGCGTCCTGGACCGGTAGCGGCATCTTCCGGTAGCAGTACCTGCTTCAATCCTCCGGCCGGCAGGTTGCCACGCGGCAGCCTGCCGGCCGCACACATATCAAGAACTTTTTTTGGAGAATACGTGACATCGTCAACGAACGGCGCTTTTGACCGCAAGCCCTTCATCGCGGGCAACTGGAAAATGAACATGGACCACGTCCAAGGAATTACCCTCCTGCAAAAACTGGCATGGACCCTCTCGGACGCCAAGCACGACTACAGCCGTGTTGAGGTTGCCGTCTTCCCGCCGTTCACCGATCTCCGCGGGGTGCAGACCCTGGTCCAGGGCGACGACCTGGATGTCGCCTACGGCGGCCAGGACCTTTCCCAGTTCGACTCCGGCGCCTACACCGGTGACATCTCCGGCCAGTTCCTGAACAAGCTGGGCTGCAAGTACGTCCTGGTGGGCCACAGCGAACGGCGGACCATCCATAACGAGTCCGACGACGTCCTCAACGCCAAGGTCAAGGCTGCCTTCAAACACAACCTCGTTCCCGTGCTCTGCGTGGGCGAAGGCCTGGAGATCCGCCAGGCCGGCACGCACGTCGAGCACACCCTGGCCCAGCTCCGCGCCGGTACCGCCGGACTGACCCCGGAGCAGGCAGCGGAGCTTGTAGTAGCCTACGAACCCGTCTGGGCCATCGGCACGGGCGAAGTTGCGGGCCCGGAAGATGCCCAGGAAATGTGCGCGGCCATCCGCGCCGAGCTTGAGTCCCTGTTCGGGGCCGACACCGCCGCCAAGACCCGCCTGCTTTACGGCGGTTCGGTCAAAGCGAACAACGCCGCCGCCATCCTGAAGGAACGCGACGTCGACGGCCTCCTGGTGGGCGGCGCAAGCCTGGATCCGGCCGAGTTTGCTAATATTGTCAGGTTCGAGAGTCACCTGGTGACGGACTAGTCCGTCCCGCCAGCACACTCCCGCAATTCCAACCTTCCGAAAGGCCGTCGTGGACGTTCTTCATGTCATTCTGCAGATCCTCCTTGGTATCACCAGCCTCCTGCTGACGCTGTTGATCCTCCTCCACAAGGGACGGGGCGGCGGACTGTCGGACATGTTCGGTGGCGGCATGAGCTCGGGACTGAGCTCCTCAGGGGTGGCAGAGCGGAACCTGAACAGGTTCACCATCATCCTCGGCGTCACCTGGGGCGTTGTGATCATCGCCCTGGGATTGATTATGCGCTTCACCGGCAGCGGCGACTCCTGATCCCCGGATAAAAGGATCTGCGCGGACACTGCCGCCGCGCCGGTCCGCGAACTAAACTGTGGCTGTCGGTTCCCCGGCAGCCACAGTTCTGTTTTAAGAGGCAGGTGTCCCGATGATCCATCCAGCATCAGGGTTCCGGGGCACCCGGGCAGGTGCAACGGCAGGAGCAGGAACCAGCCTCGAGGCCGGGGATCACGGGAACAGCCTTCCGCGCATCCGGATCTCGTACTGGTGCGCAAAAGGTCACGAAACCCAGCTGGTCTTCTTCAAACTTCCCGAGGACCAGATCCCGGCGGTGTGGGATTGCAGGCGCTGCGGGGTGGCCGCAGCCAGGGACGGGGCGGCGCCTGCTGAGGGGAACGTCCTTGAGGACGGCTACAAGAGCCACTTGGAATACGTTAAAGAGCGGCGCTCCAGCCAGGACGCCGAAGACCTCCTGGCTGGAGCGCTGGAAAAGCTACGCGCCCGCAGCGTCCTTCCGGACGAGTTGCCGGGGGACTCGTGAGGCAGCATTTTCATCGATCAGCCACAGGGTCTGTGATGTACCACGCGGACCCGCCGCCGGGACCTGTACGGGGTTGGCGCCGGCGAGGGCCAGCCCCACAGCGCCGGCCTTGTCTTCGCCAGCCACTACCATCCACACTTCGGCCGCCGTATTGATGACCGGCAGCGTCAGGGACACGCGCAGGGGAGGCGGCTTGGGCGAGTTGCGGACGCCTACCACGGTACGGACTTTCTCCCGGATGCCGGCCTGCTCGGGGAACAGTGATGCGATGTGCGCGTCCGGCCCCACGCCCAGCAGGACAACGTCCAGGCGGGGGAGTGCGGGAGGATTCTCCGGCCGGTCATCGGACATGTCGGCCGCGTGCTCGGCGACTGCCGCTTCCCGCAGCCGGCGGGCGTAGTCCTCGGCAGCCTCCTCGGGGCTGCCGAAGTGGTCCGAGGACCCGGGCTCGTGGATCCGTTCAGGGTCCACCGGGATATGCGCAAGCAATGCGTCGTACGCCTGCCTGGTGTTCCGGTCAGCATCATCGGAAGCGACGAACCGCTCATCGCCCCACCAGAAATTGACCTTGGACCAGTCCACTGCGGGGGCAGCCGGAGAGTCAGCAACAGCCTTCAGCGTGCCGATGCCCACCGTGCCGCCGGTCAGCACCACGGTAGCTTCACCGTATATGTCCTGAACATCAACAAGCTTGGTAATCAGGCGGGCCGCGATGGCCGCCATGAGCACGGACGAATCAGGATGGATGCTTACTCTTGGCTCAACGCTCACTGGGTCGGACGCTCCTTAGATTGGTTCGTGGCAGTCCCATAGTAATCACTTCGCCGAAGACCTCGTCCGGGTCCAGGCGGCGCAGCTCCTCTGCCAGGCAGTCGCGGAGGCTGCGGCGTGGCAGTGAGATCCGCTGGGCGGGCTGGCCCGGCTGGGTCAGTTCGGCCACGGACAGTCCGGGGCGGAAGAGCTGGACGTCGCCGCCGGGGCGGGAGAGCCGGACGCGGCGGATGCCGGTCCCTGCCGGGTCCGCCACAATGGTCACCGGTGCTTCGAGGGCAAGGGTGAGCCACGCTGCGAGGAGGATCGTGCTCGGGGAGTCCGAGGCACCTTCGACCGCGACGGCGTTCACCGGCGAGGAGTCCACTTCATCCAGGGCGGCAGCGAGCTGGATACGCCAGTTGGTCAGCCGCGTCCAGGCCAGGTCCGTGTCCCCGGCCCGATAGGTTTTGTGGATTCTCTCCAATGCTGCCTGCGGGTCCGGTTCATTCGCTGAGTCGGTGATCCGGCGGTGGGCGATCCGGCCAATGGAAGTCTCGCATGCGTTTTCCGGGGCACCGTGCGGCCACCAGGCCACGATCGGCGCGTCCGGCAGCAGCAGCGCGGCCACCAGGGATTCGCTTTCGTGCGCGAGCTGGCCGTAGCCGCGCAGCACGATCACCTCGGAGGCACCCGCGTCACCGCCGACGCGGATCTGGGCGTCCAGCCGGTCTTCGGCGTCGGCTCCGGCGTCGGCCAGGACGATGATCCGGCAGGGGTGTTCGCGGCTCGCATCGTTGGCGGCCTCGATCGCTTCTTCCTCAAGCCCTGACTTGGTGACCACCACGAGGGTGAGCACCCGTCCCAAGGCAATCACGCCGCCCTGCTCGCGCAGGGCCATCAGCTTCTTGGATACGTTCGAGGTGGTGGTGTCCGGCAGGTCTACAATCATGGCCTTCTCCAGGTTCGTCCGTCGCGGGCCAGCAACTCGTCAGCAGAGGCCGGGCCCCAGCTGCCAGGGGCGTAGGGCTCGGGCTGTTCGTTCAGGTGCTCCCAGTATTCCTCAAACGGGTCGAGGATCTTCCAGGAGAGCTCCACTTCCTCATGCCTCGGGAAGAGCGGCGGCTCGCCCAGGAGCACGTCCAGGATCAACCGCTCGTAAGCCTCGGGGCTCGATTCGGTGAACGAGTGGCCGTAGCCGAAGTCCATGGTCACATCGCGGACTTCCATCTGCGTGCCCGGCACCTTCGAGCCGAACCGGATGGTGACGCCCTCGTCGGGCTGGACCCGGATCACCACGGCGTTCTGGCCGAAGTCATCCTCCCCATGGTCGCGGAACAACAGGTTGGGGGCGCGCTTGAACACCACCGCGATCTCCGTCACGCGCCGGCCAAGGCGCTTGCCGGCCCTCAGGTAGAACGGCACCCCGGACCAGCGGCGGGTATGGATGTCCACCCGGATCGCGGCGAACGTTTCGGTGGTGGAATCGGCAGGGATGCCCTCTTCCTCCAGGTAGCCCTGCACCTGTTCGCCGCCCTGCCAGCCACCGGTGAACTGCCCGCGTGCTGAATGCGTGGACAGGTCATCGGGGAGCTTGACGGCGGCGAGGACCTTTTCCTTCTCCGCGCGCAGGTCATCGGCGTTGAAGGAGATGGGCTCCTCCATCGCGGTCAGGGCCAGCAGCTGGAGCAGGTGGTTCTGGATCACGTCGCGGGCAGCGCCCACGCCGTCGTAATACCCTGCCCGGCCACCGGTGCCGATGTCCTCGGCCATCGTGATCTGGACATGGTCCACGTAATTCGCGTTCCACAACGGCTCGAACAGCTGGTTCGCGAACCGCAGCGCCAGGATGTTCTGGACTGTCTCCTTGCCCAGGTAGTGGTCGATCCGGAACACCGCGTCCGGCGGGAACACCGACTCGACGATGTCGTTCAGCTTCCGCGCCGACTCAAGGTCGTGCCCGAACGGTTTCTCGATCACCACGCGGCGCCACTTGTCCCCCTCGGCCTGCGCCAGGCCGTGCTTGGACAACTGCCGGCAGACCTGCTCAAAGGCCTTGGGCGGGATCGACAGGTAAAACGCGTGGTTCCCGCGGGTGCCGCGGACGTCGTCGAGTTCCTTGATGGTCTCGCCCAGGCGCTCAAAAGCGCCGTCGTCGTCGAACTCGCCCTGCACAAAACGGATGCCCTCGGACAGTTGGTTCCACACCGCCTCGTCGAACGGGGTGCGCGCGTACGCCTGCACGGAAGCCTTCACCTCAGCGGCGAAATCCTCCTTGTCCCACTCGCGCCGGGCAAAGCCCACGAGCGCAAAGCTCGGCGGAAGCAGCCCGCGGTTCGCGAGGTCATAGACAGCCGGCATGAGCTTCTTGCGGGCAAGGTCACCGGTCACCCCGAAGAGCACCAGCGACGACGGACCTGCGATCCGGTTCAGGCGGCGGTCCCGGGGGTCCCGGAGCGGATTACGCAGCGGTTTCCCGGGACGCGTCCCGGACGGCCTGCCGTATTCGGTTTCTGGCATGGTTGCTTTTGTGCCTTAGCTCTCGGTTACGGAGGCTGACCTGGCGGACAGCGCAGCAATGATGTCCTGCAACTGTGCCACACCGGCGGCCCGGTCCGTCAGGTGCAGGCGAAGCACGGGACGCCCGTGCTCGCTGAGGACCTGTGCATCACCCGCGGCCTGGGCGGCAATCAGTTTCCCGAAGGTGAAGGGACGCTCCGGAATGGCAAGGTCTTCGGCTGAAGCAGCGGTGACCTGGAGGAACACGCCGATGGCAGGGCCACCCTTGTGGAATTGCCCTGTGGAATGCAGGAAGCGCGGTCCCCAGCCAAACGTCACGGGACGGCCTGTGACGGCTGCGAGCTCGTCGCGGACGCCTTCCAGCTGTGCGAACGCCAGGCGGTCGAAGTAGGCCTGGACACTGAGGTAGCTGTCCGCCTCGAGGGTGTCCAGGAGTGCGCGCACTGCCTCTTCGGCCGTTGCTGCGCTGCCGAGCCAGTCTCCGCCGCGGACCTCGATGGCACCGTCAACGAAGGCCGCCGCAGTGGGCTCGGGCTGTGCGTCCAGGAGGCCGCGGGCGGCCACCTTGGCAGCCTCAACGTCCGGCTGGTCGAACGGGTTGATACCCAGCAGGCGTCCGGCCACGGCCGTGGCAAACTCCCACACCATCATCTGGGCGGCCAGTCCGCCGGCGATGGCAACCTGGTTGTCACCGGGTTCGACGTCGGCATCCGCGGCTACCAGCCGGACCACGAGTACGTCGTCGGCGCCGGAGGTCACCTCGGGTGAGTTGGGACCTGCCACCACCGGCAGGATGCCGGTGCCGAGCTTGCCGGTGGACTCGGCGATGAGCTGCTCGGCCCAGTCGGCGAAGCCCACAATGCCCGAACCGTCCTCGGCGATGACGATCTTGTTGCGCAGCGGGCTGGTACCGCCGAGCGCTGTTCCCAGTGCAAGGCCGATGTTCTCCGGAGCATCCTCATTGAGGACCTCGGCGGCTTCCTCGGCCTCGTCCAGGAAAGCCTGGATGTCCACGCCAGCCAGGCCCGACGGCACCAGGCCGAAGGCGGTCAGGGCGGAGAAGCGGCCACCGACGTTGGGGTCAGCGTTAAAGACGGCCCGGTAACCGGCCTCGCGGGAGGCCTTGTCCAGCGGCGAGCCGGGGTCGGTGACGATGACGATCCGGCTGGCGGCATCGATGCCGGCGTCGTTGAACGCCTTCTCGAAGACCCTCCGCTGGGAATCAGTCTCAACGGTGGAACCGGACTTGGAGGAGACCACGATCGCGGTCTCTGCCAGCCGGTCCGCCAGGGCAGCACGGACCTGGTCAGGGTCCGTGCTGTCCAGCACAGTCAGCTCGACGCCGGCGGTGCCGGCGATAACCTCCGGAGCCAGCGAGGATCCGCCCATGCCGCAAAGCACGATGCGGGTCACACCCTCGGCCCGGAGGGCGTCGCGGAGTTCCAGGATCTCCTTTACCAGCGGCTGGGAGACGGTGGCCGCCTCGACCCAGCCGAGGCGGATGGCCGACTCGGATTCGGCGTCAGGACCCCACAGCGTGTGATCCTTCGCAAAGATCCGGGTGGCGATCCGGTCCTCCACCAGGGCGGGAAGGTGCTGTTCAAGTGCCTGCTGCGCGGCACCGGTGGCTTCGTAGCTGAGTGTGCTCATTGTCGGTCAGGAAGCCTTCCGTGCAGAGGCGAGGGCGCCCTCGACGTCGCCGAGCAGTTCCTTCCAGCTGGCCACGAACTTGTCCAGGCCTTCGGATTCGAGGATGGCGACGACCTCGTTGTAGGAGATGCCCAGCTTTTCAAGCGCGTCCAGGGTTGCGTTGGCTTCGGCGTACTTGCCGGTGATGGTGTCACCCGTGACCACGCCGTGGTCGAAGGTGGCGTCCAGCGTCTTCTCGGGCATGGTGTTCACGACGCCGGGAGCAACGAGCTCAGTGACGTAGAGGGTGTCCGGGTACGCCGGGTCCTTCACCCCGGTGGAGGCCCACAGGGGACGCTGGGGGAGCGCGCCGGCTTCTGCCAGCAGGGCCCAGCGCTCGGTGGCGAAGAGCTCTTCGTACACCTGGTAGGCCAAGCGGGCGTTGGCCACGCCGGCCTTGCCCTTGAGGGCCTTGGCCTCGTCGGTGCCGAGGGCGTCCAGGCGCTTGTCGATCTCGGTGTCCACTCGGGAGACGAAGAAGGAAGCCACGGAGTGGATCTTCGAGAGGTCGTGACCGTTTTCCTTGGCCTGCTCCAGGCCGGCCTGGAAGGCGTTGATGACGGCCCGGTAGCGCTCAAGGGAGAAGATCAGGGTCACGTTGACGCTGATGCCCTCGGCAAGGGTTGCGGTGATCGCCTCGAGGCCCTCGAGCGTGGCCGGGATCTTGATGTGGACGTTGTCCTTGTTGACCCTCTTGTACAGGTGCTTGGCTTCGGCGATGGTGCCTGCGGTGTCCCAGGCAAGGCGCGGGTCTACTTCGATGGACACGCGGCCATCCACGCCCTTGGTTGCCGCTGCCACGGGAGCGAAGAGGTCGCAGGCATCGGCGACGTCGGTGGTGGTGATCTCGAAGATGGTGTCCTCGACGCTGGCGCCTGCTGCTGCCTGCTTTGCAATGGTGGCGTCGTAGTCGGTGCCGGCGGTGATGGCCGCGTGGAAGATGGACGGGTTGGTGGTCACGCCAACCACGTTCTTCTCTTCAATGAGCTTGCGGAGAGTGCCGGTTTCCAGGCGTCCGCGGGAAAGGTCATCGAGCCAGATGGATACCCCGGCGTCGGAGAGCTGCTGGGTGGGAGTAGTCATAGTGTTTATCTCCTAAAAATCGGGTTTCAGGCCTGGAGGCCGGCGAGGGAGTCCTTGGCAGCGGCGGCAACTGCCTCCGCGGTGATGCCGAACTCCTGGAAGAGGCGCTTGTAGTCGGCGGAAGCGCCGTAGTGCTCGAGGCTGACGGAGCGGCCGGCGTCGCCGACGAACTCCCTCCAGCCCAGGGCAAGTCCTGCTTCTACGGAGACGCGGGCCTTGACGGCGGCGGGCAGCACGGACTCGCGGTAGGCAGCGTCCTGCTTGTTGAACCACTCGACGCAGGGCATTGATACGACGCGGGCGGCGATCCCTTCGGCCTGCAGGGCTTCGCGGGCCTGGACGGCCAGCTGGACCTCGGAGCCGGTGCCGATGAGGATCACGTCGGCCGGAACGGTAGCGCCGTCCTTTGATGCTTCGGCCAGGACGTACCCGCCCTTGCCGACTCCTGCTACGGAACCGAACGTGTCGCCGTCGGCCTCGCCGTCTCCGCGCTCCCACGTGGGGATGTTCTGGCGGGTCAGGACGATGCCGGCGGGGTTGCTGTGGTTTTCCAGCATGGTTTTCCAGGCCACGGCCACTTCGTTGGCGTCACCGGGGCGGACCACGTCCAGGCCCACGATGGCACGCAGCGAGGCGAGCTGTTCCACGGGCTGGTGGGTGGGGCCGTCTTCGCCGAGACCGATGGAGTCGTGCGTCCAGACGTAGAGGGACGGGACACCCATCAGCGCGCCGAGCCGGATGGCGGGGCGCTGGTAGTCGCTGAAGATCAGGAACGTGCCGGAGAACGCACGGGTGCGGCCGTGCAGGCTGATGCCGTTCACGATTGACGCGGCGGCGTGCTCGCGGATGCCGAAGTGCAGGACGCGCCCGTACGGGTTGCCCTTCCAGGCGTCGGTCTGCTTGGAGGCAGGCACGAAGGACGGCGAGCCCTCAATAGTCGTGTTGTTGGACTCTGCAAGGTCAGCCGAGCCGCCCCACAGTTCAGGAAGCACCGGGCCCAGCGCGTTGAGGACCTTGCCGGAGGCGGCGCGGGTGGAGACGTCCTTGCCGGCGGGGAAGACCGGGAGGGCCGCTTCGAGGTCCTCGGGCAGTTCCTTGGCCTCAATGCGCTGCAGCAGGGCCGCGCCCTCGGGGTTGGCTGCCTGCCAGGCGTTGAAGGACTCTTCCCATTCCTTGCGGGCGGCAGCACCACGGTCAACGACGGCGCGGGCGTGGGCGAGGACATCCTGGTCCACGTCGAAGGACTTGGCGGGGTCGAAGCCCAGGACTTCCTTGAGCGCCGCGACTTCCTCTGCACCGAGCGCAGAACCGTGGATCTTGCCGGTGTTCTGCTTCTTGGGCGCCGGGTAGCCGATAATGGTCCGCAGCGAGACGATGGACGGCTTGGACGTCTCGGCCTTGGCCGCGAGGAGCGCGGAGTAGAGCTCCTGGACGTCTTCCTTGTATTCGCCGGTCTTGGTCCAGTCCACGCGCTGGACGTGCCAGCCGTAGGCTTCGTAGCGCTTCAGGACATCCTCGGTGAACGCGATGTCGGTGTCGTCCTCGATGGAGATGTGGTTCTCGTCGTAAATCACTACGAGGTTGCCGAGTTCCTGGTGGCCGGCCAGCGAGGAAGCCTCAGCCGTGACGCCTTCCTGGAGGTCGCCGTCGGATGCGATGACCCAGATGGTGTGGTCAAACGGTGACTCGCCGGCGGGAGCATCGGCGTCGAACAGGCCGCGCTGGCGGCGCTGGGAGTAGGCAAAGCCAACGGAGGAGGCGAGGCCCTGGCCCAGCGGGCCGGTGGTGATCTCCACGCCGGCGGTGTGCTTGTACTCGGGGTGGCCCGGGGTCAGCGAACCCCAGGTGCGCAGCGCCTGAAGGTCCTTCAGTTCCAGGCCGTAGCCGGAGAGGAACAACTGGATGTAAAGGGTGAGCGAGGTGTGGCCCGGGGACAGGACGAAACGGTCACGGCCCAGCCACTCAGGGTTGCGCGGATCGTGGCGCATCAGCTTCTGGAAGAGAAGGTACGCGGCCGGCGCCAGGCTCATGGCCGTTCCGGGGTGGCCGTTGCCCACCTTCTCCACGGCGTCTGCGGCCAGGACGCGAATGGTATCCACCGCGCGCTGGTCCAAGCTGGTCCAAGACAGTTCTTGCTCTTCCAAATGTGGCACGAAAACCGGGCCCCTCTCTGTGCTGATGGCAGGCGGCACACGGGGTCCGTATGAAGGCACGCTGTGTGGCGCCCGTTGCGGTGTGTACCAGCCGTTCACCATCGAAACGTTGATCTTTCACTCAGCCACTGGCCAGTCCCGGAATGCGTTTTCCACTGCTTCCCTGCTGCGTGCTGATCTGTTGACAGCTTAGCTCTATTCCATTCTCCGGGCGGCCCAAATCTCACCTTGTGGACGCAATTTCCGCTTATATGAACCCTCCTGAAGTGAGGTTGAGTTAATCTGCTCGAATTGGTGCGGGAGCAATCACCAGCATCAAATACGGGGCAATTGCTGTGCCCTCTTGACGGGCCGTTGGGAGGGGAGCGGCACGGTATGATATTTGGAGGCCAGCGCCGGGTTGCGGACCTTTTTGGCCGCCCGGCACTCCCGGCCGGTGCGCGGATCACCGAATGATGGTTCCGCCGGTGCCCGGACGGGCAGGGCCGCATGACAAAGCTGGTTAGCCAGACAGAACTGCCAACAGAACGGGTGACTGCCACCGTGAGCACAACAGATACGCCGCTGAACGCATCCCGGTCAAGCGCCGGGATTGCCCGTAAGGCAAAGGCGTATCTCGCCCTCACCAAGCCCCGCGTGATTGAGCTGCTGCTGGTCAGCACACTGCCCACCATGATCTACGCCGAGCGCGGCTTTCCTTCCATCGGGCTGATCCTGGCCACCCTGGTGGGCGGTGCCTTCGCGGCCGGCAGCGCCGGAGCGTTCAACTGCTACATTGACCGGGACATCGACAAGCTGATGCACCGCACCGAGAACCGGCCGCTGGTCACCGGCGAAGTCACCCCGCGTGAAGCCCTGGTATTCTCGTGGCTCCTGGGTGCGGCCGCCATCGCCATCCTGTGGTTCGGGGCCAACCCCCTGTCCGCCTGGCTCGGCCTCGGCGCTATTTTCTTCTACGTGGTGATCTACACGATCATCCTCAAGCGGCGCACCGCACAGAACATCGTGTGGGGCGGCGCCGCAGGCTGCTTCCCCGTGCTGATCGCCTGGGCGGCCGTCACGAACTCGGTGGAATGGCCCGCCGTCATCCTCTTTATGGTGATCTTCCTCTGGACGCCGCCGCACTACTGGCCGCTGTCCATGCGCTACGGCGAGGACTACCGCAACGCCAAGGTTCCCATGCTTGGCGCCATCGCCGGAGCCAAGGTGGTTTCCGTACAGGTGGTCCTTTACGCCTGGGCCATGGTGGCCTGCTCGCTGCTCATGGTTCCCGCCGGCGGGGCCGGCTGGGTCTACACAGTCACAGCCGTTCTGGCCGGGGCCTGGTTCCTCTATGAATCACATTCCCTGTACAACCGGGCCCAGCGCGAGGACATCTCGGACAAGCGGGCCATGAAGGTTTTCCACGGCTCCATCAGCTACCTCACCCTGCTCTTCATCGCCCTCGCAGTGGATCCGTTCGTCGGTCCCGCGGTCATCGCCGGCTAACCGGCACACCGCATTTTCCTGCCGCCCGGATGGGTTTACTCGGTGGTTGAGCCTGTCGAGCCGGATTTCGACAGGCTTAATCACCGGCTGTTTTTAACGACCAATCAGCGATAGCTTTTCGCGCCGCCCTGCATGTGACATTTTTGTCATGCTGGTCACTTTTGCTGTCAGCCTTCATGACTGTCTGGTTACGGTGGAATGGATCCTGCCTCCGCGAGCAAAGGAATAACCATGGCACAGGCGCCTGATCCCTCCACCGTCCCAACTGCTATCCACGGCCCGCCCGCATGCGGAAAGGGCCCCAGGAGACTCCGGCGTCCAAGCCTCCTCGGGCATCCCGGCGCCGACATCCCGGCGTCACTGGTGGTATTCCTCGTCGCCCTCCCGCTGTCCCTCGGCATAGCCGCAGCGTCCGGTGCGCCCATCATGGCCGGGCTTATCGCCGCCGCCATCGGCGGCCTGGTGGCCGGCAGCCTGGGCGGCTCCCCGCTCCAGGTCAGCGGACCCGCCGCGGGACTCACCGTCGTCGTGGCCGGGCTGGTGCAGGAGTTCGGCTGGCAGGTGACGTGCGCGATCACCGCGGCAGCCGGCGTCGTCCAGTTGCTCCTCGGCATCAGCCGCGTGGGGCGCGCCGCGCTGGCCGTCTCGCCCGTGGTGGTGAAGGCGATGCTGGCCGGCATCGGCATCACCATCATCCTGCAGCAGATCCAGGTGTTGCTGGGCTCCCAACCGGCCGGCTCCGCGCTGGAGAACCTCGGGGCAATGCCCGCGGCCATCATCAACGTGGAACTGCACGCAGCCCTCCTGGGGCTCACCGTCGTCGTCATCCTGCTCGGCTGGAAGCACCTTCCGGCCGCGGTGCGCCGTGTTCCGGGGCCGCTGGCCGCTGTCGCAGCCGGCACCGCCCTCTCTGTCGCCTTCGCCCCGGGGGTTGAGCGGATCTCCTTCGAAGGGTCTATTTTCGACGCCGTGGCGTTGCCGCAGCTGCCCGACGGCAACTGGCGTGCCGTCGCCTTTGCCGCCATCTCCATGGCGCTGATCGCCAGCATTGAATCGCTGCTGTCCGCGGTGGCCGTTGACAAGATGCACAGCGGGGCGCGCACCAACCTTAATCGGGAGCTTGTGGGCCAGGGGGCGGCCAATATCGTTTCCGGGTTCTTGGGCGGACTGCCGGTGACGGGCGTTATTGTCCGTAGTGCCACGAATGTGGAGGCCGGTGCAGCCACCCGTGCCTCCGCTGTGCTGCACGGTGTCTGGGTCCTGGCCTTCTCCGCGATCTTCGCCGGACTGATCCAGCTGATTCCGCTGTCCGTCCTGGCCGGACTGCTGGTGGTGATCGGCGCCCGCCTGATCAAGGTTGCGGATATCCGCACCAGCCTCCGCACGGGCGATCTCCTGATCTACGTGGCGACCCTGCTCTGCGTGGTGTTCCTTAATCTGCTCGAAGGCGTCATGATCGGCCTGGCGCTGGCCGCGGCCAGCGTACTCTGGCGGGTACTGCGGGCCGCAGTCCACGCGCACCAGCCCGTCTCGCCGTCGGACCCCTGGCGGGTCACTGTTGCCGGTTCATGCAGTTTCTTTGCCTTGCCGCGGCTGAACCGGGTGCTGCACTCGGTTCCTGCAGGAACGGACATTGTGGTGGAGCTGAACGCGGACTACGTCGACCACGCCTTCCGCGAAGCCCTGATCGCCTGGCAGGACCAGCACCAGGCGGGCGGCGGGACCGTCCGCCTTGAGGAGCACGGAAACACCCTCTTCCAGGACGCGGCGCACCGCGCACCCCAGCGGCAGGAGGTCCGGGAGCTTCCGCTCCCGCCCCGGACATCCTGGCAGTCCGCCGGGTCTGCCGGGGGCGGAGCCGTGACCGTGGACGGACGGCCAGGCGCACGGGAGTCGCTCCTGCAGGGAATCAACAAGTACCACCGGCGCTTCGCCGACCAGGTCCGGCCACTGGTCCAGGATCTGGCGGACGGACAGAACCCGGACACACTGTTCGTTGCCTGCGTGGACTCCCGGGTGAACCCCAACCTGATCACCAGCAGCGGCCCGGGTGACCTCTTGACCCTCCGCAACATCGGAAATGTGGTGTGCCACGAAGGCGAGGACGCATCGATCGACTCTGCCCTGTCCTTCGCGGTGAAGGCCCTGAACGTGGATTCGATCGTTATCGGCGGGCACTCCAACTGCGGTGCGATGAAGGCGCTGATCGAGGATGCCGAAGGTAATGGCAACGGTACGCTTGGCGCCGGCTTCGACGCCTGGTTGGACCACGCGCGGCCCAGCTACCGGGAGCTGGCGGACCACCCTGTTGCCCATGCAGCTGCAGCCGCAGGCTACGGCCGGGTGGATCAGCTGGCCATGGTCAACGTTGCCTTTCAGCTGCACAAGCTGGAATGCCATCCGGTGGCAGGTCCCGAACTCGCCGCCGGCACCGTGCAGGCCACCGGCCTGTTCTACGACATCGCCAGCGCGCGGGTACTGCTGGTGGAGCCAACGGGCATCCGCCTCCTTGACCCGGCCCAGGAGGCTGCGAAATCCGCTTCTGCGCATGCGGGCTGACGGGTAGGAAGCCCTCAAAGAAACCCAGGCGCCCGGGTTCAGCTGAACCGGGCGCGTGGGTTTGACTCGACGGAAAGTGCCACCTACTCCACCGGGCTGGCTTTGGCGAGGTCCCAGGCGTTCGCTGAGGCCACCATCAGCAGCGCGGCCCCAAGCATGTGGGCCGCCACCAGGAGGGCCGGAATGCCGTTGTAGTACTGGGTAAAGCCGATGATGGCCTGGAGGAGTGTCACGCCGAGGAGTCCCAGCACGGCGGTGCGGAAGGGGCCCGGGATCCGGCGCAGGAACACCAGTGCCAGGGCCACCACCGTTCCGGCAGTCACCAGGTAGGCCGGCACGGCGTGGACGTGCGAGAAGAGGTCCCAGTCCAGGCCGTTGCGGGGAGCGTCTGCGTCGCCGGCGTGCGGGCCGGCTCCGGTGACCACAACGCCGAGCATCACGGCGATGGCGGAAAAGAGCGCGACGGCGGCCGTCACGGGGCGCATGATCCCCGGCAGGGCGGGGTGCCGGGCAGCCAGGAACCGGCCGGTCCGGCCGAAGGCACGGTTCACCAGCAGCGTGGCAAACACCACCAGCGCCATGGACACCAGGAAGTGCAGGCCCACCACCCAGGGGTTAAGGTTCGTGAGCACTGTGATGCCGCCGATGACGGCCTGCGCCGGAATGCTGGCCAGGAGGCCGAGGGCCAGCAGGAACAGGTCCCGGCGCTCCTTGCGGAGGTTCCACAGGTACACCAGCATCAGGGCGGCAACTGCTGCCAGGGCGAAGGTAAGGAGCCGGTTGCCGAACTCGATGAAACCGTGGATGCCCATCTCGGCTGTGTTTACGAGGGAGGTGTCGGTGCAGCGCGGCCACGTGGGGCAGCCCAGCCCGGATGCCGTCAGCCGGACCGCTCCGCCGGTCACCACCAGGAGGGTCTGCCCGATCAGCGAGGCGACGGCGAGACGGCGCACCCGGACGTCCACGGTGCGGGGCAGCCGGGACGACAGGCGGTTGACGAACTGGGGGAGGCGTGACGCCGTGCTCACGGATATCTCAATTCCACTTGAACCAACGGATGGCAGCTGCCCCGGCGATGACCGTCCAAAGCAACAGGATGAGGGCGGCGCCGCCATTGAGCGTGCCGCCGAGGAAAGCTTCGCGCAGGGCCTCACCCAACGAGCCCGAGGGCAGGAAGTGCACCACGTTCTGGGGGCCGGCGGGCAGCCGTTCCGCCGGGATGACGATTCCGCCCAGGGCGCCCAGCAGGATCCACAGCAGGTTGGTGATGGCCAGGGTTGCTTCCGGCCGGACCGTTCCCGCCACCAAGAGGCCCAGCGCGGTGAAGGCAGCTGCACCCAGTGCCAGGAGAAGCAGGCCGGGCACCCAGCCGGCTGCCTCGGGCCGCCAGCCAAGGGCAAAGGCAACAGCGCTGACGACGACTACCTGCAGGCAAAGCACGGCAAGGACCGAAAGTGCCTTGCCGGCGATCAGGCCGCCGCGGCCAAGTGGCGTGGTGGAAAGGAAACGGAGCACGCCATAGCGTCGGTCGAAGCCCGTGGCGATGCCCTGGCCGGTGAATGCCGTGGACATGGCGCACAGCGCAAGGATTCCGGGAACGGCCACGTCCACACGGCTGCCGCCCATCCCGTCCAGGAAAGGCGTCACGGTCAGGCCGACGAGGGCCAGGAGCGGCAACACCACTGCCAGGATCAGCTGCTCGCCGTTCCGGAGCATGGCCAAAGCCTCGTATTTACCCTGCAGCAGCACCCGCCGGAGCAGGGAGGCGGGCTGTTGGGTACCGGACACTCCGCCCATTGCGGCGATGGGCGCATTGCCGGCAGCGGCGCCGGGCGCTGTTCCGTTCATCGGATGTCCTTTCCCGAGATATCCAGAAAGACGTCTTCAAGGCTACGCGCCTGCAGGCTCATCGAAGCTGGCATGATGTCATGCGTTTCCCACCACCGGGCCAGGGTTGCGAGGTGGCCGGGAGTCAGGCTGCCGGCCACGGAGTAGCTGCCGGCGCGCGTCTCGGAGACCGCGATGCCGTCCGGCAGGACGCCGTCGAAATCCAGCCCCGCAGCAGCCTCGAACTCGAGGGTGCGGATATGCTCGGCGCCGGCCTCCACCCCGGGACTGCGCTGGAGCAGTTCCTGCACAGTTCCCTCGGCAACGTTCCGGCCGCCGTCGATGATGTAGACGTAGTCGGCCAGCCGTTGGGCGTCGTCCATCAGGTGGGTGGTGAGGATGATGCCCATCCCGGCGTCACGAAGTTCGGTGATCAGATCGAACACCAGTTGGCGCGACTGCGGGTCCAGGCCGGCGCTGGGCTCATCAAGGAACAGGACTTCCGGCCTGCCGATCAGAGCGGCGGCAAGGGCCAGCCGCTGCTTTTGGCCGCCGGAAAGGCGGCGGACTGTAGCGCGGCTGAACGTATCAATGCCGAGGCGCTGGATCAGGTCGTCCACGGGCCACGGGCGTTCGTACAGTCCGGCGATGTGCCGCAGCAGCGGAACAGGCCTGGACGACGGCGGCAGCCCGCCGTCCTGGAGCATCACACCAACGCGGGAGCGGAGGTCCGCCCCTGCCGATGCGGGGTCCTGGCCCAGCAGCGAGATGGTGCCGCCACTGCGCTTCTGGAGGCCCTGGGCGCACTCAAGTGTGGTGGTTTTTCCGGCGCCGTTGGCACCCAGCAGTGCTGTGACCTGGCCGCGCTCGGCGATGAGGGAGACTCCGCTGACCACCCGGAGCATTTTTCCGTCCAGGCTGGCAAGCGGGCCAACATCCTTAACTAGCCCGTTGATGGACAGAACGGGGGATTGGGGGGATCGCACCCCAGTATTCTACGGGATGTAGTATTTCGCGGGCTCCGTCCGGCGGTCCGCCCAGGTCAGCCTGTCCTTACTGGAATGCGGGACTAAATTACGACACTATTGTGTTGTGTATTCCATGACCAACGCTACTGCTGTGCCCTTCGCCGGGCACGGGGCCTCCCAGGCTCCCGCAGACCGCAGCCGCCCGGCTGCCGGTCCGGTGGCTGACGCCGATGAGCGCACCCGGGACCGTGTCCTGTCCGCCGTCCTGGAACACGGACCTGTCAGTGCGGCCGAACTCGGCGACCTGCTGGGATTCACCCCGGCAGCCGTGCGGCGGCACCTGGACCATTTATCGCGGGCAGGTGTGATTGAAGTCAAGCGCGTGGCCAGGTCCGGTGCAGGGGCGGGCCGTCCCGCCCGCCGCTACGTCCTCAGCTCGCAGGGACAGTCCAGCCTGGGCAACGACTACCTTGATATCGCCGCCCTGGCACTCCAGCAGCTCCAGAAAATGGCGGGCCCGGACGCCGTGCGGGCCTTCGCCGTCGAACGCTTCGCTGACATGGAGCGCCGCTACGCGCCTGAAATCGAAAAGGCCGGGCCCGATGTTACTGATCGTGCCAGGGCGCTGGCCGAAGCGCTGAGCCGCGATAATTTCGTCGCCTCGGCAGCCTCCATCGAAGCCAAGGCTCCGCTCCCGGCGGCCCTTTCCAGCGTGCAGCTGTGCCAGGGCCACTGCCCCATCCAGCAGCTCGCCGCCCGGTTCCCTGTGTTCTGCGACGTGGAGACCGAAGTCTTCTCACGCCTGGTGGGCGTGGACGTCCGCCGGCTCTCCACCCTGGCGCGCGGCGGGCACGTCTGCACCACCCACATTCCCACAGGCAGGCTGTCTGCCCAGGCGCCCACAAGGCCCCCGGCAGCCCCCGCCAGCCTGAATGAAGTAAACAACCATCAGCAAGAAAGGCCGTGATGACGGACCAACTATCAGAGAAAGCAGTCGCCGAAAACACTGTGATCTCGGAGATTCTGGAAAAGAATCCCGAGCTCCACGGCATCGGCAACTACGAGTACGGCTGGGCTGACAAGAACGACGTCGGCGCCAACGCACGCCGCGGGCTCGATGAAGAGGTAGTCCGGGACATTTCGGCCAAGAAGAGCGAGCCGGAGTGGATGCTGGACCTGCGCCTCAAAGGCCTGAAGTACTTCGACCGCAAGCCCATGCCCACCTGGGGCGCGGACCTGTCCGGCATCGACTTCGACAACATCAAGTACTTCGTCCGCTCCACGGAGAAGCAGGCAGCCACCTGGGAGGACCTGCCCGAGGACATCCGGAACACCTACGAAAAGCTGGGTATTCCGGAAGCTGAGCGCAGCCGCCTCGTCTCCGGCGTTGCCGCCCAGTACGAGTCCGAGGTTGTCTACCACCAGATCCGCGAGGACCTCGAAGCCCAGGGCGTCATCTTCCTGGACACCGACACCGCGCTGAAGGAACACCCGGAGATCTTCCAGGAGTACTTCGGCACTGTCATCCCGGTGGGCGACAACAAGTTCGCCTCGCTGAACACCTCGGTCTGGTCCGGCGGCTCCTTCGTGTATGTTCCCAAGGGCGTCCACGTGGATATCCCCCTGCAGGCATACTTCCGGATCAACACCGAGAACATGGGCCAGTTCGAGCGGACCCTGATCATCGCGGACGAGGACTCCTACGTCCACTACATCGAGGGCTGCACGGCTCCGATCTACACCTCGGACTCGCTGCACTCGGCAGTTGTTGAGATCATCGTGAAGAAGGGCGCCCGCGTCCGCTACACCACCATCCAGAACTGGTCCAACAACGTGTACAACCTGGTGACCAAGCGTGCCATCTGCGAAGAGGGCGCCACCATGGAATGGGTCGATGGCAACATCGGTTCCAAGGTCACCATGAAGTACCCGGCTGTCTACCTCGTGGGTGAGCACGCCAAGGGTGAAACCCTGTCCATCGCCTTCGCCGGCGAAGGCCAGCACCAGGACACCGGCTCCAAGATGGTCCACATCGCGCCGAACACCAAGAGCTCCATCATCTCCAAGTCGGTGGCCCGCGGCGGTGGCCGTGCCGCCTACCGCGGCCTGGTCCAGGTCCGTGAAGGCGCCAAGCACTCCGCCAACACTGTGCGTTGCGACGCGCTGCTGGTGGACACCATCAGCCGCTCGGACACCTACCCGTACATCGACATCCGCGAGGACGACGTTGTGATGGGCCACGAGGCAACTGTTTCCCGGGTCAGCGAAGAGCAGCTCTTCTACCTGATGTCCCGCGGCATGCGCGAAGACGAAGCCATGGCGATGATCGTCCGCGGTTTCATCGAGCCGATTGCCCGCGAGCTCCCCATGGAGTACGCACTTGAGCTGAACCGCCTGATTGAACTGCAGATGGAAGGGTCCGTCGGATAACGATGACTGAAATCACTACCGAAAAGGCGCGCATCGGCGCGCCCTCAGCCCAGCCGTTCATCAACGGCTTCACCGAAGAAGGCGAGAGCCTCTCACCCATCAATGCGGGCACCAAGGCACCGCTGGCCGGCGCTTCGGCCAAGAGCCACTCGCACGGCGGCGGCGTTGGCATCCCGGACAGCTCACGCGCCGGGCGCCTGACGTCCTACAAGCTTGCCGACTTCAAGCCGCTCACCGGCATGGAGGAAGACTGGCGCTTCACCCCGCTCAAGCGTCTCCGCGGCCTGCACTCCGAGGTCCTGGCCGGCGTCGCTCCCACCGTGGTGGTCAACGGTCCCGAGCAGGTCACCGTCGAGAGCGTCAACCGCGATGACAAGCGCATCGGTACCGCCGGCATCCCCGAGGACCGCGTGTCCGCCAACGCCTGGGAGAACTTCGCCGGGGCCACCGTGGTGACCATCCCGTCCGAGTTCGAGGCGACGACGGAAATCACGGTCGACATCGAAGGCACGTCCCTCGAGGCCGCCGCCCAGCACCTGGTGATCGTGGCCGAAAAGTTCTCCAAGGCAGTTGTGGTCCTGAGCCACAAGGGCTCCGCCGTTGTTTCGGAGAACGTCGAGATCATCGTCGAGGACGGCGCCAGCCTGACGGTTATCACGCTCCAGGAATGGAACGATGACGCCGTCCACGCCTCCTCCCAGCAGGCAAAGATCGGCCGCGACGCCAAGCTCAAGCACGTGATGGTCAGCCTTGGCGGCGACCTGGTCCGCGTCACGCCGTCGGCCCGTTTCACCGCCCCGGGCGGCGAGGCTGAAATGTTCGGCCTGTACTTCGCCGATGCCGGCCAGCACCTGGAGCAGCGCCTCTTCGTGGACCACGCCGTGGCCAACTGCAAGTCCAACGTGCTCTACAAGGGCGCACTGCAGGGCCGCAACGCCCACGCGGTCTGGGTTGGCGACGTCCTGATCCGCAAGGAAGCCGAAGGCACCGATACCTACGAGGCCAACCGCAACCTGCTGCTGACCGACGGCGCCCGCGCCGACTCCGTGCCCAACCTCGAAATCGAGACCGGGCTGATCGAGGGTGCAGGCCACGCCAGCGCCACGGGCCGGATGGATGATGAGCACCTGTTCTACCTGATGGCCCGCGGCATCCCGGAGGATGTTGCCCGCCGCCTGGTGGTCCGCGGCTTCCTTAACGAGATCATCCAGCAGATCAAGGTCCCCTCCATCGAGGAGCGGCTGACCGAGGCTGTTGAGCACGAGCTCGCACTGACGGACAACTAGAAGGCACGGAGCACGGGTTTACAGATGACTGACCAGCCAAAGGGCGAGCTTGTCTGCAAGGTGGATGAGATCCAGCTGAAGCAGGCGCTGCGGATCCTGATCGATGACTACCCTGTGGCGATCGTCAAGGACTCCATGGGGGAGATCCACGCAATCGGCGACACCTGCTCGCACGCGGACATTTCACTGTCCGAGGGCGAAGTGGAGGGCTGTGCCATCGAGTGCTGGGGCCACGGCTCCCAGTTCGATCTGCGCACCGGCGAACCGCTGCAGCTGCCGGCCTATGATCCCGTGCCCGTCTTCGCCGTCGAAATCAGGGGCGATGAGGTCTACGTGGACTTCACCAACATCCTCAACGGCGCCGAAGCCCCCAACTTCAGCTAGCACCACAGAATTACGAACCAACTTCCAGACAGAGACCGCACCGCCGCCGCCAGGCACGGTGCAGAGGAGAACAAGACATATGTCTACTCTTGAGATCAAGGACCTGCACGTCAGCATTGAGACGGAACAGGGCACCAAGGAAATCCTGAAGGGCGTCAGCCTGACCATCCGGACCGGCGAAACCCACGCCATCATGGGCCCCAACGGCTCCGGCAAGTCCACGCTGGCCTCCACCATCGCAGGCCACCCCCGCTACAACGTGACCAGCGGCTCCATCACCCTGGATGGCGAAAACGTCCTGGAAATGAGCGTTGACGAGCGCGCCCGCGCCGGCGTTTTCCTGGCCATGCAGTACCCGGTGGAGGTCCCCGGGGTCAGCATGACCAACTTCCTGCGCACCGCCAAGACCGCCATCGACGGCGAAGCCCCCAAGCTGCGCACCTGGACCAAGGACGTCAAGGCTGCCATGGAGCAGCTGCGCATCGATGCCGACTTCGCCCAGCGCAACGTCAACGAAGGCTTCTCCGGCGGCGAGAAGAAGCGCGTGGAGATCCTCCAGCTGGAGCTCTTCAAGCCCAAGTTTGCCGTCCTGGACGAGACTGACTCCGGCCTGGACGTTGACGCATTGAAGGTTGTTTCCGAGGGCGTCAACCGCGCCCACGCGGACGGCAACATGGGCACGCTGCTCATCACGCACTACACGCGCATCCTGCGCTACATCAAGCCTGACTTCGTGCACGTGTTCGTGGACGGCCAGGTTGTTGAAGAGGGCGGCCCCGAGCTCGCCGACCGCCTTGAAGAAGAAGGCTACGACCGCTACGCCAAGGGCGCCGGCACAGCCGCTGCCCCCGCTGCAGCACAGGCCTAGTAAGGACATTCGCCATGACCGAAATCAACGCGGCACGCACGAGCCTTGAGGACGTCGAGGAGGCGCTGAAGGACGTTATTGATCCTGAACTCGGCGTCAACATCGTGGACTTGGGCCTGCTGTACGGCCTGAAGTACTCAGACGACGACGGTGCGCTGCTGATCGACATGACCCTGACCACCGCAGCGTGCCCGCTCACCGATGTCCTCGAGGAGCAGGTGGGCAAGGCGCTGGACGGCGTGGTTGACGACTGGCGCCTGAACTGGGTCTGGATGCCGCCATGGGGTCCGGAGCGCATCACCGACGACGGCAAGGACCAGATGCGGGCCCTCGGCTTCAACATCTAAATCCCCACCGCCTCCCTGGCCGGCGGAGGCCCCTTTTGGGAATACGACGGCGGGTCACCTTTCCTGGGTGACCCGCCGTCGTCGTTGGCTCATCGACTGCTCCGTAAGTGCCCTTATGGACCCTCAAAACGGCGTTTACGGAGCAGTCGGTGGCTTAGAGGTTAGTTGCTGAGAAGGTATCGCACTGGTTGATGTCTCCGGTTTCGTAGCCGGTGTAGAACCAGCGTTGGCGCTGTTCGCTGGAGCCGTGGGTCCAGGCCTCGGGAGAGACCCGCCCGGTAGCCGCTTCCTGGATCCGGTCGTCGCCCACCGCCGAAGCAGCGGACAGGGCGTCGTTGAGATCCTGCTGGGTGAGCTGCTCCAGGAAGGGCTGGCCGTCCGGCCCGGGCTGGGTGGAGGCGTGCTTTGCCCACAGGCCGGCGTAGCAGTCGGCCTGGAGCTCAACGCGCACGGCGCCGGATTCAGGTCCCTGCGGATCCTGCTGGGCCTGGTCCAGGTTTCCCAGCACGTTCTGGATGTGGTGCCCGAACTCGTGGGCCACCACGTATTCCTGGGCGAGGGGACCGCCCGAGGACCCGAAACGGTCCACCAGCTCCTGGAAGAAACCGGGATCAAAGTAGGCCGTGGTGTCGGTGGGGCAATAGAACGGTCCAACGGCACTGGAGGCCGTACCGCAGCCGGTGTCGACCCCCTGCTCGAAAATTACCGTCTCCGGCTGCGGGTACTGCACGTTGTACTGCTGCAGATAAGCCGGCCAGAAGGCGTTCAGGCTGTTCACGGTGCCGGTAATGCGGCAGTCCACGCGGGCGTCGGCGTCGGCGCCGGTTTCGCAGGCCGGTGCCGTGCCCTGGCTCTGCGGTGCCTGCCCGGCACCCGCGAGGCCCTCAAGCAACTGCGGGTTCACGCCCAGCAACGTGGCGATGAGCAGGATGAGCCCGCCGCCGATTCCTCCGCCTACCTTCACTCCACGGCCCATGCCGCGCCGATCCTGGACCTGTGAAGGATCCAGCTGAACGTTGTCGTTGAAGCTCATAAGGTCACAATACCCGCGGACTCGGAGTTCAATCCGCGCCGGCCGGTAAAGTTGATCCGATGCCTTTCCTCAACAAGATCCAGCGCTGGGCCGAAGAGCGGCCGCACGACACTGCCGTCGTGGTTGCCGGTCAGCGGCTCACGTGGGCGGAGCTGCGCGCGTCCGCTGCCCGCATGGTGCCCGATACAAAAGCCGTTACATCCCTTTGCGAGGCCAATTCGGTGGACTTCGCGGTGAAGTTCGCTGCCGCTGTAGCGGGTGGCCGCCAGTGCGCCGTCCTTGATCCTGCCTGGCCTGAAGCACTGCAGGAGGATATCGTCCGCCGGGTGGAGTCTTCCGCCCGGCCTGCCGCTGTATCCCCGGATGATGACCTTGCCGACGGCGCGCCCGAGGCCACGTTCCTTATAGGGCTCACCTCGGGAACAACCTCCGTCCCGAAGGCCTTCAGCCGGTCGCGGCGGTCCTGGCAGGAATCGTTCGAAGCCTCCATCGAATTCTTCGGACTGGACCAGGACGACGTGACGCTGGCGCCGGGCCCGCTCGCCGCGAGCCTCAACCTGTATGCCCTGGCCGAGTGCCTGTACGCGGGTTCGGAATTCCAGACCCTCGAAGCGTTCGACGTCGGCGACGTCCACGCGGCCATTACGCACGACCGTGTCACCCGGCTGGTACTGGTGCCCACGATGCTGAGGATGCTCAGCGAACGTGGAATGACCGGTTGCGTGGACGCGTCCGGGGTGCGCACCATCATCTGTGCCGGGTCCAAGCTGGACGCCCGGACCTTGGAAGCTGCCCGCCGCTGGGCGCCTCATGCCACGATTTTTGAGTACTACGGTGCCTCCGAGCTGAGCTTCGTTTCCGGCGCGGGCCTTCCTGCCGGTGAAGCGGCCGCGGCCGGTGGAACCGGCATTGGCCGGCCCTTCCCGGGCGTGGACGTCAGGATCCTCGGTGACTCCGGCGAATTCTTACCGGGCGGGGCAGCCGGCAACATCTGCGTGCGCAGCGGGATGGTCAGCAACGGCTACCTCTGGGGTGACGACGGCCAGGCCCTGAAGTCCTTCGATGGCTGGTTTACCGTGGGGGACCAGGGCTACCTGGAAGCAGGGGAGTTGCATATCCTGGGCCGCCGCGCAGACATGATCCTCACCGCCGGCAAAAATGTGTACCCGCATGAGGTGGAGCTGGCCCTGGCCGCTGTGCCCGGCGTAGCCGCTGCGATTGCCGCCGGGATGCCGGACGACCTGCGGGGCCAGCGCGTGGTGGCCGCAATCGTTCCCTCCGCCGGAGCTGTGACTGCCACCCAGCTGAAGGCGGGACTGGAGGGCATCCTGACGCGCGACAAGTGGCCGCTGCAATACTATGCGGTCACTGAACTGCCCGCCACGGAGCGGGGCAAGGTCAGCCGGAACCTCTTGCTGGACTGGATCAGCGCGGGAGATCCCAGGATCCGCAGCCTTGGCACCTGAACTCCTCCTTCCGCCGGACCGCCAGCCTGTCATCATCGCAGCCCGGAGGACTCCCGTCTGCCGGACCAATGGTGCGTTGCGGGAACTCCGGGCCCATGAGCTTCTGGCGCCCGTCCTGCGCGAGCTCGTGACCGGGCTGGCGCCTGGTGCCGTCACCGACGTTGTAGTCGGCAACGCCGTGGGCGGCGGCGGAAACGTAGCGCGGCTTGCATTGCTGGATGCCGGCCTGCCGGTCAGCGTGCCCGGCCTCACGGTGGACCGCCAGTGTGGTTCGGGACTGGACGCCATTGTTCTCGCTGCGGGCCTGGTAGCGGCAGGCGGTAATCCCTTGTTTCTGGCCGGGGGAGTGGAAAGCACCAGCACCGCGCCTTTGCGGGCGCACCGGAACGACGATGGTGCACCGGAGTTTTACCGGCGCGCCCGGTTTGTGCCGGAGAAGTTCGGCGACCCGGACATGGGCGTGGCGGCCGAAACCGTGGCGCAGAAGTTCGGCGTCGGCAGGGACCGGCAGGATGCGTTCGCCCTGTGCAGCCACGGGCGGGCCCTTGCCGCAGCCGAGGCGGGACATTTCGACGACGAACTGGTTCCGCTCGCTGTCGGCGACGGGACGGTTGCCGTGGATGACGGCCCCCGCCGGGGGCTGAGCGCAGCGGTGATGGCGCGGTTCCCGGCGGCCTTCGTGGAGGGGGGAACTGTCACCGCCGGAAACTCCTGCTTCGACGCGGACGCTGCCTCCGCCGTCGTGATCACTTCAATGAAACGCGCCCGGGAACTGGGTGCGCCGGACGGCTTGCTCGTGCTGGGCACCGGCACTGCCGGTGTGGAACCAGAGGTACTGGGCATCGGTGCTGCCGCCGCGGCACGGGACGTGTTGACTGCTGCCGGCGTGAGCGCGGATGAGCTGGACCTCGTGGAGTTCAACGAGGCGTTCGCGTCGCAGACGCTGGCCAGCCTCGACGAGCTGGCTATTGACGCCGGGCGGGTAAACCTCGACGGCGGGGCGCTGGCCCTGGGCCACGCGTACGGTGCGTCTGGCGCCGTTTTGGTGACCCGGCTGCTCGCCCAGGCACGCCGAAACGGAACGCCGGGAAGCCTGGCCTTGGCCATGATCAGCATCGCCGGCGGCATGGGGACGGCGGCCTTGTTGCGGTACGAGTGCTTTTAGCCGCTTACCAGCGGCACGTCAGTCCTCTGCCTCACCCAGGCCGCGGGCAGCGAGTGCCTCGCCCGTCTGCCGGGCAAAGGCCACGGAGGTGATGAACACGGGCAGGATCAGGGCCCGCGGATTGCGCTCCAATCCCCGCGCCCGGGCGGAATCCCGGACGTCGGCGAACGTGCCGGCGATGTAGGGGATGCTGCGCAGCATGATGCCGATGGTCAGGGCGAAGCGTTCGGGGTCGGCGCCAAATCTCTGGAACGGCGTCGCCGCCTTGACCACGCCGTCCAGGAGCTTTTGCACCGGTGTAGTGGCGGTGAGCAGCGATGCCGCCACTACGCAGATGAGGATGTTCAGGACGATCCGGGCCGCCGTGGGTGCTCCCAGCTGCCACCACTGGAAGAGCCCGATCACCAGCAGGACGGCGGCAAGCGGTCGGACCGCGCCCCACAACCGTTTCATGCCGGCGCCGGTGAGCAGGAAGAGGCCGCCCAGTACGGCGAGCACCGCCGCGGAGATGAGCCAGTCCTGGATGATGAACGAGGCCAGGCCGCAGCCGAAGACCAGGAGGAACTTCAGCGCCAGCGGTGAGCGGTGGACCAGGGAGTTCCCCGGGACGTAGTTGGCCAGGAGGAAGCCGTGGCCCCTCACCGGGGGCTCGGTTCTGTCGCGTGGAGGCCCTCCATGCAGAGGGTGCGGTAGGCCGCCACAGCCTCCGCCGCGGCGCCGTCGAATGCGACTTTGCCGTTTTCGATAACCAGCACACGGTCCATTTCCAGTGCGAGGTCAAGGTCGTGGGTGGACATGATGATCTGCTGGTCCAACCCGGCCAGGGTCCCCCGGAGGAGTTCGCGGTTGCGGAGGTCCAGGAGGGTGGAAGGCTCGTCGAGCACCAGGACTTTTGGGTTTACCGCGAGCACGGCGGCGAGCGCCATCAGCTGCCTTTCACCGCCGGAGAGCTCGTAGATGCTTTGGTCGGCCAGGTGCAGGAGCCCGAGGCGATCCAGCGCTGCGCCTGCCTGGTTCCGCCGCTCGGCGCCGTTTTTCACCGAGCGCCGGAGGGAGAGTTCCACGTCCTCCCGGCCGGTGGGCATCACCAGCTGGGAGAGGGGATCTGTGAAGACAAAGCCGACGTTCCTGCGGACCTTGCGGACGGCACTGACTGTACTGTCGCCGTCGACCTCCACTCTGCCTGTTGTTGGCTGGATGAGGCCGTTGACCAGGCGCAGGAGGGTGGATTTCCCGGAACCGTTGGCGCCAATGACGCCCACGCGCCTCTCCGTGAGGCGGAGGTCGACGGCGTCAAGGAGGACTTTGGGCTCCGGCGAGTTTTCTGTTTCGGCGGCGACCGTTACCTGGTCAAAGGTCACAGCGGGCATGCGGGAGACCTAGGCGTTGGTGGTCTGGGCGGCGTTGGTGGTCTTGGCGGCGTTGCGGCGGACCCGGCGCACCAGGATGTCCGGAAAGGCGCGGTGGAGGGCGACGGCGATGACCGCGGCCAGGATGTTCTTGACGATGTCGCCGGGGTAGAAGACGAGGTCGCTCACGAAGGCCTGGCCCAGGGTGGCCTTGGTGTTCAATGCGATGCCGGCGACCCCGAGTGAGTGCACCACCAGCACGCTGGTGACAGTGGCGGACAGGAACAGCCACAGGGCACGGGCCTTGGTGGTCCGGCGGATCACCACGGTGGCTAACCATCCGACGATGCCGGCGGCGATGGGGAAGGCGATGATGTAACCGGCTGAAGGGCCGGCGAGGATACCCAGCCCGCTGCGGCCCTGACTGAAAATGGGGAGGCCGGCGAGGCCCAGCAGGGTGTAAAGGCCGACGGCGGCGAAGCCCCTGCCGGGGCCCAGGACCAGGCCGGTGAGCATCACGGCAAGGGTCTGGAAGGTGATGGGGACGCCGAAGCCGTTGACCGCGAGTCCGGGCACGAGGGCTGCGCCGGCGACGAGGGCGGCGAAGACGGCAATCAGTCCGAGGTCGGTGGCGTTCCAGCGGCGGCGCCCGCTGTTCAGGGTGTTTGTAACGGCGGTGTCGGCGTTGCTCATGGCGGTCCTGTCGGGGTTGTACAAGCGGAATCTAATGTACTGCCGACGTTACCGGGGCGTGACTGCCCGCATTTTGTAGGTGACCTACTAAGGCCGGGGGCCGGAGCTGAGCGCTCGGCACAACTCTGTCTCTTCTCCTCCGCGGTTGCTTCCCTCAGGCGTGCGCGGTGGAGAGCACCGTTCCAGGCCTTCGGGGCGTAGGCTGACGGCTAGTACCTTCAGGGTGGCAGATCCCACCACCGCTCCGGCCAGGCAGACGTACTACAACCGGGAACTGGAGACTGCCCCCTGTGTCACTTGTGCGACGCTTCGACCACGTCGGCATCACTGTTGCTGACCTGGATAAAGCAACGGCATTCTTCGTCGGTTTGGGGCTTGAGGTGGAGGGCCGGATGTTCATGGAGGGAGAGTTTGTGGACACCGTCATCGGCATTCCCGACTCCCGCAGCGAGATCGTTATGCTGCGGCCGCCCGATGGGGTGCTGGCGTGGAGCTGTCGAGCTTCGTCCAACCGGGCCACGAGCCAGGGTCTCCCGCTGCGATGTCCACTGAACTGGGCCTGCGGAACGTCGCTTTCGAGGTGGACGATCTTCAAGGCGCCCTTGAGCGGCTGGCCGCGGACGGCTACGGTCTGGTGGGCGGCGTCGGCCAATACGAGCACGTCTGGCGCATGGCCTATGTGCGGGGCCCGGAAGGAATCATCGTGTCCCTGGCGGAGCGGATCGGTTAAGGTCACGCCCTGCGAGCTGAATCGTGAATGGCGGCTTTGGCCCATGAGTACGGGGATCCCCGCCTGTAAATTTCTCAGGACCAGTGTCAGACTGATGCAAGAGGCGCATTTCCTGGGTTCGGACCACGTTCCGGTGGGCATCCATTGGCAGAGAACAGCACCACTCGGTTACAGGAGGTAAATGATGAACACGGACTCACAGCCGGAAACGCCGCGGGACTTACCGGAGGCTGACGCCCTCGAGCAGCAGACGCCCATCCTGCCTGAGGGGTCCGAGGAGTTCACTGTCAAAGACCCGCTGCCTGATGATGCCCCGGAAGCCGATGTCATCGAGCAACATACGGACGTGCTGCCCGGCAGCACAGGCTATGCCGGGATAGCGGGCGCAGCAGCAGGACAGGAGGCCTCGGAAGCAGATTTGATGGAACAGGCCATGGCTCCCTCCCTCGACGACGAAGAGGACTACCCTGACGCCCGCGAAGAGAGGCTGTAGAACAAAAGCCGACCCACGGTGGTGCGCAGGGCCGTAGATAACCGACCACAACTGCAAGGGCACCGGGGCTCAGCTGCCCATCAAACCGCGAGTAAAGAGGATCGTGAGGATGGGCCGGATTGCGATCCGGACGTTCCGGCGGTGGAGAGGGCGCTCAACGATCGACCGGTTTCGTCCCGAGGGTAAGGATCCCCGGCGCAGGCTTAGCATCGGCTTGGCAGCCGGCGCAGCAGCCGCCCTCCTGCTCCAGATCCACGCGAGCTCCCAATACTGCTGAGGCTGTGACGGTGGTTGCAGGTGCGCAGCAGTCATCGTCTTCTTCACCATGGCCGTGGACGTCTCCGGTGCGGGGAAGGGCGCAGCAGGCTTCGCCCCGCCAGGCGTTGACGCCTTCACGGACTGCGATACCGGCGATGATCAGGGCTGCGCCTGCATCGGCCCACCACCAGCCCAGAGTGCTGTTGAGGACCAGGCCAACCAACAGGACCGCGGAAAGGTATGTGCACAGCAGGGTCTGTTTGGAGTCGGCCACGGCCGTCCGGGACCCCAGTTCCCGTCCAGCCCGGCGCTGCGCCCAGGACAGAACGGGCATGATCGCCAGGCTCAGGGCCGCGATCACGATACCGGGGGTGGAATGTTGAGCTTCCTCCCCGCCCGTCAGTGACCGCACAGCGTCCATGGTTACGAACGCGGCCAAGGCGAAGAAGGAGATAGCGATAATCCGCAACGTCAGATGCTCACGCCGTTCTGGGTCTTTCGCGGAGAACTGCCACGACAGCGCCAAGGCGGAGGTCACCTCGATGACGGAGTCCAGCCCGAACCCAATCAAGGCAACGGAGCCGGCAACATTGCCGGCCCAGAGCGCCACCACCGCTTCAATGAGGTTGTAGGTGATGGTCGCGGCGGCAAAGAGCCGAATCCGACGGTTCAGCAACGCCCGGCGTTCTGAGCTTAGCCTCTGCAGCAGCGCGGTCATGCGAAGCACTCCCCATCCGGAGCACAGCAGGCCGGGTCCACGGCCAGGACAACACCGAGCAGGTCCTTGATCGCACGGCCCAGCCGCGCGTCGGCAAGCTCATACCGGCTCCTACGCCCATCCGGGACAGCGACCACCAGGCCGCAACCCCGCAGGCACGTCAAATGGTTGGACATGCTCTGCCGGGAAACGCCCAGGGACTCAGCCAGGTCCGAGGGGTAGGACGGGGAGCCCGAGAGTGCCAGCAGAACCCGGGCGCGGGTAGGGTCTGAAACCGCATAGCCGAACCGGGCCAGCACTGGTGCCTGCATGAGCTTTTCCATAACCCAAAAGTACAGCCTTGGCTGTATTCACGGCAAAGTGTATAAAAGCATGCGACCGCCCGCGATTTCCAACGCGGACCAATTCTTCAAAAGGGGTGCTAAGTCCTGGCCTGTAAGGACGCAGCACCCTTCCATTCCTCGCGAGGGCCAGGTCAGCCCTGGGCTTGCGGCAGTACCAGCAGGTAGCCGGTTGGCAGGTCGCTGCTCCACCGGCGCGGCTCGCGGACGACGAACTGCGTCGCCAGTTGCTCCGGAGTGAGCAGGCTGTTGGGCTCGGGCGACGGTCCCCACTGGCCGCTGCCGTATGGGTAGAGCGGATCCTGGACGCGGATGCCGGTTACGGAGAACTCGGGGAACTCGGCGGGATCGCCGATCGACTCGAACCCGCTCATCACCCACGCGTGCCGACCGCTCCACATCACCAGCCCGACGGGCCGGCCCGTGTCGGCCATGGCGCGTGCCGCGGCCTGCAGCGCGTTGTCGTAGTCGGCGATGCTGACCACACCGTAGGGCCCCATCCCCGCCTCGGTAAGCACCTGGGCCCAACCGAAGGGGTTGGCACCGTTGAATGAGTTCGAAGACCTTGCCCGGGCCATCTCCCACAGCTCACCCTGCTGGCCGGAATCGGTCCAGCTGCCGCCCCCTGTGTCGTCCACGAGGTTATGCGCGATCTGGATGCTCGCTGCAACACACCAGTCGAAGGTGTACTGCGGCACGAAGTCCCCCTCCTGGTAAAGGTTGAGGGCGAACGGCTGGGGGACCGGGGGTGGGGTGGGAACCGGCGTCGAAGTGGGTGACGGCGCCTGCTGAGGAGCCACGGCGGCATCCCCTACGGCTGCCGGGACCTGTTCAGGGGCGACGGCGGCTTCAGTCACGGTCGTCGTGGCGGAGGAAGCCGGGAGCGGGTGGCCTGTCGCGGCGTCGCCGACGCCGATTGTGGGTGTGCAGCCCGCGAGGAAGCCTGCCAGGACAATGAGCCAGGCCAGAAGACGCCTACGGGCACCGATCATGATCGATCCAGTCTAGCGCGGCGCGGGGGAAATGCCCTCAGAAGGCGTAGCGGATGCGGCAGTAAGGGGCAATCTGTTCAATAAGGGCGGTCAGTTGATGCACGTAGCGGGCCTTGGTTCCTGAACGGTAGCGGACGTTGTTGAAGCCGTTGGAGGAGACCTTCGGTTCCTGGAGGTCCGGACGCCACAGGACCTGCTCGGCCTGCGGGTGCCACCCCAGGTTCACCTCGTGATCCGTTCGTTGTGGGTCAGGAAGATCACCTCTGCCGCGAGCTGGGCCTTGGCGGCGGGGCTCAGGGTGGAGTCGAGCTCGCGCAGCAATTCCTCCCAGTCCCTGAGCCAGGTGTCAGTAATGACGACGGGGGAGAAATTCACGTGGACCTCGTACCCGGCATCAACGAAATGGTTAATGGCAGCCATCCGATCGGCCACCGGCGAGGTCCGGACGTCAATCGATTTCGCCAGGTCCGCCGGCATGAGGGAAAAGCGGATCCTGGTGTGGCCGCCGTGGTCCCAGCCCAGCATCGCCGGGTTCACGTACTTGGTGGCAAAGGACAGCTTTGCGGTGGGCAGGTCGCGGAAGAGCGTCACAAGATCTTCCACGTTGTCGCTGATCAGGGCATCAACGGAGCAATCGCTGTTCTCGCCGATGTCGTAAACCCAGAGCTCAGGGTCGCACTGGTTGGGCTCAAGCTTCATGCCCTGGCGGGTGGCGTGGCGTTCAAGGGTGGCCGCAATCTGCTCGATGTTCGCGAACACCGTTACAGGATTGCTGTAGCCCTTGTGGCGGGGCACGTAGCAGTAGGCGCATGCCATGGCGCAGCCGTTAGCGGTGGAGGGAGCAATGAAATCCGCGGACCTGCCGTTCGGTTTGACCGTCAGCGCCTTTTTGACGCCGAGGACCAGCGCCTCAGTCTTAATCCGGGACCAGCGCGGGACGTTCGCTTCGTCACCGTGCACCTCCGGGATGTTCCAGTGGTTCTCAACCAGCACCACCTCAGCGTCCGGCCAGCGTTCGATGATCTCCTTGCCCCGGGGAAGGTCGAGTGCAGCAGGCTGCGCATAGATGCGCCGGATCTGCAACAGCCGGTTGAATTCCATGGATAGATTCTCCCAAGCCTCCGAACCCGTCCCCGGCTGTTAAGCCCACGGCCTATTCGCGGCTTTCTTCCCGCACTGGCTTCAGGTGCCCAGGGACTGCTCCAGCGGACAGAGCGGGAAACGTGCATGTGAACTCGCCACGGTATCCGAAGAGAAATCCGAGGAACGGGTTCCGCACCTGCATCTGAATTGTGTAAACCCCGCGGGCGTCGTCGAAGTTCTCATACAAGTCCGCTGTGCCGGTGAGGGCAGCCGGAAACTCGAACGCCGCGAAGCCTTCGTAAAATCGCTGCGCCCCCGTTTGAAGGTGAAGCGACCCGTCGGACAAGACCTCCAGGGCGAGGTCAGTTGCCAGATGCTGGTGCGTGCCCAGATAGTCGACAACGCCGCCCCTTCCTGCGCTGTGCACCATCGTGGCGTCGAAACGCCGTTGTTTGGATCCGGGCAGTTCCAGAGTTCTGACGAAAGTGACTGTAGGGCGCCCGAAACCGTCGGTGTAGGGGTAATTCTCGATAGTGAAGGGGATGTCCTTGCCCTGGTCCGGAAAGAGGATGTTGCGGTAGGCCCCCAGCTGAAGGAACGGGACGGTCCACCATGCCCCCCGGCGGACCTCCGAAAACACGCCGCGCCCCACGCAGGCGTAGCCCGCGGCAGTGCCAACGCCGAAGCGTTTCTGCAGCATCGGATGCAGACGGTGGAAGTCTTTCCCCAGCGCCCGCTCAAAAATCGACGCCATCGCCACCCTTTGCTCGAAAGCTGACACCGTCACGACCGGCCGGAGCAGCCAGGGTGGCGAGGGCGGAGGGGGCGTGCCAGGAACGAAGGTCCGGAGCCTGCCGCAAACATCGCCCTGCCCTGGGCACCGTCCGATGCGGCGGAACGAGGCACGAGGCACCCGCAACCGCCAGGCATGCGATGGCAGCTGTGGCGTTTCGTTTTTCCACCGCTGCGCGAAGCAACAAGGCGGCCGTGACGATGCCTACCGCCCTGGCCACTGCATCCATGAACCACCGGTTGCGGGATGCCTTCGGATCGAGGTCGAAGTCCGCCCACATCCGTAAACGGTCAAAACTTACGGCTGTCGCCCAACCCAATGCCGGGCGGAACAACCAGGAATCCATCAGCTTTCCCAGTGCCCCCATGCCGGGCGAATAGTTGTACCCCGTAATGAACCGAAGACCGGCCTTCGTTGGGATATACCGCCAATAACCGGAGCCGCGGCCTATTGGCGACAATGGGTCAAAGGTGTCGAATTTCAGTACCGAAGTCGACTGCCCGTCGGACCGGTCCCGGTTTCCCAAAGATGTCCCGGTTCCGTGCATGGTATGGAACGGAAGGCGGAACTCGCAGCGGAATTGCTGTACTCCCTCGCCGTCTATCGAAAGTGGAACAATCCTCGAGAACCGCAGGTCCCACTTGGCATGCAAGGAAGTATCCTGGCTCAGTTTCCATACCCGGTCCATGGGAGCTTGAATGCGGGCCTCAACGTAAATGGGCCGGTGCGGCGCCGACTTTTTCCTGCTTGAATTTTCCCCCATCTGAGCATCCTAAGCGGCAGCGCTTGCTTATTGGGGTTGGTGGCAGAGTAGAACAAATCCGTTGCCGAAGGTCCACGTCCCGTCCAGCTTGAGGTTCATCCTGACGTCCGGCGCCTGGAACAGCGGCCGTCCTTGGCCCGGCACCACACGGGAGAAGACGAACTTGGGCTTGTCACGCCAGATGCGGGCGAACTCAACCGTTACGGCCGTTGACCAGAATCCGGCCAGAAGCTCGTGGGTGATCCTTCCGCTCATGCCCCCTCGTCCTGATCTCATCATTGAAGTGTTGGAGTACTTCGTCGTTAACGAGGAGCCAGCTGATGTCCCGGACATTTCCGTGCTGACGACTTCTCAAAGTTCCGCTACTCGGCGGACGGCCGCTTGCGTTGCTGTTTCGTTGTTGACCGCAGTTTCTTCGCCACGAGCCGGCGACGGTTCGAGCCGCGGGTAGGTTTGGTTGCCCGGCGGGCGGGTGCAGCCGGGGCAAGGCCGTTTGCCACAAGGTCGGCGAGCTTGGCCAGGGCAATCCCGCGATTGCGCCACTGGGAGCGCTGCTCGGAAGCGGTCACGGTAATCACCCCGCCGATGAGGCGTGGTCCGAGACGCGTGAGCAGGATCAGCCGTTGGCTGTCTGAGAGCGCCAATGACTCACTGACGTTCCACGAGAGCTCGACCCGGCTGTCGGTGGTGTTGACGTGCTGACCGCCTGGTCCGGACGAGCGCGAAAACCGCCAGTCGAGTTCGGACGCGGGAATCGTGAGCTCGGGTAGCACCTCCAGATCCATGGAACCAGCGTTGCATGATCCGGGAGCTTCAAGAAGCTTCTTCGTTTCCCGATTCGACAGGGTGCGGACGCAAACCCGATCCGCGTCCGGCACCCGAAACCGAACAGTCCCCGCACGTGCTGCGGTTCTGCAGTGCAGGCGCGGACGGTAGACTTGGATAGGCCGTTCTCCGGCCATAGCCGCCCACGCCCGCCACAGACGCTCCGGGCTGCGGCTTATCCCCTTTGTGAAAGGCTCTACCTGCTGTGATTACTGTCCAGGATCTTGAACTGCGTGCCGGCGCCCGGCTCCTGATGGACCAGGTGAGCTTCCGCATCGACAAGGGAGACAAGATCGGCCTGGTGGGCCGCAACGGAGCGGGCAAGACCACGCTTACAAGGGTTCTGGCGGGGGAAGGACTTCCTGCCGCCGGCAAAGTCACCCGCACCGGTGAAATCGGCTACCTGCCCCAGGATCCCCGCACACCCGACATGGAGCAGCTCGCACGTGACCGCATCCTGTCCGTCCGCGGCCTGGACATCGCCGTCGGCAAACTCCGCCTGGCCCATGAAGAGATGGCCAGCGAGGATGCCGCGGTACAGCGCAAGGCGATGAACCGCTATGACCGGCTCGAGTCCGAGTTCCTCGCCGCCGGCGGCTACGCTGCCGAAGCCGAGGCCGCGGCGATCTGCTCCAACCTGGCCTTGCCGGACCGCCTGCTGAACCAGCCGCTCAAGACCCTGTCCGGCGGCCAGCGCCGCCGTGTGGAGCTGGCCCGGATCCTCTACTCGGACGCCGAGACCATGCTCCTCGACGAACCCACCAACCACCTCGACGCCGATTCCATCGCCTGGCTGCGCGACTTCCTGAAGAACCACCAGGGCGGGCTGATCGTGATCAGCCACGACACCGAGCTGCTCGAAGCCACCGTCAACAAGGTCTTCCTGCTCGACGCCAACCGCGCGCAGATCGACTTCTACAACATGGACTGGAAGCGCTACCTCACGCAGCGCGAAACCGACGAGCGCGCGCGCAAGCGGGAACGCGCCAACGCCGAAAAGAAGGCCCAGGTCCTCTTTGACCAGGCCAACAAGATGCGGGCCAAGGCGACCAAAGCCGTCGCCGCCCAGAACATGGCCAAACGTGCCGAGCGCCTGTTGAGCGGGCTGGAGGCCGTCCGCGAGCAGGACCGCGTCGCAGCGCTGCGCTTCCCGGATCCGTCGCCCTGCGGCAGGACCCCGCTCACGGCCGAAGGCCTCAGCAAGTCCTACGGTTCGCTGGAGATCTTCACGGACGTGGACCTGGCGATCGACCGCGGTTCCAAGGTGGTCATCCTCGGCCTCAACGGCGCCGGCAAGACCACCCTCCTGCGGATGCTGGCGGGCGTGGACAAGCCGGACACCGGGGACGTCATCGCCGGGCACGGACTCAAGGTGGGCTACTACGCCCAGGAACATGAGACCCTCGACGTCGGCCGCACCGTCCTGGAGAACATGCGCTCCGCTGCTCCCGACATGAAGGACGCGGAAGTGCGCGGCATCCTGGGCTCCTTCCTGTTCTCCGGTGACGACGTGGACAAGCCTGCCGGCGTCCTCTCCGGTGGCGAGAAGACCCGCCTTGCGCTGGCCACGATCGTGGCTTCCAGCGCCAACGTGCTGCTCCTGGACGAACCGACCAACAACCTGGACCCTGCCAGCCGCGCCGAGATCCTGGGCGCCCTGAAGAACTACAGTGGCGCTGTCGTCCTGGTCAGCCACGACGAAGGGGCCGTCGAAGCCCTCAATCCGGAGCGCGTTGTCCTGCTGCCCGACGGCGTCGAAGACCACTGGAACGAAGACTACCTGGATCTGATCACTCTGGCTTAGCCGCCTGGGGTTGCGTTCGCGCCCCCAGCCGCATAATTCGCCGCTTGCTGGCTCGTCCCTCGCCCTTGACGCAAGCTACACGAATCATGCGGCTGCTGGCGCTCGAGGTCAGGTCCCGGGCGTAGGCACAAGCGGAGCAGCGTGGGTGATTTATGTAGCGTGCGTCAAAGCGAGGAACGAGCAGCACGCGGGAAATCACCCAGGGTGCGCAGTGGACGCAACCAAGGGCGACTCAGTACCCCTGGGCGTCCAGCAGGGCGTCTTCCTCTTCTTCTGAGGTGGCGCGCTTGCGTTTGCGTGGAGTTGGCGGACGACGGCGTGTGGCGGCAGTCGCGGAATGAATTGGCCGCCCGGACTCATCGTCGTCGTCCTCGGCGTCAATGGCTGCGTTGCGCGCCTGCTGGCGGGCGGCGTAACCGAAGCCCACGAACATCAGCACGCCGAACGCGAACCACTGCAGCGAGTAGGACAGGTGCGTGCCTTCCTCGGTGGAAGGCTTCGGGAACGGCAGCGGCATCTCCGCGGCCGGCGGCGTCTCGGACGCGAGCTGGCCGTAGGCCCCGGTCAGCAGGGGATACCCGAGCTGGGCAGAGTAGGCGGTGAGGTCGATGGACGCCAGCTGCCCTTCCGGGGCGCCACGCTGGAGTGCAGGCTCAGGATGCTTTAAACGCACGACGGCGGTCACCTCACCCGCGGGAGGTGCCGGAACCGCATCGGGACTGCCGGGATTGTTGTTGCCGATGGGCAGCCACCCCCGATCAATGACCACGGTTTCGCCGCTGGTCAGCCGGAACGGGACAACCACTTCGTAGCCCGGCTGGCCGTTCAGGGGCCGGTTCCGGACGATGCGCTGCCCGTCAAGGAGATACGAGCCTTTCAGCTCCACCTGCGTCCACTCCTTGCCCGGGTCGAGCTGATCGAACTCTTGCCTGGCATCGGCAAAGGGGATGGGCGTTGCCGAGTAGTTGGTCACCACCCGGTTGATCTCCGCCAGCGTCTCGGCGCGACGGTCCATCTGCCAGCGGCCCAGGAAAACGCAGGCAGACGCGAAGATGGCAGCCAGCAGGAGGTAGCCCAGCCATTTGCTGGAAAAGAGAAAACGGTACATTCAGCTGTCCTGCTCCAGGGCGCCGGATATCCGGTCCTCGAGCGGCACAGTGTCCTTCCACAGGCCACGTGTTTGAAGGTAGTCCTCAAGCCACTCGCGGTGGTCTCCGCAGGCAAGCCAGATCTTGCGGCGCTCCGGGGTGTGGATCTTCGGGTTGTTCCACAGGAGCTGCCAGGAGGCTTGGGACCGGCACGCCTTGCGGGAGCAGATGTCAGCGGATCCGCCCATCGTGGGATCGGTTCCCGCAGCGAAGTCAAAAATACTCATGATGCCCTCCGCTCCTGCTCAGTTGGTGTTTCCTCGTCCTCGTTGATGAGCTCGCCCTGCAGGACCTCGTTGCCATGCTCATCATCGGCGGTAGGGGCGGGCGGGCTCTCGATCTCCGCCAGCGGCGCGGAGTCCAGCAGCAGGTCGCTGTGCTCCTCCGCCTTGTCGCTGCCGTTCGCGATGACCACCGCTATCCACGGCAGGAAGACCGCTCCGGCAACCATCACAATCTTAAGCCAGCCATCCACCACGAAGATCATGATCAGGCACACCATGCGGATGCCCATGGCCAGCGCGTACTTGATCATGCGCTGCCGCATGTCCTCGGAATGGGCTCCCGCGGCATCCGTGATGCTGTGGACTTCCGCATCACCGGAGAACCGGCCGGGTTCTCCAGGCACGGATTGTCCCGCATGGTTTTCAAGGGTCACAGTGGTTGATCACGCTCCAAAGGCTTGCGTCAATTCTCTCACCATCGGCAGTGGCGCCCAAACCCTTCCCGCAAGGGGACGCTAAGATCAAAGTCAGCCAAATCACCCTCTTCTACCGCGGTGCACCCTGCCGCAGAATACCGGAGCCCCTACATGACTGAAGCAGCCACCGCCCCCCGCAGCGTCCTGATCACCGGTGGAAACCGCGGCATCGGACTCGCGATTGCTGAAGCGTTCCTGGCCAATGGCGACAAGGTGGCCGTGACGTACCGCAGCGAATCGAAGCTGCCGGAGGGAATCCTGGGCGTCAGGGCCGATGTCACTGATGAGGCTTCGGTGGATGCAGCCTTCAAAGAAGTGGAAGCTGCCCATGGTCCTGTGGAAGTCCTCGTCGCCAACGCCGGCATCACCAAGGACACCCTGCTCCTGCGCATGAGCGAAGACGACTTCACCTCAGTCATCGACACCAACCTCACGGGCGCCTTCCGCGTCATCAAGCGCGCCTCCAAGGGCATGATCCGCCTCCGTAAGGGCCGTGTTGTGCTGATCTCCTCCGTGTCGGGGCTGTACGGCGCGCCGGGGCAGATCAACTACTCCGCTTCGAAGGCGGGCCTGGTGGGCATCGCCCGTTCGCTGACCCGCGAGCTGGGCTCGCGCGGAATCACCGCCAACGTGGTGGCGCCGGGCTTCATCAATACGGACATGACCGCAGAGCTCCCCGAAGCCACCCAGAAGGATTACCTGACGAGCATTCCCGCCGGCCGTTTTGCCGAAGCCTCCGAGGTTGCCAACGTGGTCCGCTGGATCTCCAGCGACGAGGCAGCCTACATCTCGGGCGCTGTCATCCCCGTGGACGGCGGCCTGGGCATGGGCCACTGACCTTTTCAGCACACCAGGTGCGGTGCTTCTTTGTGGGGGTCACACAAGCGAATCGCCAACACCCACTGGCATGATGGACAGCAGACCATCAGTGATTTAGACGTTTCGAACAAAGGGAGCTCGTATGGGACTGCTCGACAACAAGACCGCCATCGTCACCGGATCATCACGCGGCATCGGCGCTGACGTAGCCAGGATCCTCGCCGGCCAAGGTGCCGCCGTCGTGGTCAACTACCGCCAGAAGGCGCCGCGCGCCAACAAGGTGGTGCAGGGGATTGAAGCTGCCGGCGGCCGCGCCGTGGCCGTGGGCGCAGACCTCACCACCCAGGAGGGCGTGCAGGCCCTGGCCTCCGCCGCCATGGAGAACTTCGGGTCGCTGGACATCCTGGTGCTGAACGCCTCCGGCGGGATGGAAACCGGCATGGGCGAGGACTACGCGCTCAAGCTGAACCGCGACGCCCAGGTCAACATGCTCAACGCCGCAGTGCCGCTGATGCGGGAAGGCTCCCGCGTGGTGTTCGTCACCAGCCACCAGGCCCACTTCATCAACACAGTGCCCACCATGGAGGCCTACGAGCCCGTGGCCCGCAGCAAGCGCGCCGGGGAGGACGCCCTGCGCGAACTCATCCCCAACCTTGCAGAAAAGGGCATCACCCTGGTGGTTGTTTCCGGCGACATGATCGAGGGCACCGTCACCGCAACGCTCCTGGACCGCTCCGCGCCCGGTGCCATTGAGGCGCGCCGGGCTGAGGCCGGGAAGCTGTACTCCGTGGAAGAGTTCGCCGAGGTAGTGGCCAGCATGGTTACGGCAGACGTCGAGAGCGGCCACACCGAGTACGCCGGCGGTGCGGACTACTTCGGCAAGGGCGCCAGCCAGCCCGCCAGCTAGGTTCCTTGCACAACGCGAAATGGGTCCACCCCGTCAGGTCACCCTGGAGGCGTGGGCCCATTTCGCGGTTAAGCGGCAGGGGGATTCAGACGCCGGCGACGTGGCGGACGGCGTCGAGATAGGGCATGTTGACGGCGGCATCAGCCACGGCGCGCACGGCGGGCTTTGCATTGAACGCGACGCCGATCCCGGCAGCGCCGAGCATGTCCAGGTCGTTCGCACCGTCGCCCACAGCAACCGTGTGCTCGAGGGCGATGCCTTCCGCTGCTGCCCACTCGCGGAGGTACTTCTCTTTCGCCGCGCGGTCCACCACGGCGCCGAGTACCTTGCCCGTCAGGGCGCCGTCCACGATCTCCAGCTCGTTCGCCTGCCAGTAGTCCAGGCCCAGTTCAGCGGCAATGGGCTCCAGGATCTGGTTAAACCCCCCGGACACCACTGCCACCACGTGCCCTGCCGCCTTGAAGGCAGCCACCAGCTCAGCCGCCCCTTCGCTAAGTTTCACTTCCTCGCGGACGGAACGGACGACGTCGGCCGGCAGCCCGGCGAGCACCTGCACACGTGCGTGGAGGCTCTGGGCGAAGTCCAGTTCGCCGCGCATGGCAGCTTCGGTGACTGCCGCCACCTCCTCGCGCTTGCCGGCATAGGCGGCCAGGAGTTCGATGACCTCCTGCTGGATCAGGGTGGAATCGACGTCCATGATCAGGAGCTTGCGTTCGGCTGAGCGGAGTCCGTTGGGGACCAGCGCGGTGTCGAATCCGCTGACCGGGACCTCGGCGACGGCGCGGCGCAGCCCGGCCAGGCCAGCCGCGGTGGCGTCGGGAAGCTCAAGCCCGGCCACATGGACCTGGTAGCGCTCGTCCCCGAGGCTGGTTTCAGACAGCACCGAGGCACCTTGCGAGGTGAGGACGGAACGCAGCTGCTCCAGCCCGTCAGGGGTCACATTCAGGCCATAGCTGACCGCAGTCACGTTCGAAGTCATGCCTGCAATCTTAGCTTTCGGCGGAGCTGCCCCTTGAATTCAAGGCGTCCCGCCGCAACGTAAGGAACTGATGTTGATTACGTCAGCTCAGGCAGAGGCACAATGGATGGCCGGCCGGATCAAGGAACACCCGGAATGTTGTTCCCGGCTGGTATTCGTGCTTCGTGGCGCCAAGTTTAAGCACCTCCATTTCGGCGGCGTCGAGGTCGTCCACCACCACATCGAGGTGCATCTGCTGGGGTACGTCCTGGCCCGGCCATTGCGGCGGCCGGTAGGAGTCCACCTTCTGAAAACTCAGGGAATCGCCGTACTCGGCTTTGACGGAGCACCAGTCCTCGCCCTCCTCGACCTTCCATCCGAGCAGGGCGCCATAGAACTCCGCCAGGGTTTTGGGGTCGGGACAATCGAGAACGACGACGGGAAAGCGTGCGATAGCCATAGCCAACACTCTAGGTGCGGCTCCCGGGACCGTATACAGTTTTGCTGGCTTGAATTTGCGTAGTTGGGCTGGTCACACCAGTTATCAGTCGGCCTCTTTTTTGTCCTAGTGTCTACTCCTATGAGTGATGTTCTGGAACTGGACTCCGTCAGCGTTGTCCGAGGTAAAAAGACCCTGCTGGACAAAGTCGACTGGCAGGTCAACGACGGCGAACGCTGGGTGATCCTCGGCCCGAACGGTGCCGGCAAGACCACACTCCTTCAGATTGCGGCCGCCCGGATGCATCCGAGCAGCGGCACGGCAGGGATCCTCGACGAGATCCTGGGCCGCGTTGACGTCTTTGAGCTCCGCCCCCGCATTGGGCTTTCCTCCGCCGCCCTCGCCACCCAGATCCCCGAGCACGAGAACGTCCTCAACGTGGTGGTCACCGCCGCGTATGGCGTGACGGGCCGCTGGCGCGAGGGATACGAGCGCGACGACGAGCGGAGGGCTTTCCGCCTCCTCAACGACTGGGGAATGGGCCCCCTCATGAACCGGACGTTCGCCACCCTTTCCGAGGGTGAGCGCAAGCGTGTCCAGATCGCCCGCGCACTGATGACCGATCCTGAGCTTCTGCTGCTGGATGAGCCGGCGGCCGGCCTGGATCTCGGCGGCCGCGAGGAACTCGTCCACAAGCTCGGAGAACTGGCGCGGGACGAAGCCGCGCCCGCCATGGTCCTGGTGACGCACCACCTCGAGGAGGTTCCGCCGGGCTTCACCCACGCCATGCTGCTGCGGGACGGCGGCGTGGTTGCGGCGGGTCCGATCACCGAGGTGCTGACGGCCGAAAATCTCAGCGAGACTTTCGGGCTGGAGCTCGACATGACTGAGAACGCCGGACGGTACACCGCCGTCGCCCGCCGCTAAGGCGGCACCGCAGCACCTTGGATCTTCTCAGCAGCATTTTTGTGTCCATCGCCGGCCTCTGGGCCGGCACCATCAATGCCGTGGTGGGCTCCGGCACCCTGGTGACGTTCCCCGTCCTCATCGCCCTGGGAGTCGCACCCGTGGTTGCCTCAATGAGCAACGCCATGGGCCTGGTTTTCGGGACGGCTGCCGGGGCGTTCGGTTACCGCCGGGAACTGAAGGGCCGCGGCCGCCAGTTGATGAGGCTGCTGCCGGCGTCCCTCCTCGGCGGCATTTCCGGTGCGTGGCTGCTCCTGCACCTGCCCGAAAAGGTCTTCCACTACGTGGCCCCGGTCCTGCTGGTCCTGGCCCTGCTGATGGTGGTGTTCCAGCCCCGCATGCAGGCCTGGGTCCGCAATCGCGAGGAGAACCCGGAGCACGCCGTGCGCGACAAGCGGCACGCTGTCCTCCTGGTGGTACTGGTCTACCTTGCCGGTGTTTACGGCGGCTACTTCGTGGCTGCCCAGGGGATTCTGCTGGTGGGCATCCTGGGCGTCTTCCTCACCGGTACCATCCAGAACGCGAACGCCATGAAGAACATCCTGGTGCTCGGCGTGAACCTGGTGGCTGCCATCTCCTACCTGCTGTTCGCTTTCGACCGGATCAACTGGCTCGTGGTGCTGCTGATTGCCATCAGCTCCAGCATCGGCGGCCTCCTGGGAGCCAAGGTGGGCCGCAGGCTGTCACCCACGGTGCTGCGCGGGGTGATCTTCGTCCTGGGGCTGGTGGCCCTCGGATTCATGACCGCCAATCTGCTGAAATAATCTGCCGGTGACAATCCACTATCTCGAGTCCGCCGCGGATCCGCGCGTCTCCGACTACACCCAGCTCACGGACGTGCACCTGCGGAAGCTCCGCGAGCCGGCCGAGGGCATGTACATCGCTGAATCATCCCGCGTGCTGCGGCGTGCGCTGGCGGCAGGGCACCAGCCCCGGTCCTTCTTCCTGGCGGAGAAGTGGCTGGATGACCTGCAGGACGTCCTGGGTGCCTACCCCGAGGTACCTGCCTTCATCGGCAAGGCAGCACTCTTAGAGGAGATTACGGGCTTCCATCTTCACCGCGGTGCCATGGCGGCCATGCAGCGTCCCGCACCGGTGCCGCTGCCGGAACTGCTCGCGGGCGCGCGCCGGGTGGCCGTCCTGGAGGACATCGTGGACCACACCAACGTGGGTGCCATCTTCCGGTCAGCCGCCGCCCTGGACATCGACGCCGTCCTGGTGTCGCCCCGCTGCGGAGACCCCCTCTACCGCCGAAGTGTCCGCGTGAGCATGGGAACGGTCTTCCAGGTGCCGTGGGCCCGGCTCAGCAACTGGCCGCAGGACCTGCACCTGCTCAAGGACCAGGGTTTTACCGTTGCCGCCCTGGAGCTCACGCAGGATGCGCAGGACGTGGACAAGGTCGCCGCGCGGAACCCGGAGAAACTTGCCCTGGTGCTCGGCACCGAAGGCGCCGGCATGAGCGCAGAGACGCTTGCCGCCGTCGACCTCGCCGTGAAAATACCCATGCGCAGCGGTGTGGACTCCCTGAATGTTGCCGCCGCATCGGCCGTCGCCTTCTGGGAGTTGCGCCCCCGGGACTAGGTCCCGCGGGTGGTTCGCGGGTGCCCGCGTTCTCCGCTATTATTGATAGCTGGCTGTAGTGCGCCTCCGGGCGCGGCTTACGGCCATCCCATTCATACCTGGCAGCTGGCAAAATCCAGTTGTGCGAACAAAGGTCCCATTATGAAGTCTGATACTCACCCGAAATACGAAGCTGTTGTTTTCAACGACCTGGCTTCCGGCACGAAGTTCCTGACCCGCTCCACCGTGTCTTCCTCGAAGACCATCGAGTGGGAAGACGGCAACACCTACCCGGTCATCGACGTCGAAATCTCCTCCGAGTCCCACCCGTTCTACACGGGCAAGCAGCGCATCATGGACTCCGCAGGCCGCGTCGAGCGCTTCAACGCTCGCTTCAAGGGCTTCGGCGGCAAGAAGTAATCCACTTCGCCCAAGCTTCACAGGGAAGCCCGCACCGGCAACGGCGCGGGCTTTCGCGTTTAACGGTCAGCCGCCGGTGCGTTCCGGCGGCTTGGCGCCGATGCACGTTCCTGGGGCAGGATGGGAGCCATGACCCCCATGCCATCTCCAGCAGCTGATTCCGTATCCCGCCGGCACGGCGAGTACAAAGTCCCCGGCGGCAAGATGGTGGTGGTGGACCTTGACGTCGCGGCCGGCCGGCTGGCCGACGTCTCCGTCAGCGGGGACTTCTTCCTGGAGCCGGACGAGGCACTCCTGGACATCAACGGCGGGCTCACTGGACTGCCGGAGAGTATGACGGCGTCCGAGCTTGCCGCCGCCGTCACGGATGCACTGCCCCCCAACGCCGCCCTGTTCGGCTTCTCTGCCCACGCCGTCGCCATCGCAGTCCGCCGCGCCCTGGCCAAGGCCACATCCTGGGCGGACCACCACTGGAACCTGATCGCACCCACGGTCCTGCCCACCGAAATCAATGTCGCCCTGGACGAGGTACTCACCGAGGAGGTGGGCGCCGGCCGCCGCAATCCCACTCTCCGGTTCTGGGACTGGCAGGAACCGTCAACGGTGATCGGCAGTTTCCAGTCCTACCGCAATGAGGTGGACCCGGCCGGCGTGGCGAAGCACGGCATCAAAGTGGTCCGCCGGATCAGCGGCGGAGGAGCGATGTTCATGGAGGCGGGCAACTGCATCACGTACTCGCTGTACCTGCCGCACACCCTGGTGGACGGGCTCAGCTTCGCCGACTCCTACCCGTTCCTTGACGCCTGGGTTATGGCGGCGCTGGAGAAAATTGGCATCACCGCGTTCTACGTGCCGCTGAACGATATCGCCACGGACCAGGGCAAGATCGGCGGAGCTGCCCAGAAGCGCCTGGCCAACGGCGGCATGCTGCACCACGTCACCATGAGCTACGACATCGACGCGGACAAGATGGTCGAAGTGCTCCGCATCGGCAAGGAAAAGCTCTCGGACAAGGGCACCCGCAGCGCGAAGAAACGGGTGGACCCGCTCCGCCGCCAGACCGGCCTGGCCCGCGCCGACATTATCGGGGCCATGATGGAGGTCTTCGCCGAGCGGTACGGTGCCACGCCCTCGGACCTGACTGAGTCTGAACTGGCCATTGCCCGCAAGCGCGTTGCCACCAAATTCGGCACCGAAGAATGGCTCCGCCGGGTTCCTTAATGCACGGTTCGTACTGCCCGTGCCCGGTGGTGCCCTCAAATCGTGCCAGAAACCCCATCGATTGCTCCGTAAACGCCGTTTTGAGCGCTGAAAAGGGCAGTTACGGGGCAATCGATGGGGTGGTGACGACGGCGGCCTGCGCGGTGAGTGCCCGCAGCAGGTGGCTGCGCTGCTCGATGATGATCCTGCGCAGCGCCCGGGGGGCGTCGGCATTGGATTCCAGCCACTCGTCCGTCCGCCTCATCACCGGATGCTCCGCCGGTTCCGCGCCTTCCGCCAGGTCCTGCGCCAGCGGGTAGAGGCCGCGGACAATCCGGCTCGCGATCTCGATGCTCCGCTCGTCCCACACGGCCCGCAGGCACTCAAAGTACGGTGCCGCGTACGGTTCCAGCAGGTCCGCCGGGGCTGTCATGAACCCGCTGATGGTGGCGGTCAGCAGCTGGTTGGAGAGGTCATTTCCGTGCACCGCCGCATTCCAGGCCTCGGCTTTGACGTCCGCGTCCGGCCGGGCGGCCATGGCGGTGGCGTGGCCGGCGCGTCCGGATGCCGTAGTATCCCGGGCCAGCTCGGCGTCCAGCTCAGCAACCGTTGCCTGCCCGTTTGCCGCCAGGGCGTGCCAGATGTGCCAGCGCAGCTCGGCGTCCACTGCCAGGCCTTCCACGGGAGCTGTGCCGTCCAGCAGACCACGGAGCCGGGGGAGCACGGAGTCGTCGTGCCTGCTGACGGTTCCGAGGGTCCGCGCCCAGGCCAGCTGCTGGTCCGAGCCCGGCTTGGCCCGGTCCAGTTCAGCGGCTGCGGTGGCCAGGAAGGACGCCCGCACGGCAATCCGTTCCTGGCCGGGGGTGTAGCGTTCGACGGCGGTGCCCGCGTTGTCGAGGATGTTCAGCAGCACACCGATTCCGGTTTCGGCCGGCCCGAATGCGGCTACGGCGTCAATGTATCCCGCCGCGGGGCTCTCGGCATCACGGGCCGAGTTCCACAGTGCACTCCAGCACAGGGCCCGGGCCATGGGATCTGCGATCCGGTCCAGGGACGTACGGACTGTTGCCTCAGATGCCCCGTCCAGCCGGACCTTCGCGTAGGTGAGGTCGTCGTCGTTGACGAGCAGGAGCGCGGGCCGCGGCTGGCCGGCGAGCTGGGGGACGTTCGTCCGTGCACCCGCCACGTCTGTGTCGAAACTTCCAGTCCGCACCAGTGCGCCGCCGCCATCGAAGTCGTAGGAACCCACGCGCAGCCGGTGCGGCCGCAGCTCTTTCCGTCCCGTCACCGGATCGGTGGCCTCCTGGACGATGGCCACCTGGCCCGGGACGTCGTCGTCGTCCGTTGCCTCGAACTCCAGCGACAGCGTGGAAACGCCGGAGGTCTGCAGCCACTGCTGCGCCCAGCCGGCCAGGTCCCGCCCGGAGGCGGTGCTGAGGGCGGCCAGCAGATCTGCCAGGGATGTGTTCCCGTAGGCGTGCTTGCGGAAGTACTCGCGGGAGCCGGCGATGAAGGCCTCGAAGCCCACGTAGGCCACCAGCTGCTTCAGCACCGAGGCGCCCTTGGCGTAGGTGATGCCGTCGAAGTTCTGTTTGGCCGCTTCGAGGTCCGGGATGTCCGCGACGACGGGATGGGTGGTAGGCAGTTGGTCCTGGACGTAGGCCCAGGCCTTCCGCTTGTTGGCGAAGTTGACCCAGGCGGTGTCCCAGCCCGTGGCCCGGTCCACGCCCAGGGTACCCATGTAGTCGGCGAAGGATTCCTTGAGCCACAGGTCATCCCACCACTGCATGGTCACCAGGTCGCCGAACCACATGTGCGCCATCTCGTGCAGGAGGGTGTTGGCCCGGGCCTGGTACTGGGCGTCCGTGGCGCGGGAGGTGAAGACATAGCTCTCGGTAAACGTCACCAGGCCGGGGTTTTCCATGGCGCCGAGGTTGTATTCAGGGACGAAGGCCTGATCGTATTTGCCCCAGGGGTAGGGGTAGTCGAAAAGCCGGTTGAAGAAGTCCAGGCCGTTCTTCGTGAGCCGGAACAGCTCGTCGGTGTCAAAGGAATCCGCCATGGATGCCCGGCAGTAGAGGGCGAGCGGGACGTCCAGGGAGATCCCGTCGTCGAGCGTTGCCTGCCAGTGGTCCTCCGCCTTGAAGTAGGGCCCGGCGAGGACAGCGGTGATGTAGGTGGACATGGGCTCGGTGGTGGCGAAGTCCCAGCGCGCCGTTGCGGGGTCGCTCGTGAGGAGGGTGCGGTTAACTTCGACGCCGTTGGACGCCACCTGCCACTCCGCGGGGGCCATCACATGGAAGGTGTAGGCGGCCTTGAGGTCTGGCTGCTCGAAGTTGGCGAAGACCCGGCGGGCGTCGGCCGGCTCGTACTGCGTGTAGAGGTAGCACTGGCCGTCCGCGGGATCCACGAAACGGTGCATACCCTCGCCCGAGCGGCTGTAGAGGGCCGTTCCGGTGACGGTCACCTGGTTCTCGTCCTGCAGGTTGTCCAGCCTGATCCTGGCGCCGTCCACCACGTCCTCCACGCGGAGTCCCTTGCCGTTCAGGAACACGCTGTGCACATCACTGCCGATGAAGTCCAGGAAGGTCGAGGCGCCCGGCGCTGCGGTGAAATTGATCACGCTGCGGGTCGGATAGCCGGCCACCTGCGGATCCGGTGCCTGCCGCACATCCAGCGAGACGTCGTAGCTGGTAGTGCTGATCAGTGCTGACCGGGCGGCAGCTTCGGCGCGCTGCAGATTCTCACGTGACACCCAGCTATCTAATCACGGCGCTGGTGTCCAAAGTCACGCCGTGATCAGCAGGGCGGCCGCCAGCCCCAGGAGGGCGATCAGGAGCCAGGATGCAAGGGCTGCCAGGAGCGCCGGTCCGCCGGTGTGCAGCAGGGTGCGGATCCGCACCGCCGATCCCAAACCGAACAGCGCGGCACCGAGCAGAATGTCCTGCAGCGCCGCGCCCGCCTCCAGCCAACCGGCGGTGAGCCAACCCGTGGAACGCAGGCCCACCATGGCGATGAAGCCCAGGACAAACAACGGCACCACCGGCGGGAGCTTGGCGTCGGCATCTCCTGCCGCCGTGCCTGCGCCGTCCCGGGCGGCCAGCCGCTGGTGCGTACCCGCTATGGCGGCCACGGGCGCCAGCAGCAGCACCCGGGTGAGTTTAACCACGACGGCGATGCCCAGTGCCGCCGTCCCTGCAGTTTGCGCCGTAGCCACCACCTGGCCAACGTCGTGCACGGAAGCGCCCGTCCAGGCGCCGAAAGCGGGCGCGGAGAGTTGCAGTGGGTGGACGAGCAGGGGCAAGACTCCGATGGCAAGGGTTCCGCACAGCGTTACCAGCGCCACGGGCAGGACAGTGTCCACGTGCCGGATCCGCCGGACAGCGGCCATGGCGCCGATGGCTGAAGCGCCGCAGATGGAGAACCCCGTAGCCACCAGGAGCGAGGTCACGGGCGGCAGCCGGAACAGCCGGGAGATCAGGTAGGTGCCGCCGAAACTGGCAGCGACCACCCCTGCGATCAGGACCAGGGCAAGCCAGCCCAGTCCCAGGACGTCCATGATGCTCACCTTCAGCCCCAGCAGGATGATCCCGCCGCGCATCAGGTGCTTGCCCGCGAAGTCCAGCCCTGGCCGGGCCCTGCCGGCCGTCCACACCCCGGCCGCGGGCAGGTTGGCTGCCAGGACGCCCAAAACGACGGCCAGGGTCATGGCCGGAAGTGCGGGAACCAGCCGGTGGACGAGGAAAGCCGCGGCCAGCGCAAGGGCCGCTGTGGCCAGGCCCGGGATGAGCCGGTCGGCACGTTCAGGCAGGCCCGCACCCGGGGTTCGGAGGCTTCTGCTGACGGGCACTCACCTACTGTGCCGGAAAAGTTGCGGAATCCGCGAACCAGGCCGCTTCCGCCAACACGCCAGAATGGATGGCAGTAATGAATTCGAAACAAAAAGATGGTTGGCTTGAGGACATGTCAGACCTATTCCAGGATTACTCCGTGGCCGCCGGCCGGACCGGAGCCTACGACGAGATGTTCGCCCCCGGTCAACAGGCCCGGAGCTCTTATGAGCAAGTGGCGGACGCCCTTCGCAAGCTGTCCCTCGCCGACGTCAGTGCACGTGCCGATTCAATGGCCCGCACCTTCCTGGACCGTGGTGTCACCTTCGATTTCGCCGGTGAGGAGCGCCCGTTCCCGCTGGATATCGTCCCGCGGGTGATCCCGGCCGCGGAATGGGATGTGATGGAACGGGGCGTCGCGCAGCGCGTCCGTGCGCTCGAGGCGTTCCTCAACGATGTATACGACAAGATGACGGTAGTGTCCGACGGCGTGATCCCGCGTCAGCTGGTAACCACCAGTGCGCACTTCCACCGCCAGGTGCACGGCTTCGAACCGGCCGGCGGCGTCCGGGTGCACATCTCCGGCATCGACGTGGTCCGCGATGCCGCCGGCACATTCCGGGTGCTGGAGGACAACGTGCGCGTCCCCTCCGGCGTGAGCTACGTCCTGGAAAACCGGCGCGCCATGGCCAAGGGCCTGCCCGAAGCCTTCGGCCAGCAGCTCATCCGCCCGGTGGAGGAGTACCCCCGCCGGCTCCTCTCGGCCTTGCGCAAAACCGCGCCCGCCGGCGTGGACGATCCCACCGTCGTCGTCCTCACGCCAGGCGTGTTCAACAGCGCCTACTTCGAGCACACCCTGCTGGCCGGCCTCATGGGTGTTGAACTGGTGGAGGGCCGCGACCTCATCTGCCGCGGCAACCGCGTCTACATGCGCACCACCGCCGGCGAGCAGCGCGTCGACGTCATCTACAAGCGGATCGACGACGATTTCCTGGACCCGCTGCAGTTCCGGGCCGATTCGATGCTGGGCTGCCCCGGACTCGTTAACGCCGCCCGGGCAGGCGGGGTGACCATCGCCAACGCCGTGGGCAATGGCGTTGCCGACGACAAACTGGTCTACAGTTACGTCCCTGACCTGATCCGCTACTACCTGAGCGAGGAGCCCATTATCGCCAATGTGGACACCTACCGCCTCGAGGAGAAGGAAGCGCGGGAGTACACCTTGGACAACCTGTCAGAGCTCGTGGTCAAGCCGGTGGACGGCTCCGGCGGCAAGGGCCTGGTCATTGGCCCGGACGCCTCCAAGGACGAACTCGACGCCCTCCGCCAGCGGGTCATCGCAGACCCCCGTGGCTGGATCGCGCAGCCGGTGCTGCAACTCTCCACGGTGCCCACGCTGAGCGGGGACAAGTTTGGCCCCCGTCACGTGGACCTGCGTCCTTTCGCAGTGAACGACGGCGAGAACGTCTGGGTGCTGCCCGGCGGGCTCACACGCGTGGCCCTGAAAGAAGGCTCACTGATTGTGAACTCCAGCCAGGGCGGCGGCTCCAAGGACACCTGGGTCCTGGCGGATTCGCCGCAGGTTCCCGTGGAAACCGTGCCGCGGCCCTCCATCAACGTCCGCGAACGCGTCTCCGTATGGCCGGTGGAAAGTAACTGGCGTGACCGCCAGTCGGAGCAGCAGCAGTGAGCACGGCCGCTACCGAGCCAATGTCTTTTACAGTTTCGCGCCCGCAGGAGGTAACCGCGAATGCTTAGCCGTATTGCCGAGTCCCTTTTCTGGATCGGCCGGTATGTGGAACGGGCCGACGGCACCGCCCGCATCCTCGACGTCCACTTGGAACGCCTGAACCACCTCCCCATGGAGGAACGCAAAAGCGTGGCCCAGGAGCTCCTGGCGGTGATGGGCGCGCGCCCGCAAAGTGAAGACTTCGGCCTGCCGGAGCTGCTCCATGCCCTGGCCTACGACAAAACCAGTGCCACTTCCATCGCGGGGTCTCTCGGTGCTGCCCGGGAGAACGCCCGGCGGGCGAGGGAGACCGTTTCGTCCGGCCTGTGGGAGAGCCTGAACACCACGTATTACGGGCTGAGCCAGCACCGCAAGGACGTGGTGGGCACCTACCGGTTCTGCAACTGGACCCTGGAGCGCACCGCCATGGTCAGCGGCCTCGCGGACACCACCGTGAGCCATGACGAAAGCTGGCTGTTCCTCGTCCTCGGACGCTCGCTGGAGCGTGCTGACATGACCGCCCGTATGCTTTCCACCCGTGACGTCCTGTCCGCAGGTATGTCCTGGGTCAACATGCTCCGGTGCGCCGGTGCCTACGAGTCCTTCCTGCGCACAAGGCGGGCGGCCTTCGGTGACCAGCACGCGGCCGAGTTCCTGCTGCTGGACCGGCTGTTCCCGCGCTCCATCGTCTATGCCCTGCGCGATGCCGACGAGTGCCTGGCAAAACTGGATCCCTCCGCCCAGCGGGTGGGCTTTATCAACGACGCCCGCCGTATTGTGGGGCAGGCCCGGACCTTCCTTGAGTTCCACCGCACCGACGACCTGATGTCCGAACTGCCGGAACATATGGAGCGGGTGCAGAAGGCAGTGTCCCAGGCCTCCGACGCCATTTCCCGTAAGTACTTCAATCAGGCGGACGAACTGGCCTGGGTGGGAGAAGTTTCATGACCCGGCTGAGCATCGTGCACAAGACGGCCTACAAGTACAACAAGCGCGTCACCCTGTCCTACAACGAGGCCAGGATGACACCGCTCACCGATTCCCAGCAGGTGGTGCTGGAATCGGTGGTGAAGGTTTCACCCACCCAGGCGGCTGTCAGCACCTACCGTGACTACTGGGGGACCAAGGTTACTGCGTTCGACATGCAGATGCCGCATGAGCACCTCGAGGTGGTCTCCAACATCACCGTGGAGGTGCACCGGGCCGGGAAGATACCGTCTGAGTCGGATATCGCGGGCTGGGACGTCCTGGCTTCACCCGAGACCCGCAACACCTTCAGTGACTGGCTTCCGCAGTCCAGGCTGAGTGGGCCCGGGGACGAAGTCCTGGGCATCATTCCCGGGGTGGTTGCCGGGAAGAACCCGCACGACGCCGCCATGGCGGTCTTTGAGTGGATGCGCGGCGAGATGACGTACATGTCGGGTTCCACCGCCGTCACCACCAACGCGGAGGAGGCGTGGGGCCAGCGCAAGGGCGTATGCCAGGACCTCGCCCACCTCGCCATCGGTTCGCTGCGCAGCTGCGGCATCCCGGCCCGGTATGTTTCGGGTTACCTGCACCCGCGATCCAGTGCGGGCATCGGCGAGACGGTGGCCGGGCAGTCGCACGCCTGGCTGGAGTGGTGGGACGGCGACTGGCGGAGCTGGGACCCCACCAACCACAAGCCTGCCGGGGACTTCCACGTCACGGTCGCCCGGGGCAGGGACTACCGTGATGTGCCCCCGTTGAAGGGCATCCTGTCCGGCGGGGGCGGCTCGGCGCTGAATGTCAGCGTGGAAATCACGCAGCTCGCCTGATCAATGACGGCGGCCGGTCCGGCCTTGGGCAGGCCGGCCCCGTTCCTACTCCGGCGACGCCTTGGTGGCCCCGCTGAGCTGGGTCCACCAGGTCAGTGGCTCGGTGACCTTGAAGCGGCGGCCGGTGATGCTGTCGGGTGTGATCCTTACGAAAGCGTCCTTCTTCCCCGCTTGCCAGGGGAAGAGGTAGAGCTGTGCAGTCTCCATCACCTGCTCCGTTCCGGTGACGACGCTGGCTGTGCCTTTGGCCACAACGCTCCAGGCGAGACCGGTGTCCGGATCCACGCCGTCGGCCTCCAGTGCAACCGGGGCGCCTTTCGAGGCGCCGGCCAGCTTTGTGCCTTCTCCAGTGCGGAAGACGAGCGTCCCGCCGTCGACTGTGTAGTTGATGGGGAAGATGTCCGGGCGCCCGTCGGCCAGCACAGCGAGCCGGCCCACCGAGACCGTCCGCAGCATGGCCCAGCACTCGTGGTGTTCCAGATTCTGTACCTCGGGGGATGTCATGCCGCTGAGCATACGCCTACCAGGGGCTGGGCTTGTAGTCCTTCAGGAACACCCCGTACTGGTCTTCGCCGTTCTCGCCCATCACGATTGGATCGTAGACGCGTGCCGCACCGTCCACGAGGTCCAGGGGCGCATGGAAGCCCTCCTCCATAAGCCGGACCTTGGTGAAGTGGGGGCGTTCGTCCGTGATCCAGCCGGTATCCACCGCCGTCATCAGGATCCCGTCCGTGTCCAGCATCTCCTGGGCGCTGGTCCGGGTCATCATGTTCAGCGCAGCTTTGGCCATGTTTGTGTGGGGGTGGCCAGGGCCCTTGTACGCGCGCGAGAACTGGCCTTCCATGGCCGAGACGTTCACGATGTACTTCCGCCGTGCGGCGGACAGTTTCATGGCGGGCCGCAGCCTGCTGACCAGGAGGAACGGAGCAGTGACGTTGCAGAGCTGGACCTCGAGCATCTCCAGCGGATCCACCTCGTCCACCACCTGGGTCCAGCTGTTGATGGTGGCCAGGTCCGGAACCAGCCCGCCGGCGTCGATCGCCGTCCCGGAGGCGATCCGCTCCAGCGAAGCCGAACCGGTGGAAAGAGCCAACGATGTGATGGCATCTCCAGCGAGGACCGGATGCTCAGTGACGCTGCTGGCCAGGGCCAGGGGGTGCTTGTCGTGCGCGTGGCCGAAGGTCACCAGTTCGGGGCCGCCGTGGGCGTGTTCGAGGGCAGCCGGCAGCGGCTCATCCTCGGCGTCCACCAGGGGCTTGTAGGCGTTGCCTGACCGGCGCACGGTCTGGGCCGCGTTGTTGATGATGATGTCCAGCGGCCCGGCCTCGTTGAGTGAGTCGGTCAGGGCCATGACCTGCGCGGGGTCGCGCAGGTCGATACCAACAATGCGGAGCCGGTGCAGCCACTCGCCGCTGTCTTCCATGGCGGCAAACCGGCGCGCGGCGTCCTTGGGGAACCGGGTGGTGATGGTGGTGTGGGCGCCGTCGCGGAGCAGCCGGAGCGCGATGTACATCCCGATCTTCGCACGCCCGCCGGTGAGCAACGCACGGCGGCCGGTCAGGTCGGTCCGGGCGTCCCGCTTGCTGTGGCTGAACGCGGCGCACTCCGGGCACAGCTGGTGATAGAAGGCGTCAACCTGGGTGTAGTGCTGCTTGCAGATGTAGCACGGGCGCGAGCGGATCAGGTGCCCGGCAACCTTGCCGGTGGCGGAGGTGGCCAGCTTGTTGCCGCGGGTTTCGTCGTCGATCCGGTCAGGGGCTGCGGTTGCGGTCTGGGCGATGACTGCCCGGTCAGCCTCGGAAATCAGGTCCCGTTTGCTGACCCGGCGGTGCCTCTTGACGGCCTTGAACATCTTGCCGGTGGCGCGGCGCACCGAGATGTAGTCCGGGTGCTCCTCGTCATAGGCGTGGATCGTGTTGAGGACCTTGAGGCATGCCTGGATTTCCTCAGGCGTCAGATCGGGGGAGCTCATTGTACTGATTTTACAGCCTGGGACACCCCGCGGACCCACCATCACAGGGGCCGCGGGGAAGTTCCGGGGAGGAACGTTCAGGAAATGCGTGCGGCAGGTGCAGCGTCCGCAGCGTCCGCGGCGGCCGCGGCGTGCCTTTCGGCCACTTTGTCCACCGATTCGCGCACACTCGGGTACTTCTCAACGGCGGCCTTGACGGCATTCGGCACGAGGTGCAGGTTGTCCGCCGCGAGCTGGCGCTCGGCCTCGCCCGGCTCAGGGACTTCCTGGCCCTTGGAGAGCACGGTGATTCCCGATTCTGTGACCTTGAAACCGCGGGCACGGTCCAGCTCCGGGTCCAGCCCGATGGCAGCGCCCGCCGGTACCTTGACGTTCTTGTCGATGATGGCGCGGTTGATCACTGCACCTGCACCGACGTGGACCTTGTCCATCAGGACCGAGTCGATGACCCGACTGCTGGTTCCCACGAAGACATCGTTGGAAAGGACCGAACCTTCCACGACGCCGCCGGAAATCACCACGCCACTGGAAACGATCGAGTCAAGGGCCGTTCCCACGGTGTCGTTCTGGCCGCGGACAAATTTAGCCGGCGGCGAGATGCTCTGACGGGTGTAGATGGGCCACTCGGAGTTGTAGAGGTTGAAGACCGGCAGCGGGGAGATGAGGTCGATGTGGGCGTCGTAGAAGGAGTCGATGGTGCCAACGTCGCGCCAGTAGGTGCGGTCACGCTCGGTGGAGCCGGGGATGTCGTTCAGCGTGAAGTCGTAGACGCCGGCCTCGCCCTGGTTCACGAAGTAGGGGATGATGTCCCCGCCCATGTCGTGCTTGGTGTCCAGCCGTTCAGCGTCCACGTGCAGCGCCGCGACGAGTGCGTCGGCGTCGAAGACGTAGTTGCCCATGGAGGCAAGGAATTGGGTGGGATCGGCTGCCAGGCCGGGGGTGCTCGCGGGCTTTTCGACGAACGCCGCAATCTTCTGGGGATCGTTCTGGTCCACTTCGATGACGCCGAACTGGTTGGCCATGCTAAGGGGCTGGCGTACGGCGGCCACGGTTGCCTTGGCGCCGCTGTGGACGTGCTGCGCCACCATCTGGGCAAAGTCCATGCGGTAGACGTGGTCGGCGCCGACCACCACAACAATGTCCGGGTTGGCGTCGTGGATGAGGTTCAGGGACTGGTAGATGGCGTTGGCACTGCCCAGGAACCAGCTCTTGCCCACGCGCTGCTGGGCCGGCACTGAAGCCACGTAATTACCCAGCTGGGTGGACATGCGCCAGGTCTCGGAGATGTGCCGGTCAAGGCTGTGCGACTTGTACTGGGTGAGCACAACGATCTGCAGGTAGCGGGAATTCACCAGGTTGGAAAGGGCGAAATCGATCAGGCGGTAACTTCCGGCGAAGGGCACCGCCGGTTTCGCGCGGTCTGCCGTCAGTGGCATCAGCCTGTTTCCCTCGCCACCCGCGAGGACAATGGCCAGGACTTTTTTGTTCAACGGCATAATGGTCGCTCCTGTACGCCTTCGTAACTCCCCAAGACAGTCCGGCATGCCCGGACTTCTTCACACTAGAACAGTTATCCGCGAAGGACTACCTTGGGTCATGTGCGAATAGACATTGTGACTAAAGAGTTTCCGCCGGAGATCTATGGAGGCGCCGGAGTCCACGTAGCCGAATTGAGCAGGGTGCTGAGCAAGCACGTTGACCTGCGCGTTCGTGCATTTGGGGCTCCGCGCGACGCCGACTATCATGGTGCGGCGGTGGCGTCGTACTCGGTGCCGGAGGACCTGGGCTCGGCCAACGCCGCGGTGCAGACGCTGGGGGTGGACCTGCGCATCGTCCCGGACATCGAGGGCGCGGACCTGGTCCATTCGCACACCTGGTACGCCAACATGGCAGGGCATCTCGCTTCCCTGCTGCACGGCATTCCACACGTGCTCAGTGCCCACAGCCTTGAGCCGCTGCGCCCCTGGAAGGCGGAGCAGCTCGGTGGCGGATACGCCCTGTCCTCCTGGGTGGAAAAGACCGCCTACGAGGCAGCCGCCGCCATCATCGCCGTCTCTGAGGGCATGCGGCAGGACATCCTGCGGAGCTACCCGAACGTTGATCCGGCCAAGGTCCGCGTGGTCCACAACGGCATCGACGTCGAGCTGTGGCAACGCGACGAGAACGACGACGCCATCCGCGCCCTGGGCATCGACCCGGACAAGCCGAGCGTGGTGTTTGTGGGCCGGAACACCCGCCAGAAGGGCGTCCCTTACCTCCTGCGCGCGGCGGCAAAGCTCCCCGCCGACGTCCAACTGGTCCTGTGCCTGGGCGCTGCCGATACCCCGGAGCTTGCCGCCGAGACGGCCCGCCTGATCGAGGACCTGCAGCGCGAGCGCTCCGGCGTGGTGCTCATCGAGCGCATGCTGCCCCGCCATGAACTGATCCAGGTGCTTAGCCACGCCACCGCGTTTGCCTGCCCGTCCATCTACGAACCGCTGGGCATCGTGAACCTGGAAGCCATGGCCTGTGGGGCCGCTGTGGTGGCCAGCGCCACCGGCGGCATCCCCGAGGTGGTGGAGCACGGCCAGACCGGCCTGCTCGTGGAACTGGAGCAGGTCACCGACGGCACCGGCACACCCCTCGACCCGGAAAAGTTCGTCACCGAGTTCGCTGCCGCCCTCACCGAGGTGGTCTCGGATCCCGAGCGCGCCCGCGCCATGGGACAGGCCGGCCGGGAGCGCGCCGAAAAGCACTTCTCCTGGGAATCCATCACGGAAACCACACTCGACGTGTACCGCTCTGTGCTGCCGGCCCAGAGCTAGCGTTTCCAGGCAACCCACGACGACGGCGCCGCCCACCCCGCAAGGTGGGCGGCGCCGTCGTCGTTTATTGCCGTTGGGGGGACGCTTAACCGCGGTTCCCGGCGCTCCGCGCCAGCAGGAGCTTCTCCTCCACAGATGCCTTGCCGCTCGCCCGCTGGCTACGGAAGTAGGCGCGCGCCTCGTCCTGCCGTTCCTTCTCGGCGCCGGTGGCGATGGCTGCCCGCACGTGGTCTTCTCCGTATCCGAAGGCGTCCACGAGGTCCAGGGCATGCGGGCGGATTTTCACCAGCAGCCTGTTGATGTACTCGCCCACCGTCCGGCCCCGCTGCATTGAGAGGCGGCCGTTCATGAGGTACCAGGACAGGTTCGTTTCGATCAGGGACAGGCCGAACAGGTCCCGCAACCAGGTCAGCACGGTTTTGGTGCCAGGGTCCGTAACATCGCCCAGCGCGTCCGTGAAAGCCTCCCACTGAAGCAGCTCGGCGTGCGCCTGGGCTGCCTCGATCAGTTCGTTCTGGTGCCCGTTGAACAGGGCTGCGCCCTGTTCCTGCGACAACCGCCCCGTGCCCTTGAGCGCTGTTGCGGCCTCAGCCACCATGGTCTGCACCCGGTCGGTGAGCAGCGCGCGCTGGCCTTCCTCGTCACGGAGGGCGATCGCGGCCTTCTGCACTGAACCGGTGTCAGCGACGAACTGGGCCACTTGGCGCAGGCCGGTGCGGTGGATGGCCGCCCCGGTGGCCTGGCCCACCACGTAACGGGCCAGCACGCCGAAGTCCACGGTGCGGAATTCCTTGGCGTAGTCCGCCAGGAGCCGTTTGGCCACGAGCTGCAGCAGCACGGTGTTGTCGCCTTCGAAGGTGGCGTACACGTCCAGGTCCGCCCTCAACGAGGCGAAGCGGTTCTCGATCAGGAAGCCGGCGCCGCCGCAGGCCTCCCGGCATTCCTGCAGGGTGTCCAGGGCATGCCAGGTGCTGAGCGGCTTCAGCGCGGCAGCGAGGGTTTCCAGGTCCTGGCGGTCTACGTCGGTGTCGTGGGCGCCGGAGAAGACGTCGTCGAACTTCTGCAGAAGCTGCTCGTGGGCAAAACCCGCCGCGTAGGTGGTGGCCAGCCTGGTGAACAGGCGTTTCTGGTGGCGCTGGTAGTCGAGCAGCACCTCCTCTTCCGTATGGGAGGAGGCATTGAACTGACGGCGCTCGGTGGCGTACTGGATGCCCGCCTTCAGGGCGACCTTGGAGGCTGCCACGGCAGCACCATCGAGGGACACGCGGCCCTGCACCAGGGTTCCCAGCATGGTGAAGAAGCGCCGGCCGGGGCTGGCGATAGGGGAGCTGTAGGTCCCGGCCGCGTCGACGTTGCCGTAGCGGTTCAGCAGGTTGGTCCGCGGGATTCGCACGTTGGTGAAGTGCAGCCGGCCGTTATCTATCCCGTTGAGCCCGCCTTTGATGCCGTCGTCCTCGCCGCCGATGCCGGGCAGGAACTCCCCTGTGACCGGGTCCCGGAGGTCCACATAGAACGCATGGACCCCATGGTTGACGTCCCGGGTCACCAGCTGGGCGAACACTACGGCGCCCAGGCCGTCGATGGCGGCGTTGCCGATGTAGTCTTTCCACGCTGCGCGGAACGGCGTGTGCACCACGAATTCGCCGGCGGCGGGATCGTAAGTAGCGGTCGTGGCGATGCTGGCCACGTCGGAACCGTGTCCGGTCTCGGTCATCGCAAAGCAGCCGGGGATTTCAAGGCTCATGATGCCGGGGAGCCACTTCGCATGGTGCTCAGCAGTGCCGAGATGCATCACGGCGGAACCGAAGAGCCCCCACTGCACACCTGCCTTGATCTGCAGAGAAGGATCCGCCACTACCAGTTCCTCAAAACCAGCGATGTTTCCGCCATGGTCATCGGAACCACCCAGCGACTCCGGGAAGGCGCGGTGGACCGCTTCGTTCTCCACCAGGTACTTCAGCTGCCCGGACACCCTGGCGCGGTGCTCGGTATGAGTGAGCCCCTCGACCTTATGCAGCTCGGGGCGTGCTGCAAGGGCCCGGGCCTGGCGCCGGGCTGCTGCCCACTTGCCCAGGAGCTGTTCACCCAGCGCGTCGACGTCGACGGCGGGATGTGCTGCAGCTGCTCCGGAGGCAGCTGCCGTTGTGGCGGGGCGCTGCCTTCTTCTTGCGGGGCGATCCACTAGTTCAGTCATGTCATAGTCCTTCGTTGGTGCTGACAGGCGGGTATGGTTCTGCGGCTCGTAGGAGCCGCTGGGGGCAATGGCGAGGGGTCGGCAATGGATTGTTATGTCCGGGTGGACGGGGACAGCTCGGGGGCGACGCCGATGCAGAGCCAGTCGGTGATCTGCCGCGCCATCGCTTCCTGCCCGGGCTTGGCAGGGGAGGCGGGGGTGCTGAGCCATTGCTCGCCCGCGTTCCGGACCATGCCGATGGCCGCTTTGGGCCAGTAGCCGATAACCGCTTCCTTGCCGTCGCCCAGGTGGGAGCGCATGGGCGTGGCGATCATTTCGGCGACGGCGTCAAAGAAGTGGCCCAGGGCGGCGGACCCTGCTCCCGGGTCCTGGGTACTGTCCATGTCGGCGGTGTGGCGGGTGACAAAGGTGTAGACGTTGGGACTGGTGCTGGCCATCTGCAGGTAGGCGGTGACCATGGCCAGGAGCCCTTCACGGGGAGTGTCCGCACTCTGGGCGGCCTCCCGGATCCGGCGCTGCATCTGGCCGAGGACAACCTCACCCACTGCTTGCTGGAGTCCTGCCTTATCCCCGAAATAACGGTAGAACACGGACTTTGACGTACCGGCGGCAGCCGCAATGTCCTCCATCGACGCGTCACTGCCCAGTGCGTGCACGGCCCGGCGGGCTGCCTTGATCAGCTCCCGGCGGCGTTCCTCCCGGTGGCTCTGCCAACGTGAAGAGCGGCCGTCAGCGCCGGCAGCAGCGGGCGCAGGTGAGGAGCCGGTTTGCTGGATGTTCACGATACCCAGCGTATCAGGTACGCTGGGTATCGGTAACCGCACGTGACCCGAGGAGATATCCATGTCCATTGACGGACAGACCACTACCGGACCCGAACCTGCCACTCCTGCCGCAGCCTCCGACCCGGGGCTCCGCAGGGCAATCATCGTCGGCGGCAACAGGATTCCGTTCGCCCGGGCCGGCGGGGCGTATGCCAAGTCCTCAAACCAGGACATGCTGACGGCGGCGCTGGATGGGCTGATAGCGCGCTTTGGCCTGCAGGACGAGCGGATTGGGGAAGTGGCCGGGGGCGCCGTACTGAAGCACTCCCGGGACTTCAACCTCACCCGGGAAGCAGTCCTGGGCTCGGCCTTGTCACCCGAGACACCCGCTTATGACCTCCAGCAGGCCTGCGCCACCGGACTTGAGACCGTCGTGGGCCTGTCCAACAAGATCAAGCTGGGCCAGATCGACTCGGGAATCGCAGGCGGTGTTGACTCCGCATCGGACGCACCCGTGGTGGTCAGCGAAGGGCTTCGCGAAGTCATCCTCGACCTCAACCGGGCCCGGAGCCTTCCCCAGCGCCTGCAGATCCTCAGCCGCCTGCGGCCTAAAGACCTTGCCCCGTTGGCCCCCGGAACGTCCGAGCCCCGGACAGGCCTTTCCATGGGGGAGCACCAGGCGCTCACCACCTCGCAGTGGAAGGTCCCCCGGGAGGCGCAGGATGAACTGGCACGCAACAGCCACCGGAACCTCGCAGCGGCCTACGACACCGGGTTCTTCGATGACCTCCTCACTCCTTACCGGGGCCTGACCCGTGACGGGAACCTGCGTGCCGACACATCACTGGACAAGCTCGCAGGGCTGAAGCCTGTCTTCGGGAAGAACCTCGGGGCGGATGCGACCATGACGGCGGGCAACTCCACTCCGCTGACCGACGGAGCCTCCACTGTCCTGCTGGCCTCGGACGAGTGGGCCGACGCCCGGGACCTGCCCAAACTGGCTGCCGTGGTGGACGCTGAAGCTGCCGCTGTGGACTTTGTGCACGGGAAGGACGGCTTGCTGATGGCACCGGTCTTCGCCGTCCCCAGGCTGCTCGCCCGGCAGGGGCTCACCCTGGCGGACATTGACTTCTTCGAGATCCATGAAGCCTTCGCGTCCACGGTCCTGAGCATGCTGGCCGCATGGGAGGACGAAGACTTCGGGCGGACAAGGCTGGGCCTGGAAGGCGCTTTCGGAACCATTGACCGGTCCAGGCTGAACGTTAACGGGTCCTCCCTCGCTGCCGGCCATCCCTTCGCTGCAACAGGTGGCCGGATCGTCGCGTCGCTTGCCAAGACGCTGCACGCCAAGGCCAGTACGGAGGGCCGTCCCGCAAGGGGCCTGGTCTCGGTCTGCGCAGCCGGCGGCCTGGGCGTCGCCGCGATTCTGGAATCAGTGTAGGGGGCCCTGATGACTGACAAGTATGCACAACTCGTCAACCACGGCCTGGGCAGGAATGTCGCCAGGAAGCTTGGGCTGCCCCAGCCGGCGGTCCTGCGCCGGTACCAGCCGGGCCAGCCGCCGATCAGCGGGCCCCTTGTGGTCCAGGGAGACACGGCCGGCGCCGACAGCCTGGCAGCCGAGCTGCTGTCCTGGGGCCTCGATGTCAGGAGACATGCCGTTCCGCGGGAGAAGCTCGGCGCTATAATCCTGGTACTGGACGAAGTGGCACGCCCCGAAGACCTGGCGAAGCCCATCCTTGCCGCCGCGGCTTCCCTTCGGGACCTCGGCCCCGGAGGCCGGATCATCACCCTTTCCAAGCCGGCCTCCGACGCTTCCTCACCGGCCCAGGCTGCCGCCCGGCAGGGGGTGGACGGGTTCCTGCGCTCCCTGGCCAAGGAACTGCGCGCCGGCGCCACCGGCAACGGTGTGCTCCTGGCACCGGGGGTGGGGGCAACAAGCCCCAGCACGCTGGGGGCGGTCCGGTTCTTCCTCTCCGGCCGGTCCGCCTTTGTGGACGGCCAGTTCGTGACGGTATCGACGACGGCAGGCGAACTTCCCCAGGACGTCGGGCAACCCCTGGCGGGAAGGGTTGCCGTCGTCACCGGAGCAGCGCGGGGTATCGGTGCTGCCATCGCCAGGACCCTGCACCGCGACGGCGCCGCACTGGTGCTGGTGGATATCCCCGCGGCCGGGGACCACCTGGCCGAGGTCGCCAACGAGGTCAAAGGCACTGCCCTCCAGCTGGACATCAGCAGGGAGGACGCCGGACAACGGATCCTCGAGCACACCGCGCAGCGGCACGGGCACCTCGACATCATGGTCCACAACGCCGGAATTACCAGGGACAAACTCCTGGCCAACATGGACCAGTCCCGCTGGAGTTCGGTCATCGATATCAACATTGCCGCGCAGCTCCGGATCAACGAAGCCCTGCTCGCGTCGGAACACTTCCGCTCGTCTCCCCGGATAGTCTCCGTCGCTTCCACCAGCGGCATTGCGGGCAACCGCGGCCAGACAAACTATGCGGCTTCCAAGGGAGGCGTGATGGGAATGGTCCGGGCCACCGCGCCGTTGATCGCTGCCCTTGGGGGATCCGTCAATGCCGTGGCACCGGGCTTCATCGAAACCGAGATGACGGCCCGGATACCCTTTGCCCTGCGGGAGGTGGGCCGCCGCCTGAACTCGCTGCAGCAGGGCGGGCAGCCAACCGACGTCGCGGAAACCATCGCTTTCCTGGCCAGTGACGCCGCCGGCGGTATCAACGGCGAGGTGCTGCGGGTCTGCGGACAGAACCTGGTGGGGGCATGATCCCAGCGCAGCCGGTCATCCTGGGGGAGATGCCGTCGCTTTCCAAGCTGTACATCAATGCGGCAGCCCAGGCGGCACGCAGGCGGCTGCTGGGTACCCATGATGGTTCCGCCCTGCCGGCTGAGAGCCACGAGGTCCGCGGGGTGAGCGTGGACGTCGGGAACCTGACGGCCTACCAGCACCTCATCGGTGAAACCGCCAGTGACGTCCTGCCGGCCGGTTTCATCCACGCCCTCTCGTTTCCCCTGGCCATGAGCGTGATGAACAGGGACGACTTTCCACTTCCCCTGCTCGGCATGATCCACCTCCGAAACAGCGTGGAACATCGGTCTCCGGTGCTTTTCACGGACGCCCTGGACATTACGGCCCACGTGGAAAACCTGCGCGGACACCGTGGGGGTACCCAAGTGGACGTGGTCAGCGAAGTGCGCCGGACCGGGTCAGCGGACACCTGCTGGCGTGGTGTCTCCACCTATCTCGCGAAGGGGGTCTTCCTGCCGGGAATCGACAAACCCTCGCCCGCGCCCGTGCGTGCCGACTTCAAGGCCCCCAATCCCACGGCACTGTGGCAGCTTGGGGTTGATACCGGCAGGGCGTACGCAGCGGTGTCCGGCGACTTCAACCCCATCCACCTCAGTGTGCTTTCAGCGAAGGCATTGGGCATGCGGCGCTCAATCGCCCACGGAATGTACCTGGCCTCCCGGGCGCTCGCCGATGTCGGTGCTGTCCGCGGCGATTCTTTCACCTGGGATGTCGATTTTGAGGCGCCGGTGTTCCTGCCCTGCGGGGTTGCCCTGGATATCAGCAGCGCCCAGGGGACTTTCGGGGCGTGGGAGCGTTCCGACTTCGCAGCGTGGAGCCCCCGTTCGGGCCGCCGGCATTTCAGCGGCTCCGTTGCCGTGCTCTAGGCCTCCGTTTTACGACGGCGCGGCCTCAGTTCCCGGACGGACGGAACGCAGGATCCGGTGCAGGCTGAGAAGGATCGATTCGGATGCGGGGAGGACACCCTGGTCCAGCTCCCGTCGGTCCAGCTCCCGTCCCGCGGTGGACGCCATGCAGGAGTCCACCGCCGTCTCGGCGGCCTTGAAGCGCTCCGCCTGCTGTTGCGGATCGTCGTTACTGAAGGAGCGCAGCAGTTCACCGGTTGCCGTGATGGCGTCGGCGAGGGGAACGTTGTCCTGCAGCGGAACGGTGTAGGGCACGTCGCTTTCCCAGATCACGTCCGAGAGCACGTCCGTCATGTCCTGGACGTGGAACGTGACCCGTTCAAGTTGCCGGAGGTTGCGGTAGTCCAGGTCCATGTCGCGGGGGTGGAGCCGGCGCCGGGGGTTGGCCCTCCGGCTGGCGTCGGCCTCCTTGACGAGGTGCCGGACCGAGCGCGTGGCCGTTGCCAGCTCGTCCGAGCGGCGCGACCATTCGTCGTGCTCGGGCGGCCACTCTTCCTTCAGCGCGGTACCCATGTCTGTCAACTGCCTGCCCAGGGCGAGGCGGAGGTCATCAAGGCTTGCCGCTGCTGCTTTCAGGTGGAGCGGGGGAAAGACCAGGAAATTAACGGCGATGCCTACTGCGACGCCGGCAGCCATCTGCACCAGGTAGCCGAAGGAAAAGTCACCGGCATTGTTTCCGCCCACCAGCAGGACCAGCAGGGCCGCCGTCGGAATCCAATCACTGCCTGAACCGAGGCCCGGCAGGCCGCCCAGCAGCACCCCGATCCCCATAAAAACCGCCACCGTCAATGGTGACGGGTCCGCGATGTTGACCAGGACCACCGCGAGCCCGATGCCCACGGCCAGTCCGGTGAGGGCTTCCAGGCCCTGCCGAACGGAACCGGCCACGTTGTGGTACATCGCCACCAGGGCCCCCAGGGGCGCGTAGTAGGCGTAATGTGACGCGCTGCCGGGCATCAGCGGGGCGATGAAAAATGCCACCCCCGCGGCCAGTGCCGCTTTGGACGCCAACTGCAGGCGCTGTGCAGCGAACGCCGCGGACAGTTCCTCCACTGCCTGCTTTAAGAGTTGGGTTCCCCTGGCCCATCGGATATCCGGACGTGCTCGAGAATTGCCCATCCGCACTACACTAGGGGGCCTGCTCCGCAACCACAAAAGCGCAGGTCAAGCACGCAACCCGCCGGGCCGGCCCGTTCAGGAGAGGACAGCTGCCGAACGGCGCACGGCAGCAGCCAGCCGGTGCGCCTTTCCTGGCGTCCGGCCGTCCTCCGCACGCCGGGGAACGTAACCGAAACCGAGGCCGTAGGCGGGGTCGGCAAACCCGAGGGCGGCATTGGCGCCTTCGTGGCCGAAGGCGCGGTGGCTGCCGAAGTTCCGGGAAGGATGCGGCTTCATAAACACCACCGCGAAAGCGTTGTCGAGCCCGGACGAACGGTCCAGGCCCCACACCTGCTCCTGGGACATAAGCTCCTGTGTCTGCAGATTGAGGAAGGCTGCCTTACCGTCGGTCCCCGTGGTGGCCGCTGCATAAAGCCGGGCCAGTCCCTCCGCGGACCCCACCCCGCCGGCCGCCGACATGCCTGCGCGCCGGACGCTGCGGAGATTGGGCAGCTCCATAACGGTGCTGACGGGGGCGTTGCTGTTCAGGCCCTCGAGGCTGAGGGGATCGACCCAGGGCTCTTGGGGATCGGCGGTGTACAGGACGTCTCGGTAGCGGGGCTCCAGCTCCGCAGGCAGGCCAAGGAAGAAGTCGATGCCCAGCGCCGTCCGGATCCGCCGGTCGTAGATGCTTTGCAGCGATTCTCCGGCCGCGCGCCGGCACAATTCCTCCATGATGATCCCGATGGTCAGGGCGTGATAGCCGAACTGCCGGCCCGGATGCCAGGCGGGCCGCGCCGCCGCCAACCGGGCAGCAGCCTGCGCAGTAGTGAACTCTTCGAGGGCGAACCCGCCCTCCACTCCCATCAGTCCGGCCTGGTGGGACAACGCCTCCCGCACCAGGAGCCGGTCCTTGCCCTGGACTGCAAACTCCGGCCAATATTTGGCCACGGGGGCGTCGAGGTCCAGCAGACCGTCCTGCACCAGTAGTGCGATCACCATGGCCGCCACTCCCTTGGAGCAGGAGTATGCGCCCGTGATGGTTTGCGCGTCCATGTCCGGCCCGCCGGCCAGCCCCACCACCTGCGCCCCGTTCCGGTACACGGACAGCTGTGCACTGTACTGCGGGTCCACGGCCAGGAACGATTCGAACAGCTCCAGTACATTTTCGAAACCGGGCGCTACAAAGCCTTGAGAAGTCTGCATGCGGCCAGTCTAGGCGAGCAAACGCTTCCCTTCAGGAAGTCGCGCCGTGGCCCGGCGCAACTTCTTCACCGGCCTTTACCGGCCCCGGCGGGGTTCCCTCCCCGAAGGGCCGGCCGCCCAAGGACTCGCGCCCGTGAGGTTCCAGCCACCCGCCCAGGTCGGGGCCGGCAGGGACGATGCCGGTGGGATTGATGTCCTCATGCACGATGTAGTAGTGCTGTTTGATCTGCACGAAGTCGGTGGTGTCACCGAACCCGGGGGTCTGGAACAGGTCCCGGGCGTAGCCCCAGAGGGCCGGCATCTCGCTCAGTTTCTCGCGGTTGCATTTGAAGTGGCCGTGGTAGACGGCGTCGAACCGGGCCAGGGTGGTGAACAGCCGGACGTCGGCTTCCGTGATGGTGTCGCCTACCAGGTACCGCTGCCGGGAGAGGCGGTCTTCCAGCCAGTCCATGGCAGTCCAGAGCCGTTCGTAGGCCGAGTCATACGCTTCCTGCGAACCGGCAAAGCCGCAGCGGTAGACGCCGTTGTTAACCTCGGTAAACACCCGCTTGTTGACCTGGTCGATCTCCTCCCGAAGATGCTCAGGGTAAAGCCGGGGCGCGCCTGGCCGATGGAACTGGCTCCATTCGGTGGAAAAGTCGAGCGTGATCTGCGGGAAATTGTTGGTCACCACTTCGCCGGTGGCCACGTCGACAATCGCCGGAACGGTAATGCCCCGCGGGTAGCCCGGGAACCGCTTGAAATAGGCCTCCTGGAGGCGTTCGATACCCAGGACCGGATCCACTCCACCGGGATCCAGGTCAAAAGTCCAGGACCGGGCGTCGTGGGTAGGGCCGGGTTGGCCGAGGGAAATAGCGTCCTCCAGCCCCAGGAGGCGGCGGACAATCACGGTTCTATTGGCCCAGGGGCAGGCCCTTGCAGCAATGAGGCGGTAACGTCCGGCCTCGGCCGGCCAACCGGGCTCCCCGTTGAGACCCGGCCTGCCGTCGGAGGTAATCCGGTCCTCGATGTAGTTGGTGTCGCGGTTGAACTCCGCTCCGCCTGTTACGTAGGCGCCACGCGTGCTGTGTTCAGTGGGTTTGCCGCTGTCCGTCTGCTGGGTGCTTTCAGTTTCCTGGCTCATGAAACCACCCTATGCGCCCTACGGCAGGATTGCCGAGACAGGTTGCCAGGCGACCAGCCAGGACCCCGCCACAAGGACACTGAACAGGAGGATCCAGATCCCGGAAGGGACCGCCGTTGTCCGGTACAGCAAATAGGCATCGGACGTGGCCAGCCTGTCCCTCC